>CAYZBC010000013.1:0-38852 GCA_964476535.1 uncultured Maribellus sp.
CAATACAACTTATCAAAGATATTTGTGCAGAATTTGAGAATAAAGAGAGTGAACTAATAAATGTGTTGCACAAAGTTCAGGGGAAGTTGGGATATCTTCCGGCAGAAGTTCAGGAAGTAATTGCAAAAGAATTAAAAGTTGGGGTTGCCCGGGTTTACGGTGTTGTAACATTTTATAGCTATTTTACCATGATTCCGCAGGGCGAATTTCCCATATCAGTTTGTATGGGAACGGCTTGTTATGTACGAGGTGCTGAGCAGGTTTTGGCTGAATTTAAACGCCAGTTAAAAGTAGAAGTTGGTGAATCAACTGGTGATGGAAAATTCTCGCTTAATTGTTTGCGCTGCGTTGGAGCTTGTGGCTTAGCTCCTGTAGTTACGGTTGGCGGAAAAGTTTTCGGACGAGTAGCTCCCAGTCAGGTAAAAGAAATTATTGCAGAGTATCGCGAGGGGTGTGCTTCTGACGATGTAAAATCGGCTTAAAGGATATTTTACTCAAAAGTTTATTTATCAAAATTGGAATGAATTAAATCGGTAACCAATTTCTCTTACACTAATAATAAGTTTAGGTTTTGAAGGATTCTCCTCCAGTTTTTTTCTGAGGTCAAGAATAAAATTGTCAACTGTCCGGGTGGTGGGCATGGATTTAAAGCCCCAAACTTCATTTAATAAATCATGCCGGTGAACAGCTTCTTCCTCGTGTTTGATAAAGTATTTCAGAATTTCAAATTCCTTACTTGATAATTTAATTTCCTGATTATTTCAGAAAGTCTGGTATATAATAAAATCCACTTCTCATTTCAAATTCTTCCGAATAAAATTTAACTACATAGTCAAAATTTATTCGTTATAAGAAGCTCATTGTCACACGAAAGTATAAGTTGTGTAAAAATTGTGTCATGGCAATGGATTATAAAAAAGGCTGTGTACAAAAGAATCAAATACCTGGATGGATGATTAATGCTATCGTTTTGTATCCATTATATTTTGAAAATTTAGGATTAAACTTATTTAATCCTAATAATCTTCTACCCACCTTTCTTCCGGATCGTGCGGAAAAGAAACAGCTTTTTTTGAAAACTTTAATACTCTTGGCTTAACCAACTGTTCAAAATCCTCATAACTTAATTTTATCATTTCGGAATGAGTCCTGGCGTTAAAGGCAATTTCGTTGTCTTCGGTTAACGATTCGGCCACAAACACTTCCATGTCGTAGAGGTTTCCAAACGGTGGCATGGCGCCTACTTCGCAATCGGGGAAAAAGTACGTAAACTCCGCTTCAGTAGCCAGCGTTACTTGTTATGTTCCAAAAAGTTGTTTTAAAAGCTTAAAATCCAACTGGTACGATGCCGGCAAAACTGCCATCGCCATTTTTCCTTCAACTTTTATAATTACCGTTTTTGCAAATTCCTTCCCCTTGATATGCGATTTTGCAGCAATCTCCTGAGCTGTATATGCACTGGAATGCCTTATGGTTACATACTTTACATTGTTTTCATTAAGAAAAGCTTTTAATTTTTTTACCGGCATGGTTGTCGATTTTTTGGTTAGAATGTAAAATATAAAGTGCTGTTTAAACAGCTAATTTGCAAGATTGAGTCCTAAAATAAATTTTACAGTATTTGGTTAAAGAAGGTTTCATAAAAAGTGCCAAAATTTTTATGGAAGAAGATTTTGTTTTGATTAAAGTTTTCTGTTTTTGTGCGTGAAAGATTTACAACAGTAAAGTTTAAAAGTTAATTAATACTATTTACCACAAAAATATTTCATGTAAGAGGCTCATTGTCATTGGATGTAAAAATTGTGTCATGGAAATGGGGAAAAATAATTTCTTGTTTTTAAGCAGCTGTTATTCTAAAGAATTTAAGGAGGCTAATAAATAGGATTATAATTTAATGTGAGTTCGAAGTTAGAAAAGTTACTTAATACTGGATGCAATATTATTAACTAACTGTTTACCTGGTTGGTCGGGGCTTTGCCCCAAGCCCCACTTCATTTCTTTTCCTTGATGAAAAGAAACGAAGCAAAGAAAAATCAAGTCAAAATTAACCTTTGCGTTTTTTCATAGTAACGGGTTTGCCCAATTGACGGAATTTTGACACGCCCGCATTATAAAAATCCATTATTATTCCATTCTTTATATGTTTCTCTTAGGTCGAACTAGTGTTAATCTTATAATTTTTGTCTTGCTATAGAATTTTTGCTCTTCACAATTGCTCTCCCCATCTTTTCAACAAATCTCTTTTACAACTTTCAGCAATAAAGGGATTGTTAACAGCTGTTTTAATTGCATCTTTTTCAAATTCAGTTGCATAAATAAGTTGAAAAACCTTTTGAATCGACAAAGTATTTTGCCGTTCAATGATTTCCATCGAATCACCGGATTTAACATTTCCATTTTTCAGTACCCGAACATAAACTCCCGGAAAGCCGGAGTCGATAAATTGTTTAACCAATCCGCTGGCATTAAAACGAATATCTAATTTATAACAGGGTTGACGAGGTTGTGTTGCCTGAACAACAGCATCTCCAATTTTAAAAATATCGCCGATGTTTATTTCCGTTTCGTGCAAACCTTCCACCGTAATATTTTCACCCAACATTCCCCATGGCATTTTTACATTTGGATGTAATGTTTTCCAATATTCGTAGTGGTCAGCAGAATATAAATAACATGCTTTGTCAACACCTCCGTGGTATTTCCTGTCTACCACGTCATCGTTATCAACATCTTCCGTTCCCAGATAAATGGATTCATCAACCGAATATTTATAAATTCCGGTTTTCACTTCTTTCCCTTGCCACAAAACGGTTCTGGCTTCTCCAATATTTGTCGATATTATTCTCATTTTATTTGCTTTAATTGCTGCAAACTGAGACTACGAACTGCGACTTCCTTAAGCCACATTCCTCTCTTTCTTAATATTCTCGTATGCTTGATTTACCTTTTGGAATTTCTCTTTGGCAGCGTTCTGAAATTCTTCTCCCAAATGACTCACTTTATCAGGGTGGAATTTCATTGCCATTCTACGATACGCTTTTTTCAATTCCTCGTTTGTGGCAGTGCGCTCAATTTCAAGAATTTTAAAATCAGATTCTGTATTGGGAATAAACATTGCTTGAATGGATGCAAAGTCGCCGCTGCTGATACCCATTCTTTCACAAATATGTGTGATTAATTTCAGTTCGCTTGCATCTATTTGTCCATCGGCTTGTGCAATTCCAAATAAAAAATGTACCAATTGGAGTCTTGCTGATGAGTTCATGTTTTGTCTAATTTGTTGGCAAACATCATCAACCGGAATGGTTTGATTCAACAAATCTTTTAACAATTTTATCGCTTCAACTGCCGATGCTTCACCAAAATTATGAACCATAAATTTCTTTACATAATCTAATTCCGATTTTAATACTTTCCCATCGGCTTTCATAACTGCTGCAACAAGCACCAGCAAACTCATTACATACCCTCCTGTTGTTGTACGTCCGGAAACACCTGTGCCTCTTCCTGTTTGCGATTGTCCTTTTCCACCATCGAACATCGAGCCTACCGTAAAACCTATAATTGCGCCAATTGGACCACCAAAAGCCCAACCTAATCCGCCCCCTATCCATTTACCAAATTTTGCCATATTTTTTTAATTGAGTATCAATTTTTACTATTTGAGGAATTAATAAATCCCGATTATTGTTTTTTATTTCAACCGTAGCCAATTTGTATTTTTGTTCATCGGTCCACTGTTTTGCAATTCGCTCTTTAACCTGTTTTTCCGTTATGTTGTCTCTCTTCATCACCCACTTAATTCTTTGAATTTCGGGCGCGGAAACGAGAATTGTAAAATCCATCATTTTGTAAAACCCACTTTCAAACAAAATTGCTGCTTCGTGAATAACGTACTCCGTTTTTTGTTGTTTAACCCATTCCTTAAATTCTTTCCTAACAACAGGATGAACAAGTGCATTTACTTTTGCCAGTTGAATGTCATCATTAAAAATTTTTGTGGCAAGTTTTTTTCGGTCAATCCATCCTTCCGTGGTATAAATATCTTCTCCGAATAGGTTAACTAATCCGGTTTTAATTACAGAATTCGAGTGAATCAATTTTTTTGCAATAACATCAGCCTCGAAAACAGGAGTTCCCAGAAGCTTGAAAACCTGGCTGACGGTTGATTTTCCGCTGCCAATTCCTCCGGTAATTCCAACTATTAATGTCATTTTTTAATGTTGTTTATTAATTTGTTTCGATTAAATATTCCACGTTTTCCGGTGAAAATCTTTGTGATTGAACAAATGATGGGTATGTTTGGATGTAAACCTTTAAATTTTCGTTGGTTGATGTTATCGTTTTATAATCTACGAAAATTTTAAAATCTGCTGAAGTAATATCTTCAAATCTGCTTAAACCCACCAAAAATGTAAGTTTTATTTCGGAAGGGAAAAGTTTGATGTTGACATTCTCCGGCTTATTTTGAACCTGAATTGGTATTCTCAACTCTTTCTCTGTAAATTTTTCTACCCGAATCTGAATTGTAACCTTCTTTTGATTAATGGTAGTATTTTCCGGATGAAGAATTTCAACTGAATATTCTTCATCGGAATCCAACTTTTCAAATATTTTTTTCTTTGTTTGAAGGGAATTGATTGTATCTAACACTGAGGCCGAACCTGTAATTTTCACTTGTTCAGGAGTAATGGAGACCGGTTCTTTTAAATCGGACTGAGGTTTAAAACTTAACTCATAGATTGGTTTTATGGGAACAAGTTTGGTAACAAGGCTATCTAATTTTAATCGTATAAAATCAGGTTCAATATCATTAACTGAGATTTCACTACTAATCTGATCCGAGATTCTGCCAATTAAACTATTTGTGTTTACCATGTATCCCTGCGAATCTTGATCGAGGTTTTTGGTGATGGTTGTTAAGTTTAATATTACTGGCGAAAACGACAAGCTTAATTTATAACGCAGTAAAGTAAAACCATGCGCATTAACTTTAAGAAATAATTTTGCAGGTGGCTCATTCGAGAGAAACTGATTAACGGGAGCCGAAACATATTTTACCGGATACGAAATAGTAGTTGAGTAATCTTTGCTCAATGCATTTAAAAACCATAGAACGGTTGCAATAAGAAAACATACGGAAAATACGATTACCCGTTTATCGTTTCTAAATTTTTCAAATTTAAAAAATCCTGATATTTCTTTAAGTTTCTTTTTCATTTGATTTGAATTAACGCAAAATTAAAGTTTTATGCCAATAAGCGACCATTCTGAACCAAATAAAAATGAATACGAATACAACTTCTTAATGTGGGGTAAACAGAATAAAGCATTATCTTTATTCATTAAAATAAAAACCAAAGCCTGAAATGAAGTTATTTTTATTCGGATTATCAATCGTATCAATTTCTCTTTTTAATTCTTGTTCATCAAATTTAATTGATAAATTACCAATTGAAAACGAGAAATTTTCTAAAACCTTTTTTTTCAATAAAAAAAGCGCTGATAAAATTACAGTTGAATATCTTTTAAAATCAAATTCTGAAGTTGTAACAAGTGCTGAATCTGTTCCATTTTTTGAATTTGTAATTAATAATCAACTCGTTTCATCCAACGATAAACTTTGGATTTTTAAAAGTCATTCAACACGAAAAATGGAGAATGAAGGGACTGAATACCTTTTTGTTTTTGAAGGAGTAAAAGATAATGTGGCGGGTTTGCAGTTGCTTGTGTATCAGCAAATTTTTCCCAACTCAACATTAATGCGAGAGAAGTTGGAGTTAAAAAGCAATCTAAAATCTTTCAGTTTAAATAAAATAGATGGAGAATTGCACTTTCGTTTTCCTTCCTATTCCATTAAAAACAGAGCGAATAATCCGGTTGAATCTACCGAGATTCGAATTGCCAGTTTCGAGAAAAAGCCAATAACTTTCGGTGATAAAGAAAAGGGAAATCACATGTATTATCCCGATGTTATTCAATCAACTGTTTCCAATGAATGGGAAACTGTAAAAGGACCAATTTCGATTGTGTCGAATGAAAAAATAAGCTGGTTAACGGCGTACGAACATGCTTCGCAAGACGATTTAAACGGCATGTTTGATAAACAAAAATTGGGCAGCGGCAATTTAATTAACGATGCCATGCAAGGAACAAAAGGAGTTTTTAATTTTCCTATCGAAGCGGAGGATTTTAAATTTATTGGAATTTCTAGTCAGAAGACAGACGAAAATATAAATGTTGCAATAGATATTTTAAGGGGTGGATATTTGGATGGAGAAATTATTGATTTAAATCATCCGTATTCAACCGTTTGGACAGCCACCGGATTTTATACTGGAAGCGACCTGGAAGATGGAAAGCAAATGATTCGTAATTATCTTTTCAATCAGATTTGTGAAAAACCAGCTTCGCGAGAACCTGAGTTTTATTACAATACCTGGGGATTGCAACGCCAAGATAAAACAAAACCACTGCGTGGTATTTTAACTTACGAACGCATTTTTGAAGAGATTGAAAATGCAGCTGAGTTGGGCGTGGATATTTTTGTGTTAGACGATGGCTGGAACAATACCCAGGGTGATTGGTATCCAAACAACGAAAGATTTCCGGAAGGTTTGGCACCAATAAAGGAACGTCTTGATAAACATGGAATAAAAATGGGGCTTTGGTATTCTCCCATGGGAATCGATTCAACGACTCAGCGTTATCATGAAAATCAGAAGTGGGTGATAGATGATTCTGAAGGAAACCCAATTATGGCGCAGTGGGATCATCCGGCATTCGATTTTGTTAGCGATTTTTTTGATGTGTTTATTAATGATTGTAAAAACAGGATTGACGAAGGTTGCCGTTTTATGAAGTGGGATGCCATCAATACTTTTTACAGCAGTCTGTCCAATCTTGATCATGGTTCCGATAAATATTCATCAGAGGAAATTAGGGCACGGTATGAATATCTGTTGCCCATTTATGTGGTGCGCGCCATGGAAATTCTAACCGATTATGAGCCGGAGCTAATTATTGAAATGGATGTAACCGAAGCACGCCGTGTGATGGTTGGTTTGGCACCACTGAGCCAGGGAAAAATGTTTTGGATGAATAATGGCGCAAGTTGGTATAACGATTATACATCATTTCGAACAAAATCGATGCGAACCATTGCCAACGAATTTGCAGGAATTGTTCCCTTGGAACTTTTTACTTACGCAAATTATCCTCAGAATGTGGAAGGTTCGATGAAATATAATATTAATAATTCGTTGCTGGCGGGTCATGGTTTTTGGGGTAATTTGCAATTGATGAAAAAGAAAGAGCGACAATGGATTGGAGAACAAGTTCAACTTTCGAAAAAAGTGTTGCCTTTTTTGGTTGATGTAAATCCGCAAGTAATTGGGAAAGTTGGAGATTCACCTGAAATTTATTCAATTGTAAACAAAAAAGAAGCTGCGGGACAGATTATTATGTTTTCGGAAAACCCGTTTGAATCGGAGTTTTCAGTGGAAATTAATTCAAAGAAATTATTGGCAGTTATAAATCATCCATTTTCAGTTGAAGAGAAGGAGTTATATCTTTCGTTTTCATTTAATGAAAAAGAATCGAGTGTGGCAGTTTTTGTTCTTCCAAACGGGGACTCAGGAATTTGCATGATTTCTTCTACTTCGGAAATAACTTCCGCGGTTTTGCAAAACAAAAGGTTTGAATATGCTGTTTCTCAGCCGGGTAGTCAAACTATTTTGTGGAATAAAAAGAATGGGACGCCAGTAGTTAAAAGTTCAACTGATATTGAATCTGAAATTGTGGAAAAGGAAGATTTATTTGAAGTCCGGATTTTTGTAATCAAAGAGAATTCAATAGTTGTTTTAGAATCGGAAAACTAATTTATATCTTTCAGGTTTATAGAAATATATGTAAGTGAGATTTCGGAATATTAATTATAAAATTATGATTATGAATAAATTTGAGTCGATAAAAAGTTTCGTATTTGTGCTGTTTATTATTGTTCTTGTTTCGTCGTGTACAGCACAACATAAATACGATATTCCTGAATTGGTTAAAGTTAGTGATATGGCATATTTAAAAGGCGAATTGATTTATCCGTTGGATGGAAAACCAACTCCCGAATGTCATGCCTCAACTCTTGTTGAAGTAGAAGACGGAATAATTGCTGCTTGGTTTGGAGGCACCGGAGAGAAACATTTCGATGTGGGAATCTGGCTTTCAATGAATCTGGATGGCAGTTGGTCGAAACCGGTGGAAGTGGTAGATGGTTATCAGAATGATACATTGAGATACCCTTGCTGGAATCCGGTGCTTTTTCAACCTAAAAATGGACCACTGATGCTTTTTTACAAAGTTGGGCCAGATCCGCGCCAATGGTGGGGAATGTTAACGACTTCAGAAAACAATGGACGAACCTGGTCGAAGCCAGTGAAACTAGGTGAAAATGATAAAGTTGGGCAGCTACTGGGGCCGGTAAAAAATAAACCAATTCAGCTGGAAAATGGTATAATTATTTGTCCTTCCAGTTCTGAAATTGTAGTTGATGGAGATACAAAATGGAAGGTTCATTTTGAGCTGACAAAAGACTTAGGTAAAACATGGGAGGTTGTTGGCCCAATTAACGATGGTGTTGAATTCGATGCCATTCAGCCAAGTATTTTAACATATCCCAATGGAAAAATGCAGGTTTTGTGCAGAACCCGCGAACAAGTGGTCTCGCAAAGTTGGTCGGAAGATAGTGGTAAAACATGGAGCAAAATGAGTTCAACCCGACTTCCCAATCCAAACTCAGGAACCGATGCCGTTACTTTGGCCGACGGACGACAACTTGTAATATACAACCATACGACCCGCGCCGGAGGTTTCCCCAGAGGAAGAAATTTGCTAAATCTAGCCATTTCAAATGATGGCAAAAACTGGAATCCGGTAATGACATTGGAGCGTCAGGAAGGTGAATATTCGTATCCGGCAATTATTCAGGCATCCGATGGTTTAGTGCACATTACTTATACTTATCAACGTAAGTCTGTAAAATACGTGGTGATTGATCCGGCAAGATTATAAATGGCAAAAATCTGAAATAAAAAAAAATGATTGAAACGGACTTCCGAATGCCATTTTTTCAGCGGATGTCCAATTAAATCCCTTTGATAAATCAATATCCAAGCTTCGTCTAATTTGTCAGAAAACTTCCTGTATTCGGTAAATTTGGCTGAGATTATTGAATTGGTTAACAATGGCACAATTATTATAATAACTAAATCGATAGTTTTTTTAGCCTGTACAATTAATTACATTTGCACTGGTTTTAATATATAGAATAATTTAAATTTAGAAATGGCGTTTATTACCAAAGTACTTGGAAAAATTCTTGGAAACAAATCGGAAAGAGATATCAAGGAAGTTACTCCTGTTTTAGAATTAATTAAGGAAGAATACAAGCGGATATTACAACTTTCGAATGACGGTTTGCGGGAAGAGTCGGATAGACTAAAGAAAATAATTACCGACCGCATTCAACCTGAAGAGGATGAAATTGCTCAACTTAAAAATGAAGTTGAGGAAGTTGAAATTCAGTTTACCGAAAAAATATACGAAAAAATTGATAAGCTCGAAGAACAGATCGATGAAAAAATAGAAGCGGTTTTAAATGAAATTCTTCCAGCGGCTTTTGCCTTGGTTAAGGAAACTGCAAAACGTTTTTTTGAGCATGAAAATATTGAGGTAATCGCCAATGATTTTGACAAAGATTTAGCTGCTTCACGCAATAGTATAATTATAGATGGAGAGAAAGCCATTTGGAAAAACAAGTGGTTAGCTGGTGGTACAGAAATTACCTGGAACATGGTTCATTACGATGTTCAACTTATTGGTGGTATTGTTTTGCACCAGGGAAATATTGCAGAGATGGCAACAGGTGAAGGTAAAACTTTGGTTGCAACATTGCCGGTATTTTTAAATGCATTGGCACGGCGCGGTGTACATATCGTAACTGTAAACGATTATCTTTCGAAACGAGATGCAGAGTGGATGGGACCTATTTATGAGTTTCATGGACTTTCTGTTGATTGTATTGATAAACATCAACCCAATTCTGAAAACAGAAGAAAAGCATATAATGCGGATATAACTTTCGGGACAAACAATGAGTTTGGTTTCGATTATTTGCGCGACAACATGGCTATCAATCCTGAGGATTTGGTTCAGCGCAAACCTAACTATGCAATTGTTGATGAGGTTGACTCGGTTTTGGTTGATGATGCACGTACTCCGTTAATTATCTCGGGGCCAGTGCCAAAAGGAGAAGATCAGCAATTTGAAGAATTAAAAGGATATGTTGAAAAGTTGTATAAAGTGCAACGCGACCTGGTTAATCATATTTTTATCGAAGCTAAAAAGCTTTTAAATAAAGCAGATGCCACTTCAGACGAGAAAAAGGAGGGTGGATTGTTGTTGCTTCGTGCGCACAAAGGAATGCCTAAAAATAAATCGATAATTAAATTTTTGAGTGAAGAGGGAATGCGTTCAATTCTGCAGAAAACGGAAAATTTATACATGCAGGAGAACAGCAAAAATATGCACCTTGTTACCGATCCTCTCTATTTTATTATTGAAGAAAAACAAAATTCGGTTGAATTAACGGATAAAGGAATCGATTTGATTTCAGCTGGTTTCGATGACAATGAATTTTTTATTCTGCCAGATATGGGCGTGAAAATGGCAGATTTAGAAAACTCGGGTCTTCCTCAAAATAAAATGCAGGAAGAAAAAGATAAATTGATATTGAATTATTCAATTAAGTCTGAACGCGTTCACACCATTAATCAATTGTTTAAGGCATACACCATGTTCGAAAAAGATGTGGAGTATGTTGTTATCGACAATAAAGTAAAAATTGTTGATGAACAGACTGGTCGTATTATGGAAGGTCGTCGGTATTCTGATGGTTTGCACCAGGCAATTGAAGCAAAAGAGCAGGTGAAAGTTGAAGCTGCAACCCAAACTTTTGCAACCATTACATTGCAGAATTACTTTAGAATGTACCTCAAATTAGCGGGTATGACTGGTACTGCGGAAACCGAAGCCGGAGAATTGTGGGACATTTACAAATTAGAAGTTGTGGTAATTCCTACCAATCGGCCAATTATTCGTGATGATCGTGAAGACATGGTTTTTAAAACCAAACGTGAAAAATATAACGCGGTAATCGATGAAATTGTAGTTTTGAATAAAGCTGGCCGTCCTACTTTGGTCGGTACTACTTCGGTTGAGATTTCGGAATTACTGAGCCGAATGTTAAAAATAAAAGGCATAAAACACAATGTGCTGAATGCAAAACTGCATGCTCGCGAAGCAGATATTGTTGCTGAAGCCGGTCATGCAGGATTAGTTACAATTGCAACGAATATGGCTGGTCGTGGTACCGATATTAAGCTTTCTCCTGAAGTGGTAAAATCAGGAGGTTTGGCAATTATTGGTACTGAGCGACACGATTCCAGACGAGTTGACAGACAGTTGCGAGGTCGTGCCGGACGACAAGGAGATCCGGGTTCTTCGCAGTTCTATGTTTCGTTGGAAGATAATTTAATGCGTTTGTTCGGCTCGGCTAGGATTACTGGTGTAATGGATAAATTGGGATTGAAGGAAGGTGAAGTAATTCAGCATTCCATGATTTCTAAATCGATTGAACGTGCGCAGAGAAAAGTAGAGGAGAATAACTTCGGAATACGTAAACGATTGTTGGAATACGACGACGTTATGAATTCGCAACGTGAAGTAATTTATAAAAAGCGTAAACACGCACTATTCGGAGAACGATTGGAAGTTGACGTATTAAACATGATGTACGACTCGGTTGAAGAGTTAGTAAATGAATATCATGGTTCGGATATGTTCGAAGATTTTAATATGGAACTGATGCGTTTACTTTCTTTGGAATCGCCAGTTACTGAAGAGGAATTTGGTGAACTGAAGGGAAGCGAAGTTTCAGAACGTATTTACGAAAAAATGATTGATGGTTACAAACGAAAAGTTGAGACCATTTCAAAACAAGCATTTCCGGTTATAAAAAATGTTTACGAAACCAAAAAAGAGGTTTATAAAAATATTGTTGTACCAATTACCGATGGGAAAAGGGTTTTTCAGATTATTTGCAACCTTGAAAAAGCGTATAATAATAATGGAAAGGAGTTGTTAAAATCGTATCAAAAACAGATTGTTTTGAATACTATTGATGAAGCATGGAAAGAACAATTGCGCGAAATGGACGATTTGAAACAATCGGTTCAGAATGCAACTTACGAACAAAAAGACCCGTTATTAATTTATAAATTCGAGTCGTTTAATTTGTTTAAGGTGCTGGTTGTAAAAGTGAATAAGGACGTGGTTTCTACCTTGATGAAAGGGCAGATTCCGATTCAGAGAGCCGATCAGGTTCGCGAAGCTGCGGTTAGAAAACGGACCGACATGAGCCGTTATAAAACCCAAAAATCAGAACTTCCGGGTGCAGAAAATGCAATGGATGGTGCCAATACAAATACACAGGAACGTTCAAAACCTCAACCTGTTAAAGTTGAGAAAACAGTTGGGCGAAATGACCCATGTCCGTGTGGAAGTGGAAAAAAATATAAATATTGCCACGGTAGAAGTGGAACTTAAAATTTTAACTAAAATCATTTTTTGAAATAAATTACTTATGATAGATTTTCTGAGTTTTATCCATTGGAACGTAAATCCTGAGATTTTTGGTATTGGTTCTTTGTCAATACGTTGGTATGGATTACTTTTTGCTTCCGGATTTTTATCTGGGTATTACATTGGCGAGCGAATGTTAAAGTCTGAAAATGTTGACCCGAAATGGTTTGATAGTCTTTTTTTCTATTTAATTATTGCAACGGTTGTTGGTGCTCGTTTAGGGCATGTATTCTTTTATGGTTGGGATTATTATTCTCAGAATCTATCGGAGATATTTAAGGTTTGGCATGGCGGATTGGCAAGCCATGGAGGCGCTTTGGGAGTTATTATTGCCATGTTTATTCATTCGAGGTTCGTTACTAAACGTTCAGTTCTTTGGACACTGGATAGGGTAGTGGTGCCAATTGCATTAGTCGCTGCTTTTATTCGTGTTGGTAATTTGATGAATTCAGAAATATACGGAGTTGAAACCACATTGCCTTGGGGAATTATTTTTGAACGAAATGGTGAAATTGTTGCGAAACATCCAACTCAAATTTATGAAGCTCTTGCCTATCTATTAACTTTTGTGATTTTGACATTTTTTTACTGGCGTACTAAATCAAAAAATAAACCCGGATTATTATTGGGTGCGTTTTTCATGCTTATGTTTTCTTCTCGTTTCATTATTGAATTCATAAAAGAAAACCAGGAAGCTTTTGAATCGGGCATGATATTGAACATGGGGCAATGGTTAAGTATTCCATTTGTTTTATTTGGTGCATATTTGGTTATTAGGGCAATTAATAGGCCTGAAAAAATATATAAAAATATGCCGTTAAAAAAATAATTACTTTAGATTAAAAATACATTCTACCATTCATTATTATCTAAATCTTTAGGTGCAATGTGATTTTTTCTTAATATTTACATAAAAGACATCAAGGTATTTTGTTTGGTTCTTAAAAAAATACTTATTTTGCATACATTCAGAAATAATAAAAACAAATATATGTTGGAAATTGGAAAATATTCGATGGTAACGTTAACTTATAATTTGTATGTTGACGATGAAAAAGGGGAATTAGTGGAACAAGCTACAGAAACTCAACCATTAGAGTTTTTATATGGTGCTGGAGCGATGCTACCGAAATTTGAATCACATCTTTCAGGACTTCGGGAAGGTGAGCCATTTACCATTAAGTTGAATAAAAATGATGCTTACGGTGATGTGAATGAAGATGCATTGGTAGAACTGCCCAAACACGTATTTCTTGTTGATGGAAAATTCGATGACGAATTGATAAAATTGGGTAATACTGTTCCAATGATGAGTAGTAATGGCCAACGTTTAAATGGTTTGGTTTTGGATATCAACGACGAAATTATAAAAATGGATTTTAACCATCCGTTGGCAGGGGAGGATTTATACTTTGCCGGAACTGTTTTAGGAGTTCGTGTAGCTTCTGATGATGAGGTTTCTCAAATTTTATCGGGAGGTAATGGTGGCGGCTGTGGATGTGGAAGCGGCGACGGCGGCTGTGATAGCGGTGGTTGTAGCGACGATTCGTGTGGCACAGATGATGGTGCAGGTGGCGGTTGTGGCTGTGGTGCCTAATATATTATTTTGATTATTAGTTCAATTTTTATATTTTAACCTCGTTTTCTTGATTCAAATGGAAAACGAGGTTTTTATTTCATACTATGAATACATTTGGAAGAATCTTTCGACTTACATCTTTTGGCGAATCTCACGGAAGAGGGATCGGTGGAATTATTGATGGTTGTCCGGCTGGACTGGAGTTAAATATAGAACTCATTCAACAAGATTTAGCACGTAGAAAACCGGGGCAATCGAAAATAACCACTCAACGCAAAGAATCGGATCAGGTAGAATTTCTTTCAGGTGTTTTTGAGGGAAAAACTCAAGGTACTCCCATAGCTTTTGCAATTTGGAACAAAGACCAACACTCTACAGATTATAACGATTTAAAGGATATTTACAGACCGTCTCACGCCGATTATACGTACATACAGAAATATGGTACACGTGATCATCGGGGAGGTGGGAGGTCATCGGCAAGAGAAACCATTGCACGTGTTGTGGCAGGTGCAATTGCCAAACAAATACTTACAAAGGTTGGTGTTACTGTAAATGCATTTGTTTCTCGGGTGGGGGAAATAAGCTTGAATAAACCTTATCAGCAATTGGATCTTTCCAAAACGGAAGATAATATTGTTCGTTGTCCGGATGCAGAAACTTCCGAAAAAATGATTGCCAGAATTGAGGCTGCTGCCAAAGATAAAGATACAGTTGGAGGTGTTATAACTGGAGTTGCCAATGGTGTGCCTGCCGGATGGGGCGAACCGGTTTTTAACAAACTTCATGCCGATTTGGGTTTTGCAATGCTTGGAATAAATGCCGTAAAAGGTTTTGAATACGGTTCCGGTTTTGATGGTACCAAATTGAGCGGTTCACAACATAATGATGTTTTTATTGTTACTGATGAAGGTGTAAGAACAAAAACAAATAATTCGGGTGGAATTCAAGGTGGAATATCAAATGGAGAAGATATCTATTTTAATGTTGCGTTTAAGCCTATCGCAACTTTGCTGAAAGAACAAAATACTATTGATGAAAATAGTAACGAAATAACTATAAATCCAAAGGGAAGACATGACCCTTGTGTTTTACCCAGAGCGGTACCTATTGTAGAAGCAATGGCTGCAATGGTTTTAGTAGATCATTATTTATTAAGTAAACTTAATTCAATTTAAAATGCCTAGAAGAAAACGAAACAGAAGAATTCAGGTACCCCCTGTAATAAAAGGAATGTCGGTTTTTGGTATTCGAGGAAGAAAATCGAATGAAGTAATTCTTCACCTGGAAGAATATGAAGCGATTCGTTTACTGGATTATCAAAATTTAACCCAGGAACAAGCAGCGGTTCACATGGATGTTTCGAGGCCGACCCTAACCCGAATTTATGAAGAAGCCCGTAATAAGGTTGCAACGTCATTTGTTGAAGGTCGGGATTTGATATTCAGAGGCGGCGACATTTATTTTGAAAAACATTGGTATAAATGTAACGGTTGTCGGGCTAGTTTCAGCGACTATTCTGAGGATGTTAAAAACTGCCCGGTTTGTAATTCAGATAAATTAATTTCTCTGAACGAATATTATTCGTCGTAGATAAATAAAAGTATAAAAAAACCACCGGGTCAATACCCAGTGGTTACCCAATTAAGTTGTTATAAAACCAGAGTCCTAGCTTACCTAGGAAGGATACAATTTACAAAAAATATTTGAATTGAGCAATATATAGTCCTCATTATTAATTGTTTACATATTGTTTTTATCGTTTATAAGAATGTTTATTGCAACACATGTTCAATTCCTTTTTCTCTACTCCATGTTCCCCCTTTGTAATCGTCATTTTTTATTTTTTTAAGGTAAATTATATTTATTAAATCTTTGGTGAAAACGTTCTAAAATTATTTTCATTTTACATATATTCGTGGTTTATTTTTTATATATATTATGAAGATTCGAAAATTATTAAGGATTCTGCACCGCGATTTTGGGTATTTTATTGTTGGAATGACAATCGTTTATTCTTTGTCAGGTATTTTTTTAAATCACCGGCACGATTTTAATCCCGATTATAAAATATTTAGCTACGACTTTCAAACTAATTTTCAAAATAAAAGAAATTTAACTGAAGCAGAAGTTAAAGGAATTTTACAATCTTTTGAGCATGAAACTGTTTATAAAAAGCATTATTTAAATAACCAAGGCATTGTTAAAGTCTTTATTGAAAATGGTGAAGTTGCAATTAATCCAAAAACAGGGGAGGGAACAATGCATTATCTTCAAAAGCGGCCAATAATTTTTGGAATGAACAAATTACACAAAGCAACCATTGGAACCGTTTGGAAGTGGGGAAGTGATTTAATGGCTTTAATTCTACTTTTTGTTGCTGTTTCCGGATTATTTCTGTTAAAAGGGAAGCGTGGATTTAATCGCTGGGGATGGTGGTTAACAATTGCCGGATTTGGAGTACCTTTAATTTTTGCGTTAATTTATATTTAATTATAAAGTCAATTTAAAATGAAAAAACTAGCCTTATTTTCAGTAGTTGCATTACTATTATTTAGTTGCGGAAATAAAAAAAATAAAATACAAACTGTTGAAGTACCTACTAAGTCTGAGCTTGTTGTTTTGTCGGTAGATAATCTTTACGAACAAGCAACCAATTTTGCAAACAAAGAAATAACCGTAAAAGGTACAGTATTTCACGTTTGTACGCACGGTGGGCAGCGCTGTTTTATTATGGGCAGCAACGAAGATATTAATATTCGTATCGAAGCTGGTGAAAAAATTGGTGCTTTTAGTCAGGAATTAATGGGAAGCGAAATAGAGGTGGTTGGTATTTTGCGGGAAGTTAAAACGGAAGCCGAAGCACACAATCCAGGTCAGCATGAAAGTGGTGAAAATGCGGAAGGTGAACACGCTGAAAGTAAAGATGTGAAGGAAGCACATGAAATTATTGCTGAAGCGCAGGATGTTGCAGAAACGGTTTACTTTATTGAAGGTTTAAAATCGAAAAAATTGTAATTGTTTCAATATAAATAGTGACGGAGGATATTATTGTCCTCCTTTTTTTGTGCTTTTTAAAGGAATAAAATCAAGCGAAACAGAATTTACGCAGTGTCGCGTGTTTTTCGAGGTATATTTTTCGCCTAAAAATACATGGCCCAAATGTCCGCCACAATTGCTACAGGTAATTTCAGTTCTTCGTCCATCCGTATCAACTTTTTTTGTTACTGCGCCTTTAATTTCATCGTCAAAACTTGGCCATCCACAATTCGATTCAAATTTGTCCGACGAATTGTACAACGGTGAATCACATTGTTTACAAACGTAGGTTCCTTGCACTGTATTTTTATTGAATTCCCCGGTAAAAGGTCGCTCAGTGCCTTTGTTTATAATTACAAAAGTCTCAAATTCAGTTAATTTATTCAATTCTGTTTTCTTTTCGGTCATTCGTATTGTCTCCTTTTTTGAATTTTCCTGGGCACTTAAACTAAATGTATAACCAGCCAATAGTAATAGTATTATTGCTCTCATAATTGCGAAACAAATAAATAGTAGTGGAGGTTCAATGTGTTTTGTTAAGAATTGCTAATTCCGATTCCTGGCAAATTATTTAAAGTTATTTTTCCGTTTATAACTTTCATTCCGGAATAAGGATCATTTGAAATAAGTAAGTTTCCGTCTAAATCTGCCCAATCGGCTTGGGGCGAAAGTTGAGCTGCAGCCGATACGGCACACGAAGTTTCTGTCATACAACCAATCATAACTTTCATTTGATTGGCACGCGCCAGATTTACCATTTTATGGGCTTCGCGCATTCC
This sequence comes from uncultured Maribellus sp., assembly GCA_964476535.1. Taxonomy (GTDB): domain Bacteria; phylum Bacteroidota; class Bacteroidia; order Bacteroidales; family Prolixibacteraceae; genus Draconibacterium. The sequence goes on from CAYZBC010000013.1 coordinate 18,094, forward strand.
GGTGCATTTCATTAGTTTAATATTAATACCGGAATAAGATCCAATAGTTGCTTTTACATCCGAAAGTCTTTGAAGTGCTTCGTCGGCAATTATTGGAAGTGGGGAGTTTTGTGTCAACCATGCAGTTTCATCCAGCATCTCTTTGGGCATCGGTTGTTCAACAAATTCAATTCCTTTTTCTTTTAGCCAGAAAACCATGTCAAGCGCCTGTTTTTTGTCTTTCCATCCTTGATTAACATCTACACACAAAGGAACATTGGTAACTGAGCGGATGGTTTCAATGATCTCTTTATCGTTGTCGCGACCTAATTTCACCTTTAAAATATTAAATACTGAAGCTTCTTCTACTTTCTGTTTAATTATTTCGTTTGTGTCAATCCCAATTGTAAAAGAGGTATCTGGAGTGTTTTCGGCAGAAAATCCCCACAGTTTATGCCAGGGCTGTCCAACTATTTTTCCGATTAAATCGTGCAAAGCAATATCAACCGAAGCTTTTGCCGCGGAATTACTCGCCGCCGAATGGTCAACATATTCAAGTATTTCATCCAAACGAAATGGATCAGAAAACTGCTCCATGTTTAAGCCTGATAAAAATTTTGCAGCAGATTGTTGTGTCTCTCCTAAATAAGGGGGCATGGAAGCTTCACCGAAACCAACAAAACCATCGAATTCTATCTTTGTGAGCATAACCGGAGTTGTACTTCGCGAACTGTTTGCCAGTGTAAAAACGTGTTTTAATTGTAAATTGTAGGGTTCAAAACTTAGTTTTAAACCTTTTTTTGGTAAACTTCCTTTTTTCATTATTGAATAACTTGAATGCGATAAAACTACACTTCCCAAAGTAAACATACTTGTATTTTTTACAAAATTTCTCTGATAATTTTTATTGTAATTACTTTTAAACTTTAAATTCTAAAACCAGGGATGGTCTTTAATTTGTTGAATTCCATCTTGATTAGTAAATTCAATAATTCTTCGTGCACGAATAAAACTATTTATCTTTGATTCTGAATAAATTTCTTTTCAACACGAATATTATTTATTCAATTTAGAAAAACAAAGATATATAAAGATTGTGGTACTTTTGGCAAAATTCTATTTATGGAAAAATCATTTGAAATACCAATTTTATACCAGGACGAGCATTTAATTGTGGTTAATAAACCAATTAATTTGGCTGTACATAAAAACGATTTTATGCAGCACGATGCGCCTTATCTTACCAAAGAAATAGGAGATTTAACCGGGAAATGGATTTTAAATGTTCATCGTCTTGATTCGAAAACCTCGGGTTTAATTGTGTTGGCTTTTACCAAGGGAATTGCGCATGAACTAGCGCTTCAATTCGAAAGAAAAGAGGTTGGTAAAACTTACTGTGCGATTGTTCAGGGCGAACCCGGAGACGGGAGTTTTGATCGTAAGGTTCTGGTTAAGAAAAAAACAAAATTTAAGAAGCCGGCAGTTACACATTTTAAGACCTTAAAAACAGTTCAAACAAATATCTCGTACAAAGAAAAAGAGAATGTAAAATTGAGTTTGGTTGAAATAAAACCGGAGACAGGTCGCTGGCATCAACTCCGACAGCATTTTGCTCAGCATCAATTCGATATTCTTGGAGATTCGCATCATGGCGATTTCACTTTAAATAAAATTATTACCGAACTGATAGGAGTAAAGCGTCTCTTTCTTCACGCAGGAAAATTAGAATTTTTTCATCCTGAATTAGAAAAACAGATGACTTTCGAAGCCGAAATTCCGATAGAATTTGAAACTGTTATTCGTTATTTCCAAAAATAATTCGTTCAAAACTTTATTCTATTCTCATCAAGTGAAAAGTTATTTTAACCCTTTCAATAAGGTTTAATACCTCGCGATTAGCAAGTGTTTTTCTTAATGCCTGTTTTTGTTTTGATGATTATTTGTTTCAAAATTAATTTTGGTATTTCACTCTTTAGATCAGATCTCGAATAATATTATAAACTTCAAAAACGTTCAGTAAAACCTTCTGCAAAAAAATAACTTTTGTTAAAGCCATAATATTCATATTTATCGCTGAATAGAAGAATATTATATATATTAGACCCGCAATCTAAATTCAACCTAAATCATGAAAAAGATCAAAATTTTTCAAAGTGCTTTTATTATTATGGCATTGGTTTTTATCGTTGCCTGTAATTCAAGTAATAAAAAACTCCATCAACAAAATTTTCAGAAGTTATTACAACAAACGAATTGATTGCATTTCCAGGAGCCGAAGGAGCAGGTAAATTTACAACAGAGATCGCGGTGGAGATGTTTATTGATATTGCATTAAATAAAATATAAATATGACAACAAAAGTGAGATGGGGAATTTTAAGCACAGCAAAAATAGGGAGACAGAAAGTTATTCCTGCTATGCAAAAAGACAGGTACATTCAGGTAGATGCCATTGCATCACGAGATATTGAAAAAGCAAAAGAAATCGCAAATCAATTAAATATTCCTAAAAGTTATGGTTCGTACGAAGAACTTTTAAACGACCCAAATATTGAAGCAATTTATATTCCTTTACCAAATCATTTGCATGTTCCGTGGACTATAAAAGCAATGGAAGCAGGTAAACATGTACTTTGCGAAAAGCCAATTGCTATGAATGCGGAAGAGGCAAAATTGTTGGTTGAAGCCACTCATAAATTCTTGCAGTTAAAAGTTATGGAAGCTTTTATGTACAAGTTTCATCCTCAATGGCAAAAAGCTCGCGAGCTGGTATTAAGCGGAGTAATTGGTGAAGTTAAAACGTTACATTCATTTTTTTCTTATCATAATATTGCCCCTGAAAATATTCGAAATCAGGCTGACATTGGTGGTGGAGCATTAATGGATATTGGTTGTTATTGTGTTTCGTTTCCGCGGTTTATTCTTGATGAAGAACCCGAAAAGGTGGTTGGTGAAATGGACTTTGATCCTGAAATGAAAACCGATCGATTAACATCAGCAATTCTTCGGTTTCCATCCGGTAAAACTTCTACTTTTACCTGTTCTACTCAATTAATGCCTTATCAACGTGTAAATATTTACGGCAATAAAGGACACGTTGAAGTTGAAATTCCGGTTAATGCCCCACCGAACGAAATGGTGAAAATAACGCTTCATACCAAAGAAAAAACGAAGGTTTTTAATTTTGACCCAGTCGATCAATATACTTTACAGGGTGATGCTTTTTCAAAAGCAATTTTGGAAGACACTGCCGTTCCTAATTCTCTAGACGATGCAGTCGGAAATCTGAAAGTAATTGATGCCATTGTAGAAAGCTCGAAAACGAAACAATGGATAACTTTATAATTCAAATTAAATCAGTAATTTAATAACCTTATATAAATATATTTTACAAATGAAGAATTTGATTTTTATACTTGCGATAATAATTTGTTTTGCAAAAAGCAATGCGCAAACCAAAGATGCCGATATTGAAGCCGGATGGAAAAACATGGAAACCATTCTGGCGAAAATTCAGGCTCCGGTATTTCCTGACAGACAATTTGATATAACTGATTTTGGGGCAAAAAATGATAGAAAGATATGTACTGACGCGTTTCGAAAAGCAATAGTCGCATGTAATAAAGCAGGTGGTGGAAGGGTTTTTGTACCTAAAGGAACTTATTTAACAGGTGCTATTCACTTGCTTAGTAATGTAGAATTGCATGTTTCAGAAGGTGCAATAATTCTGTTCAGTACCAATCCTAAAGACTACCTTCCAGTAGTACGTACCCGTTTCGAAGCGAGTGAGTTGTACAATTATTCACCGTTAATTTACGCTTTTAAACAAGAAAATATTGCTATAACCGGAAAGGGGATTTTAGATGGGCAGGCTGCCAATGAAAACTGGTGGGGTTGGGCCCGACGAAGTCGGCAAGATATGGAAAAGGGATTGCCCTCGCAGAGAGATCCGGAATCGGTTCCGCGACTTCTGAATTTAATGGCAAAAGGAGTCCCCACCGAAGAACGTATTTTTGGTGATGGGTATTATTTGCGTCCAAGTTTTATACAGCCCTATTTATGTAAAAATATTTTAATTGAGGGTGTTACACTCAAACGTCCTCCAATGTGGATGTTGCATCCGGTTTTATCGGAAAATATTACAATTCGGGATGTAAAATTATTTAGCCCCGGAGCTCCAAATGGAGATGGTTGCGACCCGGAATGCAGTAAAAACATTTTAATTGATGGATGTGAATTTAATACCGGAGATGATTGTATTGCAATAAAATCGGGCAGAAACCGTCAGGGTTACGATATGGGTATTCCTTCGGAGAACATAATTATCCGAGATTGCAAAATGCTGGATGGACATGGCGGAGTAGTAATGGGCAGCGAGATATCGGGCGGCGTAAGAAATGTTTATGCGTACAATTGTGAAATGAGCAGCCCAAACCTTGAAAGGGCTTTACGATTAAAGTCAAATAAATACCGGGGAGGAATTGTAGAGAATATTTATTTAAGGGATATTAAGGTTGGTCAGGTGAAAAATGCAGCTATCCGGATTAATCAAAACTATTTTGAAAAACCAAATGCTGCACCAATAAAATACACCACTTTCAGAAATATTTTTGTTGAAAATATGACTTGCGAAAAAGCAGATTATGCCGTCCAAATTATTGGTTTGGAAGAACTTCCCATTGAAAATGTTCAAATAATTAATTGCCGGTTTAATAATATTGAAAAAGAAAATGTAACAGAATCGGTAAAAGGATTGGTTTTGGAAAATGTGATGATAAATGGTAAATTATCAAATTTGAATAAATAGAATTAATTATCTTAGAAACTATATAAATTAAAAAATCTAATAAAATGAAATATCTAAAAAGAATTGTATTCCTATTTATGATAGGAAGTTTGTTTTTTGCTTGTACAAACAAATCAGGCAGTCAAGAAAATAACGAACAAGTACCTTCAGAAAAGCCAAACATCATTTTTATTCTTGTTGATGATCTCGGATATGGCGATATTGGTTGTTTCGGACAAACTAAAATTCAAACGCCTGCTATTGACCAATTGGCTGAAGAAGGCATGCGTTTTACTCAATCCTACGCTGGAAACGCAGTTTGTGCACCGTGTCGCTCAACACTTATACAGGGATTACATCCCGGCCATGCACGAGTGAGAAGTAATGGGTATAAAAATTATCGCGAAGCATTGCAGGAAGGTGATTATACTGTTGCAATGATGTTGCAGGAAGCTGGATATAAAACAGGTTTGTTTGGTAAATGGGGATTGGCGCTGCACAATCAATACGGTATCCCCAATAAAATGGGTTTCGATGAATTTTATGGTTACTTGAATCAACGACACGCACATTGTCAATATCCCGAATTTTTGTATCAAAACACAGAACGGGTGTATTACCCTGGAAATGGGACACACTATTTGATAGAAAATTACAAAGGTGAACAAACTTACGATGAAAATGGAGTTTGCCAGCCTATTGGCATCGAAGATCCATCGAAAGCAAAATATGCATTCGATGAGTATTGTGAAAAATCTCTCGAATTTGTTCGCCAAAATAAAGACAATCCCTTCTTCTTGTATCTCGCGTACACACCACCACATGGTGCATACGTAGTTCCCGAGTTAGGTGTTTATAAAAATAAGGACTGGTCGCTGTCGCATAAAGTGTACGCTGCAATGATTACCCGCGTGGATACCGAAATTGGTAAATTGATGCAACTCTTAAAAGATTTAAATATCGATGAAAATACCCTGGTAGTTTTTGCATCCGATAATGGGAATACCGATGGTAACGCCAAAGAAGGAGAAATTTCAACAAAAATATTTTTTGACGATGAATCTCCACGTGCCGGTCAAAAAGGCGATATTCTGGACGGTGCTTTTCATGTTCCTGGAATTGCACGGTGGCCTGATAAAATTAAGCCGGCACAAACCAGCGACCATATTTGGGCCATGTGGGATTTTTTGCCAACAGCAGCAGAAATTATAGGAGTAGAAGCACCTTCCAATACAGATGGAATCTCTATTCTTCCGACATTTTTGGGGCAAACAGAAAAACAACAAACACACAAATTTTTGTACTGGGAATATCAGGCAGAACAAGCTGTTCGGATGGGCAATTGGTATGGCTACAAAAATAAAAAAGGTAAGTTGGAGATTTACGATTTAGAGAAAAATCCTGAGCAGGACAAAGACATTTCGGCAGAATATCTTGAAATAGCTAAAAAGATTGATGAAATTATGAAAACGGAACATACACCAAGCAATGCTTTCCCTGGACCGCAAGAAACGGATGAAGCATTTGCTCAAAGAATGATTAAGGAAGGTGTTCAGGAAAGACCAAAAAATGTGGCCGATTTTTAATAATTATCGATATGAAAAAAATAAATTTTAGAATAAAATTATTGGTTTTTGTGGCCTTTTGGCTGGCAGTCAATCCCGTATTTTCCTCCACGACTAAAGGAAAACCCAACGTATTATGGATTTTTATTGAAGATGCATCGTGTCACATTAGTTGTTATGGCGAAGCAGCCATACAAACGCCAAATATTGATAAACTGGCGGAAGAGGGTGTTCGTTTCGAAAATGCTTTTGTTACAGCTCCGGTTTGTTCGCCTTGTCGCTCTGCTTTGGTAACCGGAATGTACCAAACCACAAGCGGTTCGCACAATCACCGAAGTCAGGTTAATACTGGAAAAGGAGGAGGGAATACCGATTATTACGCAAGTTATGAGTTAAGCAAAGAAATTCCTTTGGCAAGTAAACTTTTTGAAAAGGCTGGCTACTACACGACCAATGAAAAGATAAATGGCGAAATCGGCAAACAGGATTACAATTTTGTTCAGGAAGATATTTATTCGGGAACAAGATGGAAAAATTCGCCAAATGGAACTCCGTTTTTTTCTCAAATTCAGTTGCACGGCGGAAAAAACAGGAAAAGAGTTGCCGATACAGAAAACTTTAAACTTCCTCCTTATTATTTCGAAGATGAAATTATGCGTCAGGATTGGAAGGAATATTTAGGTTCGTGGCTCGATACTGACGATGAACTAAAACAAATAGTTGCCGATCTGAAAGCTGCCGGAGTTTACGACAATACACTTATCTTTTTTCTTACCGATCATGGCATTTCGCATTTAAGAGGAAAACAGTTTGTTTACGATGAAGGAGTTAAAGTTCCATTGATTGTAAAATTTCCAAACAGTGAAAAAAGAGGAATTGTTAGAACTGATTTGGTGAAACAAATCGATCTTTTGCCCAGTTCGTTGGCTTATGCCGGTATCCCTATTCCTGAAAATATTCAAGGTGTAGATATTTTTGCTGATAAATATAAAAATCAGGATTTTGTTGTTTCCACTCGCGATCGCTGCGACGAAACCACCGAGATTATTCGAAGTTTAAGGACTTCTGAGTTCAGATATATTCGGAACTTTTTAAGTTATCGTCCTCATGCCCAGCGTAATCAGTACAAAGACGGTAAGAAAATAAGTAATCACATGCGTGAGCTTTTTAAATCTGGAGAATTGAATGAATTGCAATCCAGATTTTATCAGCCAACTCGTCCGGTTGAAGAATTGTATGATGTTGTCAATGATCCTTTTCAGATAAATAACCTGGCCAATAATATAAAATATAAACGACAGCTTGAAAAATTGCGTGTGCAACTGTACAAATGGATGGAAGATACAAACGATCCTGGATTAATTCCTGAACCTATTTTGGAGGATCTGGGTAAAAAATATGGTAACAAATATACCGCCATGAAACAGTTGGAATATGCCGATATTCAAAAACGTTTAATACATATTATTGAGGCTGGAGAAAATCTTAACAATGCAGTCTTATTGGAAAAAATAAAGTCGCGAGATCCGTCTGAACGTTACTGGGCAGTAACCTGGCTTGGCATTAATAAAGTAAAATCAGAAAGAGACAAAGTTGAAGGATTAACTAAAGATAAAAATCCATCGGTAAGAATTGCGGCAAATCTTGCGCTTTATAAAATTGATCCAACTTACAATCCGATTCCTGCACTTGGTAAAGAGGTAAGTGATAAAAACCTGATTGTTGGAATGTATGCCATAAATGCTATTGAACAAACTGGTATTCGCAACGATGAAGTTAAAGCCGTTGCAGAAGAAGCTGCCAATAACGAATATGATTTCACACAACGTTTTGGAAAATATTTGATGGTTGCCGAAAGTGAATAGAACGAGTAAAAAATAATAAACTTTAAATAAATAAAAACAGTACGAATGAAAATTATCATCATTGCTATTTTGTTAACAGCGGCTCAATTTGTAAGTGCACAAGAGAAAAAGGAGAATGTAAATCTTTCAGAAAAAAAGTTCACCATAGAAAATTGTGTGAATGAGTATTCTGAAGAAAAATCTGATGAGACAAAATCGGGTCATCGGTTTTGGTTTGTCGATAAGGAATTTATCGATGGACGTACCATAAAACTAAGTGCAGTAAAACCTTTCGGGGCAACACATCCATCTCATAAACATGTTGAAGATGAGTTCTTTTTTATTTTGGAAGGAAAAGCAAAATTCTATTTAGATGGAAAAACAAAGGTAGTTGAGGCATATACAAGTTTGTATTGCCCGGCAAATGTGGAGCATGGAATTAGCAATGTCGGTGATACTGAATTGAAATACCTGGTTATCAAGAAAATTGACATAGAAAAATAATCAAAATATATAAGTATGAAAAAAAGTACAATTTTAGCAGTGCTGATAGCATATGCAATTTTTAGTGCAAACTTTGGTAATGCACAAGAAAACTGGACCAATCTTTTTAACGGCAAAAACCTGGATGGCTGGGAAGTATTAAAAGGAGAAGCAGAGTACAAAATAGATGGAAATCAGATAATCGGAATTTCAAAGTTTGGCTCTCCCAGTACTTATTTGTGTACAGAAAAACGGTACACCGATTTTATTATTGAGGTGGACGTAAAAATTGATATGGGATTAAATTCGGGAATTCAGTTCAGAAGCAATTCCATTGCAGATTATAAAAATGGAGATGTTCACGGTTATCAGGCAGAAATTGATGTGTCGGAACGGAAATGGAGTGGTGGAATTTTTGATCAGTCACGAAGAGGTTGGATATATCCGGTAACAATGAATGAGCCTGGAAGAGAGGCTTTTAAAAACGGACAATGGAATAAATATCGGATTGAAGCCATTGGAAACACAATTCGTACTTGGGTAAATGGAGTTCAGGTTACTAATTTGGTTGATGATATGACTACTGAAGGTTTTATCGCACTTCAGGTTCATTCAATTGGTAAAAAGAAAGACTTGGACGGTTTGCAGGTTCGTTGGAGGGATGCTCGAATTTCAACAGAAAATTTAGAGCAAAGCAGATGGCCGGTTTCTGACCAAGCCACAGAATTTAGTTTTCTGAAAAACGAATTAACAAAAAATGAGCTGCGAAAAGGATTCCGTTTACTATGGGACGGAAAAACCACCGAGGGTTGGAGAGGCCATAAATCAGAAAGTTTTCCGGAAGTGGGTTGGGAAATTAAAGATGGTGAACTTTCAGTAATTGAATCAGGTGGTGCTGAATCAAGAAATGGTGGCGATATTGTAACCATTAATAAGTTCAGTAGTTTCGAACTCGAGCTCGATTTTAAAATATCTGATGGAGCTAATAGTGGAATAAAATATTTTGTGGATACTGGTTTAAAACAAGGTCCCGGTTCAGCAATTGGCTGCGAGTTTCAAATTCTAGACGATAAAAAACACCCCGACGCTAAAAACGGTATTGGCAATAATCGAACCGCCGGTTCTCTCTACGATTTAATTACTGCTGCAAGTTATTCTGAACCCAACAAAAAGAAACGTGCTGCAAATCCGGGTGTGTGGAACAAAGCGCGCATTATCGTAAAAGGCAGTCATGTTAAACATTATTTGAATAACATAAAAGTGGTAGAATACAATCGTCATTCACAAATGTTTAAAGCCTTGGTTGCTTATAGTAAATATAAAAATTATCCGGAATTCGGTCAGGCAGAAGGTGGTCATATTTTAATACAAGACCACGGCAATGCAGTATCGTACAGGAGTGTGAAGATTAGAGAATTCTAAAATTAATTGAGAAGTTTCGGTGGAAGTTGAAAAAGTAATATTATGGGAATTAAATTCAAAAATTTATTTGTGTTAAACAACGCAACCGACGGTTATTCGCTAAAAGATGTTATGGAAGGAACGGAAGTTCCTAAATACGATTTTGCTGTTTCTGAATGGCAATGGAGAAATGCAAGCGTTCCGTCAATTATGATTCGAACGGACAACTGGAAACTAATGACTACCCATCGTAGCGGAGGGAAAAATATAGAAGCACTTTTCGATTTGAAAAATGACCCTTACGAGATGAATAATCTTGTGGGTTCAAATCCCGAACGTTTTAAATACAAAGCAAAAGCTGAAGAGTTACGATCAAAATTAGTGGGTTATTTAAATGATGTCAATTATCCACTTGTTGAAGGAGTAGAGAAAAGAGTTCTAATTTGAAATTAGAAAATTAATATACAGAAAATGAAACGACGTGTTTTTGCAAAATTAGCTGGATTAGGCGCGCTGTCAATGCAAGCATTGACAAGCCTGGTTGTTGCCGATATGAGCTCAAGCTCAGCCCGCATTCCTTTGGGTTTGTGTAATCATTCATTACGAAGTTTGCGGTTAAATGCCCGGCAATTAATTGAATATGCAATTGAGCAAAAGCTGGATTCCGTTTTGTTGAATACATTTCAACCTTTTGAAAGTCTGGAAAAACCGTACTTAGCAAATTTGAAAAGTTTGGCTCAATCGAGTGGTGTCAGTATTTATATTGGAGCAGGAAGTATTAGTAAAAATTCCACAAAATTTTCGAACAAATATGGGACTGCAGAAGAATTGTTAAGTGAAGGAATTCGGGTAGCTTCTACAGTCGGTTCTCCAATAGTAGGTTGCCGCATTGGTAATATGGACGATCGTTATTCTGAAGGAGGAATAAATGAGCACATTGAAGCTGTTATAAAAGTGATGAGATCGATGCGATCTCAGGCATTGGATGCCGGGATAAAATTTGCATTTGAAAATCATGCCGGAGACCTTCGTTCAGAAGAATTACTTGCATTAATAAAAGAAACGGGAACCGATATTTGTGGAGCTCTGTTTGACCCCGCAAATGCAGTTTGGGCAATGGAAGATCCAATGCAATCATTAAAAATATTGGGTGAAAATATTATCTGTACCAGTGTTCGCGATATTATTGCCTGGGAAACCAAAGAGGGGGCAACATTTCAAGGAATGGCGATTGGAGAAGGAATGATAGACTTCCGGTTTTATGCAAAAACAATGGCAGAATTTTCACCAGGTGTACCTTTACATGTTGAAACCATCTCAAATTCAGCTCGCGAAATTCCTTATTTTAAACCTGAATTCTGGAAAGGTTTTCCTCATCTTTCTGCCAGTGGAATTATCGATTTTTTGAAGTTGCTAAAAGATGGCATTCCACAGCAAATTAATACTCCTGCTTCCGAAATAAGTCAAAAAGATTTTGACATTCAACATCAGCAATCGGAATTATTAAAAAGCTTTAAGTTTCTGCGTAAAAATTGTAATGTTGGGCAGAAACAAATATTATACTAAACCATTGGAGCTGTGTTTTTATTATTAATGCACTCTTTATATTGAATCTCATAATAGATATTTATGAAAGTTAAAATACTTCTTACTAAGTTATTTATTTTATTATTCTTTATCAATGTTTCGGGTCAGACAAAACACGCCGAAAAAAGTAAATTCATGAGTTACAAAGGTCTGGTAATGGCAGGCTATCAGGGGTGGTTTAATTGTGAAGATGATGGTGCAGAGAGAGGTTGGACCCATTACAGTAAAAGGGGAAAGTTTGAAGATGGAAGCTGTACTATTGACTATTGGCCCGAAATGGATGAGTACAAAGTAAAATACAAAACTCCTTTTAAATTCGAAGATGGATCACCTGCATATGTTTTTAGTTCTTTCGATGAAAGTACCGTCGATTTACATTTTAAATGGATGAAAGAATATGGTATCGATGGCGTATTTATGCAGCGATTTTTTTCGGTTCTTACAAGTAAAAAAAGAATCAATCATAACGATAAAGTTTTAGCTTCTGCAATAAAAGCTGCAAATAAATATGGTGTTGCCATTTGTCTGATGTATGATATTGGAAGCATGGACGACAGCAAATACAAGCTCGTTATGGAGGATTGGAAACATTTGGTAGACGATCTCCAACTTACCAATCAGAAAAACAAAACTACCTACCTTTTTCATAACGAAAAACCTCTGGTTGCTTTTTGGGGAATTAGCTCCAGTGGAAGAGAACATGGACATATTCCTGAAATATTTGATATCATGGATTTCTTTAAGAACGACCCGGTTTACGGTGGCTGTTCCATTCATTTAGGAATTCCTTCTAGTTGGAGAACTCTGGGGTCAGATACGAGAAAGGATTCACGACTACATGAAGTTATTAAGCAGGCAGACGTTGTTCATCCATGGCTGGTTGGTCGCTATAACGAAGAAAGGTATGAAGCTTACCGACAAGAGAATATTATTGATGATGTAAAATGGTGTAATGAAAATGGAAAGTCTTATGCTCCAACAGTATTCCCCGGTTTCTCGTGGTACAACATGAAACCAAATGAAATCTCTGATAAGATTCCGAGGAATAAAGGTGAATTTTATTGGAAACAAATTGCCGGAGCCATCGAAAGCGGCGCCGAAATGATTTATGTAGCCATGTTCGACGAGATTGATGAAGGAACTTCAATTATGAAATGTGCGCATAAAGTGCCAGTGGGTAAAAGTATTTTTGTTCCCATTGACAAAGAAGTTCCCAGCGACCACTATTTGTGGTTAACCGGAATGGCAGGTAAAATGCTTCGTGGCGAGATTCCTTTTTCAAAAGAAATGCCGGTAAGAAAATAAGATTGTTTAAAATATTTAACGCTAACTAGTTAAAAGTGTAATGATGGATAGAATTTTAAAAACGTTTGTTTTATTATTGGTAGCAACTATTTTCTTTTCGTGTGTAGCACAAAAGGCTGATTATCCCAATATAATTATCATATTAGCAGATGATATGGGTTACGGAGATGTTCAGGCTTTTAATCTAAAGTCGGAAATACCAACTCCAAATTTGAATAAATTATCGGAAGAAGGAGTTATGTTTATGGATGCGCATACACCTTCGTCGATTTGTACGCCAACAAGATATGGATTGTTAACAGGGAGGTATTGTTGGCGTACTTCACTAAAAAGAGGTGTATTAAAAGGGTACGATACGCCACTGATAGAAAAGAACAGAGCTACCATTGCAAGTTATTTAAAGGGAAAAGGTTATACTACCGGCATTGTTGGGAAATGGCATCTGGGCCTGGGATTTCAAGAAAATACAAATGAAAATGATAAATCGGGAAAGACATTTGATTTAAGCAAAACTTTAAATAGTTCGCCCAATAACAATGGTTTTGATTATTCCTTTGTTTTACCGGCATCCCTCGATTTTGAGCCTTACCTTTATGTTCGAAATTATGAAGTTGTAGATACAGAGTTTGATTCAGTACCCACTACAGAATTCCCCTATTTTTGGCGAGAAGGTATAAAATCAAAAAGTCTGGAATTCATTGAAGTATTAGATGATCTTTTAGTTGAAGCTAAAGGTTTTATTCTAAAGGAATCAAAAACAGAGAATCCGTTTTTTTTATATTTCCCTTTAACTGCACCGCATAAACCTGTAATTCCTTCCGAAAAGTTCATTGGGACTTCAGGAAAAGGACCCTATGGAGATTTTGTTTCGCAAATTGACTGGACAGCCGGAGAAATTTTCAAATTACTGGAAGAACTAAATATAGACGACAACACATTAATTATTTTTGCGAGTGATAATGGTTCGGCCATGTATAGAATTGATTCGGGTAACGAACCTGACCATGTAACAGATGAAACACTGGCTTATTACAATGCAAGCAGCCATCAGGCAAATAGTTTTTTACGTGGGATAAAGGGCGATACTTATGAAGGTGGCCACCGGGTACCTTTTATTATTCGTTGGCCAGAACAAATTTCAGGTAACAGAAAGGTAAATGAACCCATTTGCCTGACTGATATATTTGAAACCATTGTTGATATTACAGGAGGTGTAAAACCTGAAGGTAATGCCGAAGACAGTTACAGTTTTTACTCAATTCTTTCCGGTGAAAAAGAGCATGTAAACAGGCCTCCGATAATTCATCATTCAGGAGGAAAAGGAATGTTTGCCATTCGAAAAGATAACTGGAAAATGATTTTTGGTGATGGTTCAGGTGCGCGTACAAAACCAGTTGGAACACCTTTTCAGGAACCCTATCAACTTTATGATATTGAAAACGACGTAACAGAATCGAATAATCAGATTAATATGGAAACTGAAATTGCCGAAAAACTCAAAGCTGAATTCTTTGAAATAAAAGGGGATGATTAGTGCATTAAAAATTCGTTCATCATGAAAAAATTCTTATTAATAATTACATCAATTTTTGTGGTCACAGGATTTGTATGGAGTTCTTTTTCTTGCCGGAGTTGAAATGATGAAATTAAAATAGTGCAAAACAATTAAAAAAAAAGTTAAAATTGAAGTGAAGAATTTTTAAATTTCACAATGATATTAATTCCAATAATTCTGACAAGTTTTAGATAAACTATTAGCTTAAGAAAATATGATTTTAAGAAAGTACATACTCGCACAGGTTCTGGTTTTTACAATTGTTGGAACAACAATAGCACAACAGAAAAAACAAACTAATCCCTGGTTTTTTATTCAGATTACAGATCCTCAGTTTGGTATGTTTGAAAATAATGCGGGATTTGAAAAAGAAACCATTTTATATGAGAAAGCAGTTTCTGCGGTAAATAAACTAAGTCCTGATTTTGTAGTAATTACAGGAGATTTTGTTCACAACCAGAAATCTGTTTCCCAGATTAACGAATTTAAACGAATTACTTCAAAAATAAATTCTGAAATTCCGGTTTATTATACACCAGGGAATCATGATATTGGGAAGGTTCCCGATAAACAAAGTTTAAAAAAGTATAGAAAAAACTACGGAAGTGACAAGTTTTCATTCACACACAAAGGCTCTTGTTTTATTGGTTTCAATAGTGGTTTAATTAAGGCCAAATTAGAAAAATTGGAGCAGAAACAATATAAATGGCTTACAAAAACATTTAAGAAAAGTCAGAATGTAGAACATACAATTCTGTTTTGTCATTATCCTTTTTTTAATAAAACTGTTGATGAGCCTGAATCTTACTCAAATATTGGACTTGAATTTCGTGAAAAGTATCTTTCACTTTTTGAAATCAATGAAGTTGGTGCTATTTTCACTGGTCATCATCACAGGAATAATCTATTAAGCTTTGGTAATATTCAATTGGTAACTACCAGTGCGGTTGGAAAGCCTTTGGGTGATAATCCTTCAGGTATTCGAATAGTTAAGATATATCGCGATAGAATTGAGCATGTGTATTATGATTTGGATGCACTTCCAGATTCGGTAATATTTGATTAAACTTTTAAAATGAATAAGTATGAAAATTGTAATGTTTTTCTTCTTCTGTTTTAGTATTATTTTTAATACAACATTTGCCCAAATGCCTGTAAGAATAGGAGTTGCAGGTTTATCTCATTCGCATGTTGTTCCACTTCTAAGAAATATGGATCGTGATGACATTCAAATTGTAGGTATTGCTGAAAGAGATACTGCGCTTTCCAATCGATACGCCAAAAGGTTCGGAATCGACCAAGACCTGATTTACGAATCTTTGGATGAAATGCTTGAAAAAACAAAGCCGGAGGGAGTTATAACATTCACCTCAATTTACGAGCATTTAAAAGTCGTTGAAGCTTGCGCTCCTCTTGGAATACATGTTATGGTTGAAAAACCTCTGGCGGTTTCAGTTAAACATGCTAAACAAATGGTCGAACTGGCAAATAAGCATAAGATTTTACTATTGACCAATTATGAAACAACCTGGTATCCGTCGAATTATGTGGGTTTCGAAATGATAAAAAATGGTGAGCTGGGGGATTTGAGAAAGATTATTGTTTACGATGGACATAAAGGTCCAAAGGAAATTGGCGTGAACAGTGAATTTTTAGACTGGCTCACCGATCCGGAACTGAATGGCGGCGGTGCAGTTATCGATTTTGGATGTTATGGAGCCGATTTAATTACCTGGATTTTGAAAGGGGAAAAACCTTTGAGTGTATTTGCTGAATTAAAACAGTATAAACCCAATGTTTATCCAAAAGTAGATGATGATGCAACAATTATTCTTTCCTATCCAAATATGGAAGGTGTTTTGCACGCTTCGTGGAACTGGCCTTTTAACAGAAAAGATATGCATGTTTATGGATCGACTGGATATATTTATATCGACGATGCGGAAACAATAAGATACCGATTGGATGAAAAATCTAAAGAAAATTCAATAAAAATACCCATGACGAAAGCTCCTTTTAATGATCCCTTTACATTTTTTGCTTCGGCTATAAAAGGTGAAACTAAAGTTACATCAACAGATTTATCTTCTCTCGAAATTAACTTTACGGTTGTAGAAATACTTGAAGCTGCCCGTGAAAGCAGCAAAACAGGGAAAAAGATAATACTTCGTAAATAATTGAATAAACAAAAATACCAGAAAATGAAAACAGCATTTATAATTATAACATTTCTTTTTTTTGGAATGCCATGCTTACTAAAGGCACAGGATGGCAATAATGAAAATGGCAACATCAGGACGATTAATTTGATGAGTTATAATCTTAAGTTTGCCAGCCCGACTTTTAAACCATCATGGGAAGTTAGGCGTGAAATGCAGGTAGATATGATTCGCAAATATAGTCCTGATATAATCGGTACACAGGAAGGTTTAAAAGAACAGATTGATTATTTAATGGAGCATTTATCTGAATATGTAGTTGTTGGGGAAGGCCGAAAAGGCGGCGACGATGACGAACATATGGCTATCTTCTTTAAGCGAGATAAGTTTCGCCTTCGGGAAATGGGAAGTTTTCAGCTTTCAGAAACTCCAGATGTGATTGGTAGTGGTCCGGATGTAAATCCACGAATGGTTACATGGGTTCGCCTGGCAATTATTAACAGTCCTGGGGAGGGTGAAAATAGCTCACATCCAATGGATTATAGAGGACATTGGGACAATACACAGGAATTTTATGTGTTCAATACACATTACTTCAACGGGCGCAAAGATTCTTTAGCAAGATTGAATGCATCAAAACTAATCCTTGAGAGAGTCAATGAGCTTAATCGTTTTGGTGAATGGAAAAAGGAACGTCCGGTATTTCTGATGGGCGATTTTAATTGTCGGCCTGGCAGTGCACCTTACCAAGTTTTTATTGGAGATGAGAATTCAGATGACCCGCTTTTGTTTGAAGACAGTATTGAAGGAGGCCTTGGAATTGACTGGATTTTACATAAAGGAAATGTAAAAGTTCTATACTATGAAAAAGTGGATTATAATATTGAAGGTGTTTATCCTTCCGACCACAAACCTGTATTTGTGAAAATAGCTATAAACAATTGAATTCGTTAAAAATATAAACCTATGAAAATCAACATAATTTTTGTTCTAATACTTTTATCAATTTTTAACTTCCTTCAAGCTTCTGAAAAAACAAGTATCCAGAGTTTTGATGTAAAACCGGAAAACAGCGCTGCAGTAAATAAAGTAAATTTACAAAAAGCCATTGATTGGGCTTCTGTTAGAGGAGCTGCCTTGTTTGTGGAACCCTCCGAAGAACCTTATTATATTGATGGCGGAATTATTTTGAAAAAGAATGTTTCGTTAATTGGAGTTCATGGGCCAACTCACCGCGGAACTGTTCATAAAACCAAGAAGCAGCCCGTTGGAAGTGTGTTCGCAATAACCGACAAAGAAAATGCTTTTATTACAGTTGAAACCGGAACTCAAATTAAGGGTATCCAGTTTTGGTATCCTGAACAAACCATCAAAAACCCCACAGTTATTATTCCGTATAAAGCAACCATTAAAGTTTCGCAAACCAGCAAAGCACAAGGAGTTTATCTTTCGTGTTTGACTTTTTATGGTGAATACCTGGCATTCGATTTTAATGCAAGCCGTGAAAATGCCTGCGAACTAATGACTTTCGAACATTGCTACGGTTATCCAATGAGTGGAGAATTTATCCGTATTGATTATTGTTACGATGTTCCCCGGATTTTGCATTGTCATGTAAATCCAGCTGCACAACGTTATATTGGGGGTCAATACAGTCCTGAAGTTGTTGACGCGGTAATCGCTAAAAAAACATTTGCTTACACTATAAATCATACCGACAATGCCCAATTAATCGACCTATTTACTTTTGGCACTTATGGTGGAATTCTGTTAGACGGAGAGTCGTACGGACAATTAACCAACTTTAATTTCGACTGTGTGGCAGTTGGTATTTTAAAAAGAGGCAACAATACAAAAAACCGAAACTGGCAAATTGCACAAGGTTCTATAATAGCAAATACTGGAGAAGAGGTTGAAAACATTCATCCAATAATTATTGAAGGCGAAGGACATACTTCGTTAAGCAATGTTGAGGCTTTTTCGGGTGGGAATGGAGCGTTGACAACTGTTTCCGAAAACATGTCGTGGGATTTTTTATTGATAAGAGGAGACAAAAAACTTACAGTTTCTATTTGGGGAAGCCGCATGATAAATTATATGGCAGACTCACCCATAACAATCAAAAATAAAAAAGCAGTTATTTATGCAGCAGGTTGTTTTGATAAAGACGAAAATTTATACAATAAGACTTTTGATTGATTCAAATAAATAGTTAGACTAAATTATTGAGATATGTTTTTGCAGAAATTATTAAAAAAAATCACTTATAAGGTTATTCGTGATCTTTATGATTGCCGGAACATTTTACTAATCAACCATAGTTTTTTCTACTACAAATTATTTGAAAATTAAAATTTAATTCAACAAAAAGAATTGCTTTTTTAATATTAAGGAGAGAATTAAACAATATTATATATTTTTACGTCAAACCTAAAACCAGTTAAATGAAGAATTTCGCTGCAAAACTATTGTTATGGTTTTTAATTAGTGGCACTATTTTTATCGGTGTTGTAAATGGGCAAAATAAGAAACCAAATATTGTATTTATTTTGGCTGATGATTTTGGCTACAGTAGTTTAAATTCATACGGAGCCGATAAAAGTCTGGTTCGTACACCCCATATCAATAGATTGGCAGACCAAGGGATGCTTTTTACCAATGCAAGTACACCAGCATCAATTTGCACGCCTACACGCTATGGTTTTCTTACCGGCCGTTACCCGTGGCGTTCGCCTTTAAAATTTGGAGTAACAAATCCTATTGACGAACTATTGCCGGATACCGAAAGAGTTACTATTACCGATTGGCTTAAAGAGTGCGGGTACAACACAGCAGCAATAGGAAAATGGCATTTGGGATATGGGAAAGAACCTTTGGATTATACAAAATCGATGTCTCCCGGCCCGCTTGATTTAGGATTTGATTATCATTTCGGAGTACCGCAAAACCATGGCGATATGTTGGGTGTGTTCATTGAAAACGATCACATTTATGGTTTAAGAACAGATAAGGTGAATCCATATTCCCGTACTTTTTATGGCACTCCTTACCTTGGTTACGATGCACCTCAGCGTACAAATAAAGATGTAATGGGAAATTTAACAGATAAAACGGTTGACTGGATAAAACAGCAATCCAGCGATAATCCATTTTTTCTTTATTTTGCTGCTGTTGCGGTTCATCATCCAATTACACCGTCAGATTATATGCGTGGAATGAGTGATTGTGGTCCTTACGGAGATTTTATTCAGGATTTAGATTTCAGTGTAGGCCGAATACTCGAAACATTAAAATATATGAATCTGATGGGAAATACTATCGTCATTTTTTCAAGCGACAACGGAGGAGAGATACCCGGCAACAGACCTGAAGCACCGGAAATTGCAGCGATAGAAAAAGGCTTGAAAATTAATGGTGAATTGAGAGGAGATAAACACACGATTTGGGAAGGTGGAACCCGGGTGCCTTTTATTGTTTCGTGGCCGGGGAATGTAAAAAGAGGTACAACTTCAAATGATATGATAAATCTCCTTGATATTTTTGCTACGGTTGCAGATATTACAGATGGCGAATTACCAAAATCAAAAGATGTAGCACCCGATAGCTTTAGCTTTTTGCCTTCATTAACAAACACAGATAATAAACATCCCAGAAATGTAATGGTAACTGCCGATGCAAATGGAATGCACGCAATTCGTTTTGGAGATTGGAAATATATTGACGACACACCACCAGTTGGTTTGCCCGAAAATAAGTTGAATAGAGTAAAAAAGACATTCACTCCACAACTTTTTAATTTGGCTAGCGACCCGGGCGAAAACGTGAATCTTATTGGTGAAAACCCGGAAATGGTTGAAAAGTTAACTGAAGAACTAAACAGGATTAGGAAAGTTGAATCAACAAGATAAAACTTCAATTGATTAAATTTAGATAAGAATGATTTACAAAATATATATAACTACAGGATGATATTTTTATAAATTAACAACTGCAAGCGTATGAATAATTTAAACATGGTAAAACATCAAAAAATTGCTTTCCTTTTTATTCACTTATAGGTTAAATACCTCGAGGCTTGCCTCGTCAAAAATTACTA
>CAYZBC010000014.1:0-38264 GCA_964476535.1 uncultured Maribellus sp.
ATAATCATCCTCCTGTGTGCCAAACTTAACTTGCCATGAATGTTTCATCTGTTTAATATCGTTTGTTTTTAAGGTAACTGATGCCTGCCTGGCCTGTTCAGTATGAAAGGGAACTTCCATCAATTATAATCATATTCCCTTGTTTGATTTTTTCTCATGATCGTTTCATTTTATTTAAAAAATTAAGGGCTGAAGCCCATTTTTCATTGAGTACTCACTTGCTCGGAAAAAATGCTGGAATTAATGAGAATCCGTAATAAATCTGAGATTAAAAACATTTAAACTAACAATAAAAATGCAGACAAGGCCGTAATTACAATTACTGCAGTTCGATACATTTTATCTGAAATTTTCTTAACAAGCCAGATTCCCAAAAATGCTCCCATTGCAATGGTTGGCAACAAAATAATATCCAGCGTTAATGTGTTCCAATGGATGGTTTTCCAAACAAAAATGTGCAATGGAAATTTCGCAAAATTAATGATTAGAAAAAACCAGGCTCCAGTACCAATAAATTTGTTTTTAGGTAGGTGCATTGCCAACAAATAAATAGCGAAAATAGGTCCGGCTACATTTCCAATCATGGTAGCAAAACCACCTAAAACTCCCATTGAAGCTGCAAACCACCACGTGTCTGGAAACAGTTTTTTTTCTTTCTTACGATCTTTCCAGAGCATAAATCCAATGCTGACAAAAACCAAAATGGCAATAATATTCTTGAACCATTCGTCGTTAACCACATTACCCACCCAAAGTGCTATTCCTACTCCAACAAAAGCCCAGGGAAGCAATTTCCAAAGGTATTTCCACTCGGCATGACGATGATAATATCCAACTCCAAATAAATCGGCCATCATTAACATGGGCAATAAAATTCCGGTGGAAGCTTTTCCACCAAAAATGATTGCCAGAGTTGGTACAACGATCATTGAAATACCCGGCACACCCACTTTAGACATTCCAACAAAAAGACCACAAAATGCCAGTAAAATCCATTGTATCATTGAAAAATCTAATTCAAACATAGTCTATTTTATGAGCTAAATGTATGTAAAATAAGTAACAGAAAAATCAAGCTATTTTGTCGTCCAACTCCTGAAGTTCAATTTCGCTAAATTCACCGAACCAATCGTTTAATTTATCACGCGCTTTTTCTTTTACTTCCGGAGTGATACTTGTCGAAATTTGTGATAATGCAAAAAGTAGAACTCCCAAATCGTCGGAGTATCCGATGAGTGGCGTTAAGTCGAAAATCGCATCAGTTGGCAGTATAAAATAACCCAATGCAGCAACAATAGTTAGCTTCGTTTTTATACTCACACTTTTGTCTTTCATTGTATAAAAAAGGAGTGACACTGCATAAACTACTTTTGATCCCGCCGACTTAGAAACCGATTTAATCTTCTCCCAAAGCCCTTTTTCCGAATAATATTTAGAATATTTATTGTCCATTATCTTAAACTTACATTTGAATAATTGAGCTGATAATTGCCGTAAACCTTCACAATTTCATCCAGAATATCATGAACTTCATTGCTGGTATCGGCACGTAAAAGTTTAATTTTTAACTCCCTAAAATTTGGTAATCCAGGGAAATATTTTGCAAAATGGCGGCGCAACATTAATATTCCCGAGCGTTCATTGTCTTTCCATTCCAGATTTAATTGAATTTGTTCCAGTAAAACTTCTACTACTTCTTTTACTGTCGGGAAAGGAATTAATTCGCCTGTTTCAAGAAAATGTTTTACTTCCTTAAAAAGCCACGGACGACCAATTGCACCACGTCCAATCATCAGCGCATCAACTCCGGTTTCATCTAAAAATTGTTTTGCTTTCTCGGCGCTGTTAATATCACCGTTTCCGATTATTGGAATTGAAATTTTCGGATTATTTTTTACATCACCAATTAAAGTCCAGTCGGCTTCTCCGCTATATAATTGTTCTCGTGTTCGACCATGGATTGCCAAAGCTGCGATACCAGCATCTTGTAAACGTTCGGCTGCTTCAACAATTGGCTTACTCGATTCTGTCCACCCCAAGCGTGTTTTTGCTGTTACCGGTAGATTCACAGCCTTTACAATTTCAGCCGCCATTTCCTGCATTTTGGGTAAATCTTTTAACATTGCAGCACCCGCACCGTGACGCACAATTTTTTTCATGGGACAACCAAAATTAATATCAATAAAATCGGGTCTGGCTTCTTCCGCAACTTGTGCTGCCCGAACCATCGATTCAATATTATGCCCGTAAATTTGAATGGCCACCGGACGGTCGAAATCAAACAACGTCATTTTCTGTTTGGTTTTTTCAATGTTGCGTACCAACGCTTCCGACGAAACAAATTCGGTGTACATAACATCGACTCCATATTTTTTGCACATCCAACGAAACGACTTGTAAGTAACATCTTCCATTGGAGCCAAAAACAGAGGCGTCCCTTTCAATTCTATGTTTCCAATCTTCATTTAAATAACAACTTGAGCCGACAAATTTAATTATTAACGCAACCTATTTGCGTATTTTACTGTCTATTCATAAATTTGAATCATGAAAAATCTCGTTTTAACCGTATTTTTTACCCTCTTTTTATTTGTTTCGTGCAATCACGAAGATTTATCCGATACTTTTAAAATCGGTTTTAATGAGGAATTTCAGCATGGAATAATAAATCAATCAGACGATAATACACTGAAATTTTCGATTACTGAAATAAATAATTCTCGCTGCCCAAGCGATGTTGTTTGTGTTTGGGAAGGAAAAGCAGATGTAAAAATAGAAATTGAATCACCTCTAAAAGAGAATATAATATTAAATACGTACAATAATCCTATTGATACTTTTGATACCTATTCATTCGAATTGATTGATGTTTCACCCTACCCGATTTCAGTGCAAACCATTAAATTAGAAAACTTTAAAGTAACATTGAAAATCGAAGAATTGAATAATTAATACCAAAGGTGTTCTACCAGAATCTTTATTCCAATTGAAATGAGAATAACGCCACCCAAAATTAATGATTGACGACTTCGTTTTGCCGGAATATATTTTCCAAATAACATCCCTAACATCGACGCAATAAAAGTAACTGTTCCAATTACAATCACAGGAAACCAAATTGGCATATTCAGAAAACCAAAACTCAAACCCACTACCAAAGCATCGATGCTGGTTGCGATGGAAAGTCCAATTAAAACGCTTAATTTAAATGGATCAAAATCAGTAAGTGTACCATTTTTTTTCGTCCCTTCAATAATCATTTTAATTCCTATAAATGCCAGCAATCCAAAAGCAATCCAATGGTCAACCGATGTAATTAGATTTTTAAGGGTACTTCCAATTAGCCATCCAATTACCGGAAAAGCTGCTTGAAAAAATGCCAAAGAACTTGCAACAACGGCAGCTTGCATAAATCTAATTTCGCGCCTCATTAATCCGCAAGAAACGGAAACGGCAAAAGAATCGAAACTCAATCCGATTCCAATAAGAAAAAAAGTTATTAATTGTGTAATTGTCATTTTTATTAAAAGACTGTAAAAATAAGGATTTCTGTAAAATGAATGTATAAATGCGAAAATTAATTAATGCAAAAATATTAGGAAATGCTTTTATTCTCATTAAGGTTTAATACCTCAAGGCTTGCCCCGAGGATTATTTGCTTTATACTTTTTTGAGTTGATAAAATCTTTGATGGCTTTATTTCTTTTTTACAAAAAAAAATTATACAGTATTATTCCTCCTGATTATTTTCAAATGAACTACTCGTTTGAATTCGTTTTTCCTGAATAAAAAAATGAACAGTGCAATCGGGCACAAAAACTGACATGTTGGAAGAAAACAGTGGATTTAATATCGGCATATTTGAGCGGTATTTTTGAAATTTGTTTAAAAAAAATGAGTTGACAGTTTGAATTTTATCGTTTGACTTATTAATTGGATACTGGAAACCCAAAGTATCTGCACCCATCTGGAAGTTGAGTGAAATTGGAAATGTTTCAACCCGATTTAAGCTTTTCAGGTCACCAAATTTCAGGGTTTGAAACTTATTGTTTCTTCAACTATCTTGGGCAAAAACAGAGATTGCAAAACTATTTCATAAAAAAAGGGAGCCTCTGCTCCCTTTTTAGCTGTTTATTACTATTTTTTTCTATCTATGAAAAAAAAATCTTTATTTAACCTATGTACAAATACTTCTACTTTTCGGCTACTTTTTTAAACCACATTCGGTTGCCCATGTTATAATATTCATCTTTTAATTCAGGATTTGCTGCCAGTTGTGCTTTTGTGTAAGGAAAGTACGGAACCATAACATCGTCGCCTTCATTCCAGTTGGCTGGAGTTAATACCTGTTCTGCATCCGTGGTTTGAAGTGCTTCAACAATACGAACAATTTCAGTCATGTTTCTTCCGACCTCCATTGGATAAAAATTAATCGAACGCACCATATTTTCCGAATCAATAATAAATACGCCTCTAATATCTTTACTAGTACTTGTTGGTGAATGCAACATACCATATGTTTTAGATACTGTGGCTTTCGAATCGTCCAGAATAGCGAAATTAATTTGTTGTGTTCCCCTGCCTTTGTAATCCAATTCTTCAAGGTGGGCTTTCCACATCTTATGCATGTCCACATCGTCTGTCGAAATAACTGCAATTTGAACACCTAATCGTTTAAAGTCTTTTTCCATGTACGCCAATTCTAATAGTTCAGAAGAACAAACCGGGGTAAAATCCTGGGGATGACTAAATAAAATTTTCCAATCTTTGCCAAAATCATCAGGAAATTTTATTTTACCATTAGTAGACTTGGTTGTAAAGGAAGGCGCTTTAGATCCTATCAAAGGTATGTTGGAACTTTTTTGGGAGAAAACTCCTCCCACTAAAAATGCCACAGAAACAAGTGTCAACATTAATTTTTTCATAATTGTAATTTTTAAAGTTTTTTTTAATTCATCCGCAAATTACAACCCTTCTATTTCACAATACTATGTTGAAGAACATAAGAATTAAAGGTCTAATTATATTGTATTTTACAATTTATAACAATTTGAGACGAGAATAGTGAAATATAAAAGCAAAAAGCTTTAAAATATCACAATTCGTAATAAATGTGACATATATTACATAGAATCATAATTAAAGTATATATGCAATTTAATACCTTTTAATATTTTATTAACATTTAATGACCTTTATCATGTATTTTTTCAAAACAATTGGGTCAAATATTCAATTTTGATACATCAAAACAATAAGAAAGAATTTTAATGGTTTAATTGTAGTTGTTTGAATTCTATACTGGTGATTAAATTGAAATAAAAAAGGACAGTTTCCTGCCCTTTAAGAATATTATTCTACCAAAAAATTATCAAATATTTAAATGTATTTGGTTTTATTTTACCGGCTGTTTAAAAATCGCCTCGTCGAATTTCTGATTAACTTTGAACTCCTCAATAATTATACTTACATTTCCCATGGCTGTAAGCGATTCCATTTTCGTAGCCATAAACACACCCCCAAAGTCTTTATATTCACTCATTTTCTGTTCCACTTCAACCTCCTGTCCCATTGCACTAACTTTGGCTTTTACTTTAAAAATTAGATCTGTACCGGCATCAATAAAATAGTTTTTTATACTACCATCCCCAGTCGTTAATTTAATTCTGTACGCTTCTTTTCCATCCACATTCACCTTTCCAATAAAATCGGCCGAGTGTCCTTTCTTTTCATAGTTATAAAGTTCCCCTTCAAAATCGGCCTGTTCCATTGCCTGCTTCAACTGCTCGCCTGCCAATTCTTGCGGATCTGTGCTAATCCATGGAGCAATCATCCAGCCTTTTTCACCATCGTAAGCCTGAATCATTTTTTGTCCTTGCATTTCCATTTCAATCCTAAATTTATTGGGCCGTTGCATTTTCAGTTCCATGGGTAACTCCATCCCCATTTGACTAATTTTTGCTTTCAAAAAATAGGTTTGAGCAGCGACCAGTTTATCCTGACCTACCGCCTTAAAATGTTTTTCTAAAACATCGTCAAGAGATTGTGCTTGTGCAATATTAATAACACCTACAAATAATAGCACTAAAGTAATTACAAATAATTTTTTCATCTCATTATAATTTTAATTTCAATTGTACTTGGTGTAACTCACCGAATAACGATACTCTCGTGCGAGATAATTACTCCAGCTCGTTTCATTGGATTATTTTAAATAATAATAATTGTTTTATTTTGAGTCGAAAGATACCACTTCAGATTAATTTGTCTTCACAAATTAAAAATATATTTCTGCTAGAATATTTTTAAATGGAATGCCTTTCCCAATTAAAAAGTCACGAACTTCAACAACCATTAAAGCTTTGCCACACAAATAATATTTTACATCCGGAAAATCGGGTACTGTTTGTAAAAAATCTGTTACTCGGCCTGGCATAACATTGCACGCAGACTCGCGAGAACAACACCGAATATAATTATCGCCCATTGCCCATTCTAATTCATCTTCAAAATAAAACTGATTTAAATAACTTACCCCATGCAGCAACTTTTTATTCGTTTCAAACCCCGACCGAAACATACTATAAAAGGGAGCAATTCCTGTTCCTGTTGAAATCCACCAAGCTGGTTCTGCTATTCCCAAGAAACTACCATATGGTTTTGAAACTAATATTTTTTCTCCTGGAATCATTCCGGCCAACTTTGGAGTTAAATAACCATCTTCTTTTATATTGAAAAGAATCCGAACTTCACTCTCTTTGTTTCCGCTGCAAATACTATAAATTCTGGGATGTTGCTCCCGATCGATGGCAATCTTCACTACTTGTCCCGGCAAAAAATCGAAATCTCGCTGTATGGCAATTAAATAAACACCGGGCGAAATTTCTACATTATCAACCAATGAGTATTCGAATAAATCAGAATCCTTTTTTCGAGTTCCTTCTTTCTGCATTTCAATAACTATTAAATACTAATTATTTAGAAATGTGAAAGTTACTACAAGATTTTCATCAACACCTGTTTTCATGTTCTTTACTTCGTAATATACATTTAACTTTTTCATGCGATTCACCTCATCCGAATTACCAGATAATTCGACGGAAGTAACGTGATGAGCTTTTAACGTAATATTCTTGGGCGCATCGAAACCAACTCCCGGTTGAATAAGCTCCAGCTCATAATTTACGTCAGAGTTATTTTTTATCTCAACCGAATTACTTGTTTTATTCTCAATATTCAGAGGCCCACTTTTAATATCTAACGAAGCAAAAAACAAGGGCTCCAGATACACCGACTCGCCTATTAATGTATTGTCAAAATATACGGCCGTTCTTCTACCAAACAGCGCTTCTTTTATTCCGCCTTCGGTACGTTTTTTTGCAAAAACCAAGGTCATTGGCCTGTGGCCATCACCTATGTTTATTGGGCCATGCACATCGGTATTACCCAACATTGTTAATTTTTTTTCATTTGCCCAATCCAAAGCTTCTGGATAATACGAGTTACTGTTAAAAACTTCAATTCCATGTAATAAATCTTGTTCATAAAATTTTGTATGCTCTGCCCACCATATTGTTGTGTCTGGCTGCTGGGCTTTCCAACCCGGATGATTCCAAAAAATAAAAGCACCTTGATCCCGAGCTTCTTTTAAAACATCCATAACATCATCGCGCTCAAGTAAATTCGCATTTTTAATAAAGAGTGCATTTAAATGTCCTGGTGGCATGCTCCGGGTTATCTCCGCTCCTTTCACCAAAATAATACCCATTTTTTCAGAAATCGGCTTTGCAATTTCGTAGGACCGATCGTGGTCGGAAACAATATCTTTTGAATGAGGCAAATATTCAATGTGGTCGGTAATAGAGATCGCATCTAAACCTTCTTCCCAAGCCTCCTGCACGCGAACTGTCGGCCAAACGGTACCATCAGAAAATACAGTGTGCATATGAAAATCGCACTTTAACGTTTGATAGCCCGGAATTTCAGGAATATTAATAATCTTTCTCGATTGTGCAAATGAGATTTGAAAAATCAATAGAAATATAAAAATCGGAAGTAATTTTTTTAAATACATAATTTATAATTTTTCTACGTTCACAAAATATCTTTAAAGATCAATTATTTTATTGAATAATTAAAAAATAGACAAAAAGTATTTATGAATTGTAAACGAATGGTTAAGTTTAGCAAAACTAACGTATTCTTTTTAATTTTTTTTAAAAGAATCTTGTTTGACATTTATATTATTCTGATCTTTGTTTCAAGATATAATATGGAAAATTTATTTAAAAATAACGGCAATCAAAGTCAGGCAATTGAACTAAAAAAGACAGGCCATAAAAAGCAAATTTTGAGGGCCATTTATTTTAACGGTCCATTATCCAATTCTGAACTTTCGAAACAAATTAAACTAAGTACACCAAAAGTCAACAGCCTTTTAATCGAATTAATCGATGATGGATTAGTTCAGGATTTGGGAAGAGGTGACTCAAGCGGGGGTCGTCGACCAAATATTTACGGATTAATAAAAGATGGATTTTTTGTTGTTGGTGTAACCATTAATGTTAACAGAACAATTATTTCCATTTTTAACAGCAACAACAAAGAGGTAAGTGGGCCTCACTATTTTCCCATTAAAATGCAATCTGATGTTGCCATCTTCAAGCGGGTACACAATAAACTTAAGGAGGTTGTAAAAGAGAGCAATATTTCATACGATAAAATTCTTGTCGCAGGAATCGAACTTCCCGGGTTAATTAATCAGAAACTAGGAATTAATAAAACCTATTTCCCTCAGGTTACTAATTTGTCTGAAGAGCTAAAAAAGATATTTGAAATTCCAGTTTATTTTGCACACGATTCAAAGGTTCGAACTTTTGCAGAACAACATTTCGGATTGGCAAAAAGCAAAAGGAATGTTCTTATGCTGCAAGCCGACTGGGGTTTAGGACTTGGAATAATAATCGATAAAAAACTATACATGGGTAAATCAGGCTACTCCGGAGAGTTTGGTCACTTACCAATTGTTGATAACGGAGTACTTTGTACATGCGGAAAACAAGGTTGTTTGGAAACCATTGTTTCGGCAAATGCAATTGCCCGATTGGCAAAAGAAGGAATAGAAAATGGAAATTCATCGTTAATTAAAGAACTCGTTAACAACGATTTAAATAGCATCGAAATTGCAACAGTAATTCAAGCAGCCAATTCGGGAGACCAATTTGCTATATCGATATTTACAGAGGTAGGACATTGGTTAGGTCGCGGGATAGTTTATTTATTACAAATTTTTAATCCTGAGTTGATAATTATTGGAGGTCGTGTTGCAGAAGCTAATCAATTTATTCTTGCGCCAATCCAACAAGCCCTAAATACATATAGCAACAGAGATATTAGTAACGATACTAAAATTGAATTTTCCAAATTAGGATCGAAAGCAGGTACAATGGGAGCCGCGGCTTATGCATTGGAAAAAATATCATTCTCAAAATAAATTTTTATGATTTTAAATTTCACACAAGTTGAAAAGGCTTTTTTTAAGGAAGCCAAATTAAAAGACATTTCAACCCAATTTCCTTATATTACCGTCGAAAGTTTTCCACAGTTGGGTTTACTTTCAGCTCTAAGCTTTTTGGAATGGGCAGGAGAAAATCCTAACGGAGTAATTAGTTTACCAACTGGAAAAACAGCACAGCATTTTATACAGTTTACCCACTTGCTTCTTGACAATTGGAATAATAAAAAAGGAAAAGATATTCTGGCAAAATTCAATTTAAGCGACCTCAAAAAACCTGATTTGGGCGAACTTCAATTTGTGCAAATGGGCGAATTCTATCCAATTAAAACAGAGCAACACAACAGTCTCTGTAACTATGCCCAAAAGTATTACATCGATGGATTTGGATTAAAAAAGGAGAATGCACTGCTTATCAATTCAGAAGAAATTGTGCTTGCTGAAAACAAACATTTTACCGAAATTTTTCCAGATTATATTATTGATCTAACACTGCGTTTTCGAGAAGCAAAGTCACATCATGAGC
Organism: uncultured Maribellus sp.; assembly: GCA_964476535.1. Classification (GTDB taxonomy): domain Bacteria; phylum Bacteroidota; class Bacteroidia; order Bacteroidales; family Prolixibacteraceae; genus Draconibacterium. The sequence continues at coordinate 10,041 of CAYZBC010000014.1, forward strand.
AATTACAAAAAGATTCGCTTTTTAAAATTGACGACTGGTGTTCAAAATATGAGAATAAGATTCGTGAAAAAGGCGGAATCGGATTCTTCCTTGGAGGAATAGGTCCTGATGGGCACATTGCTTTTAACACACGAGGAACCGACCATTTCTCATCTACCAGACTCACTAAAACAAACTTTGAAACTCAGGCGATTACTGCAGCCGATCTTGGTGGAATTGAAGTTTCAAAAAACAGATTAGTTATTACAATTGGGTTGGGTACAATTGGTTTTAATCCCGATACTAAAGCAATTATCTTCGCTGCCGGAGAAGCAATTGCGGATACAATTAAAGATGCATTGGAGAGCAAACCAAAAGTAACTTCACCAGCCACATCACTTCAAAAATTAAAAAATGGTCGCTTTTATTTAACCGACGGTGCTGCCGTAAAACTGGAAGATAGTATAAATTATTTCTATAAAGATGGTGAATGGACACATCAGAAAACAGAGCGCGCTGTAATGGATCTTTGTAAAAAGATAAACAAATTTGGTCCAAAATTGGAATTGGATGACTTAAAAACCGACAAATATTGCAGCATGATTCCCGGATTGAACGAGAAAACAGTTCAGTCTGTTATCGATTCAATTTTGGCGAAAATGAAAAAGGGTATGGAAAAACATTCCAATCAAGTATATTATCATACTGGCCCACACCACGATGATATTATGCTGGGAATAATGCCATGCACTAATCGCCAGGTAAGGGATGCAACCAACGAAATGCATTTTTCTGTTTTAACTTCGGGATTTACGGCTGTTACCAATACTTTTCTCTACGATTTATTAATTGATACAAAAGATTTAATAAGTCAAGAGAATATTGAAATGATTAATTTTCCAGATTTTTTTATAGACGGCTATAAATATAAATGGGACAAAGATATTTATCATTACCTGGATAATATTGCTGCACTCGACGAGGAAGAAAAGCGACGTGGGGTTTGCCACCGTTTAATTCGCGCACTGGTTGCTATATGGGGAATAAAAAATAAAGCAGAACTGGGGGAAATCATTCACGAAATTCTCACCATTCTTAAAAACAGTTACGACGGAGGTAAAAATCCGCCAAAAATTCAAAAGCTGAAAGGAATGATTCGGGAATTTGAAGAAGAACTGGTTTGGGCACATTACGGAGTTATGGTATCAAATGTTCATCACCTTCGTTTAGGATTTTATTCCAGAGACGCCTTTTCAAGCCAGCCAGACTTTGACAGAGATGTATTGCCAATTCTTGAGGATTTCAGAAAATACAAACCTACAGTTATCAGTTTGGCAATGGATCCACAAGGAAGTGGACCAGACACACACTATAAAGTTTTGCAAGCCATTGCAAAAGCTGTGGAAGCCTGGAATAAAGAGGAAGACTTAAGCAATTTACACATTGTAGGTTACCGAAATGTTTGGTTTAAATACAATCCATGGGATGTTGAAACTATCGTTCCAGTTTCGCTAAATGCTTTAGCAACACTAAACAAATCGTTCTCCGAATGTTACGTTACACAAGTAAACGCATCGTTTCCAAGTTACCAACTCGATGGAAAATTTAGCGAGCTTACCCAAACTATTTGGTACGAACAACACAAACAAATCCAATTTTTACTGGGGAAAAACTACTTCTATCAAAACGAATCACCTCTTTTGCGCGCAACACATGGAATGATATTCCACCGCGATTTAAATGTTGACGAGTTTTTAGAAGAAGCCTTCAAAATGGAAAAAACGATGGAAGGAATTTTATAAATATCCAGAATTTTATATTCAAAAAAATTGCTTAATACTAATGTTTAGTTTTCGTATTTTTGAACTAAATCTTATAAGTTAAATAAGCCCTTTTTAATATGATTCTGCAAACAAAATTATTAAAACATCATCTGGATTTGAGAGGAAGATCTATTATGCGGCTAAGTCATTTGACTGTTTAGTACCCGCACATTAATAGTTTAGACATTAAACTAAATGATTGTTGCATAATTAAGAAAAGGATGTTTTGTTGCCGATAAAAAAATTAATATTTTATAAAAGTAAATAATCCTCGGGGCAAGCCCACGAGGCATTGAAGAAAATATTTTTGGATCCCGAGGCAAGCCTCGAGGTATTAAACCTTAATGAGAATAAAACGATTAACAATGAGAATTTTAATGCACGACAATCATTTACAATTAAGTAAATGGACAGCACATTATATTGCTAAGAGAATAAATGAATTTAAACCAACACCCGAAAAACCATTCGTACTCGGACTTCCAACCGGCGCTTCTCCAATTGGAACTTACACCGAATTAATCGAATTGGTAAAAGAGAAAAAAGTTTCTTTCCAGAATGTAGTTACTTTTAATATGGATGAATATGTTGGTATCCCTGAAGACCATCCTGAGAGTTATCACTTTTTTATGGACAAACATTTATTCAACCACATCGACATTCCTCGTAAAAATATCAATGTTTTGAATGGTAATGCACCTGACCTTGAAAAAGAGTGTGCCGATTATGAAGCAAAAATTGTAAGTCTTGGTGGAATCAAATTATTCCTCGGTGGAATAGGACCTGACGGACACATTGCTTTTAATGAACCGGGATCATCCCTTTCATCAAAAACACGGGTGAAAACGTTAACATACGATACGATTATTGCCAACTCAAGATTCTTTGGAAATGATTTAAATAAGGTTCCAAAAACGGCATTAACCGTTGGGGTTGGTACAGTTATGCAATCGGAAGAAGTAGTAATTATTGTTAGTGGTTATAATAAAGCCAGAGCTTTACAAAAAGTTGTTGAGGAAGGCATAAATCACATGTGGACTGTTTCTGTCCTTCAACTTCACCAAAAAGGAACGATTGTTTGTGACGAAGATTCTACTTATGAATTAAAAGTTGGGACTGTCAAATATTTTAAAGATATTGAAAAAAACGAATTAAAAACGCTTCCTGAACTTTAGAAAAAAGAATGAGTGTAGAACACAACCAATAATGAAATAGCAGTCCTTAAACAACTGGAAAATTTTTTTGTAATCGGGCAAGTTTGTTATCGAAATGTTGTTTTTGGATCGATGCTTTTTCATTACTCAATGTGCGGGTGAAATACTATAAAAAAACTGCCCACCTGTTTCCAGTGTGGGCAGTTTTACCTAATAATTCCGAATTGATTTGTGTCTAAAACACTATGCCAAAATAGTAATTTTTTTACTTTGAAACAAACTATGTAAGCATCTTCTGTTCATTTCTAAAACATCCTTCTTTTTGTTATAAATATTTTCAACTTTGAAATATCCTTATATAAATTCTACGTTTTTTCTGATTTTTTCATTGGCTTCATAGATATAATTACAACTTCTTCGCCACAAGAAGGACAGATATAAATTTCGCAGCCGGTGCATGCAAAACAATTACTGCAAGTTCTATCAACATCTAAATTGGAGAATTTGAATTCACACGCTGAACAGACATAAAACTTTTCCTTTTTCCCCAAAATCATTTAAAAAAGTATTTCGACAACCTGACTACACCAAACATTATTACCAATGTAAAAATAATAGCGGCACCCGATGGAATATCTAAAAAATAGGAAATAAATAGACCAGAAGTTGTTCCAATAAAAGCAAAAACAGTAGAGAGGATTAACAGTTTTTTGAAATCGTTGGTAAATAAATTTGCCGTTGCTTGCGGAATAGTAAGCAACGATAAAATTAAAATAATTCCTACAACCCGAATATTTAAAACCACGGTTAACGCAATTAAAATCATTGTCAGATAATTGAACAATGATACCCGCAACCCGGCAGCACGAGCAAATTCCTCGTCGAAGGCGATGTACAATATTTTTCTGAAAAGGAAAACAAAATAAGCGATGATTACCACGTTCAAAATAAACATCCACCACAACTCAGAAACGGTTACGGTTAAGATGTTCCCAAAAAGATAACTCATTAAATTAGGCGTGTAACCAGGTGTCATGAAAATAAAAATAATTCCCAGAGCCATTCCCAACGACCACCAAATTGCAATGGAAGAATCTTCGCGTATTTCGGCAACTTTTGTAAAAAATTGAATTCCCAATGCCGACAATACAGCAAAAATAACCGCTCCAATTAGCGGATTAAATCCCAACAAAAAAGCCAACCCAATACCTCCAAACGATGCATGAGTTATTCCACCACTTATAAAAACTATCCGCTTGGAAACAATGTATCCACCTATAATTCCACACGAAATACTGGCAAAAACAGCCGCAAAAAAAGCTTTCTTGAAAAAATCGTATGCAAACAGCTCAACAATAGTGTCCCACAGTTCAATAATTCCGTTCATATTTAATGATGATGTTTTAATACAGTGTGTGGAATTTCTCCGTGTGATATAACCTGAATCGGGCATTTATATCCATCCAATTGTTCTTGCGAAATACTACTACTGGGATGATAATGCAGGTCGCCATTAACGCAAGCAATTGTTTTTACATAACTAGAGATGGTTCCCATATCGTGAGAAACCAAAACAATAGCCATATCATTATTCAATAAGCGTAATTTCTCGTACAATTCTCCTTCAAAACGGTTGTCAACAAAAGTGTCTGGCTCATCAAGAATTAAAACTTTTGGATCGCTCAAAATTGCACGACATAAAAATACACGTTGCATTTGTCCACCGGAAAGTTCGCCAATTGCTTTATTCCTAATGTTTGAAATTCCCATTTCATTCAATAATTTCTCAATCTTCAATTTTATCTGAACATTTCCTTTAAACTGGTTTTTCATGATGGATCCGGAGCGAACAACATCGAAAACAGTAATCGGAAATTTACGATCAATATGTTTTACCTGTGGCAAATAACCAATTTGTCTATTATTCCCATCTATATCTTTTCTGAATTCAATGGTTCCTTTAAAAGGTTTTAGCAATCCTAAAATTGCTTTTAAAAGCGTAGTTTTTCCGCCCCCGTTTGGTCCAATTACACCTATAAAATCGTTTTCACAAATATCTAAATTTACATTTTTTAGTACTGGCTGTTTATCGTAACCAACCGTTAAATTTTCTATTTTTATTAAGGCTTCCATTAAAACAACAGTTATTTTTTGGGAATGAATGAAAACGATGTATTTCTTGTATAAAACCTCATGCAAAAAAATGTATTATTTATTCCTGAAAATTATCAACAAGCGTTTTTGTTATTTCGAGCAAATTGTTTTGCCAATCTGGATTTAATGGCCAGATCTGAATTATTTCACCCTTAATTTCTTCGGCAAATACTCGGGCATGTTCACGATCGAACTCACTTTGGATATAAATTTTTCTAATATTTTCTTTATTAGCAAGATCAACTATTTTTGCCATATGTTGCGGAGTTGTTTCCTTTCCACCCGGCTCAAGAGAATATTGCACCAACCCATAATCGCGTGCAAAATAGGAAAGACTGGGATGATAAACAATTACTTTCCCGCCTTTAAATTCTTTTAATAAACCCGTAATATGAATATTGAGTTTGTCAATTTCATTGACGAATTTCAGGCAATTGGCTTTATAAACAGCTTCTTTTTCAGGATTCAAATCAGATAAAACATCGGTAATTCGTTTTGCCATTTGTTTCACCAAAACAGGCGACATCCAAATGTGCGGGTCAACACCTCCCATGTGAATATGGTCGCCGTGCTGTTCCTTTTCGTCAGCAATTAAATCCAGGCCTTCCGAAAGGTCAACCACTAACATACTTGTATTTGCTTGTTCTATTTTTTCTTTCCACGAATACTCAAAACCAATATAACCAATTCGGAACCAAACAACCGATCGTGAAATATCTTTTAGTTGCGAAGGGAGCAAGGTGTAAGCAGCCGGACTGGCACCGGAAGGAATTAACACATTTACCTCAAAATCGTCACCGGCAATTTTTTCAACAAATGTTTTTTGCGGTAAAATACTCACAGTAATCACCTTTTTACCCGACTCTTTCTTTTTGGTTTTACCCGCATTACAAGAGAACAATACAGCTGTAATGGCAAATATCAAAATAATTTTCTTCATTCAATCCAATTAAAATTCACTACTTAAAACAAATAAACACAAATTTAGTTTTATGTTTCTGAAATCTGACAATAAAAATGGGTGACAGTTAAAAAATTATTGTCACTTTTTTATTCTGTCTTTTTTTTCTGTTTAGGTGGAACAGGATCATAGCCATGCGTTCCCCATGGGTGGCATTTTGAAATTCGTTTGGAAGCCAACCAAAATCCTTTAAAAGGGCCATGAATTTTTAGAGCCTGAACAGCATATTCTGAACAAGTTGGATAATGTCTGCATGATGCAGGAGTAAGTGGCGAAATTCCATACTTATAAATGTAAACCGGAATCAAAAGAATCCAACCCAAAACTTTCAATATTGCTTTTCCAATTTCCCGCATGATTTTATTCTTGTACAAAACTACAATTAATCTTTAATGTGGCATTCTTTGGGTGTAATCGAATGCATGAAAAATTGATAAAAACGTCGAATTATTTCGTCATAAGATAATACTGTTCTTGTATCAGGAAGTATCTGACAATATAATGACATTTGCTCAATTAGTGCAGTTTTATATATCGGTTTTAACGGCAAATAAAATCATTCGAAAATAGAATTTTGACCTTTTTGATAATTAAGCTGATATTATTGTTTTTATTCAGAACAAATAAGGAAGAAGTGTGTGTTAAAAAAAGTTATAAATCACTCAACATACTCATTTCCAATCCATAACAAAATACCCGAGAATGATAGTTTTTTTGGGGTAATGGTTTTTTTTCTCTTTATTTGTGATGCAATAAAAAATCAGTAAAATAAAAATTTAAACATTTTCATAAAGGCTACCACTTAAAGGAGTTTTTTCTAAATTGAAGTAAACAATCTGTATAATATTTTCTAAAATCAAAATAATTAATTTTAATAAAACTATGAACAAGCAAACAAATTATGTAGGACCATTTATTACGATGGTATTTTTATTTTTCATTGTAGGTTTTCTAACCGTGGTATTTCAACAATTTCAAAAACCATTGGAAACTGCATTCCTTGGTGGTGTTGAAGGCATTAAAAACACGTTATCAATTTTAGTAACGTTTACCTGGTTTTTAGCTTATCCGGTTATGGGTGGAACTGGTTCTAAATGGGTTGATGCTTTTGGTTACAAGAAAACTTTAATCAGAGCATTGATTGTTATGGTTGTGGGACTTCTTATTAGTGCTGGTTCGGCATGGATAGGTTCAGTTGAAAATCCGATTATGCTTGGTAAAATTCCACTCGGTTTTTTCATCTTTTTAATTGGTTCTTTTGTTGTTGGTTCAGCAGCTACGATTATGCAGGTAGTTATTAATCCTTACTTAACAGCGTGTGATGTAAAAGGAACAAGTGCTGTTCAACGTTTAACAATTGGAGGTTCTTCAAACTCAATAGGTACAACATTGGCACCTTATTTTGTGGCAGGAATTGTATTTGGTGGTGTCGCCATTAGCGATGTTAAAATCAATCAAGTACTTATCCCATTTCTTGCATTGGCAGTAACCATTGCTGTTGTGGTGGTAATTGTTGGTAAATTATCATTGCCAAATATCGCAGGAACTACAAATGAAAGTGGCCAAAATTTGGAAAAAAGCATTTGGTCTTTCTCTCATTTAAAATTAGGTGTTCTTGGAATTTTCTTTTATGTTGGAGTAGAGGTTGCTATTGGAGCCAATATAAATATGTATGCCGACTGGTTAGGTGGTAGTTTTAAAGAAGCGGCAGCTATAATGGCGACGATGTATTGGGGTGGTATGTTGATAGGTCGTTTGGTAGGAAGTACAATAAGTAAAATATCGGCAGTAACTCAATTAGTTGTTACTTCTGTTGGAGCTACAATTTTGATAATTATATCAATGGTCACGGGTAATCCTTGGTTTTTGGTAGTTATCGGATTACTTCACTCAATTATGTGGCCAGCCATATTTTCACTGGCTGTTAAAGACCTTGGAAAATATACCTCAAAGGGTTCAGGTGCTTTGATGATTGGTGTTGTCGGTGGAGCAATTCTGCCTTTGTTACAAGGAATGATGGCTGATGCAATGGGAGGCAACTGGGTATGGACCTGGACTCTCGTAATAGCAGGTGAAATCTATATTTTGTATTATGCTCTAATGGGTTCTAAAGTAAAACAAAAAGGTTAATTGAGATTGGTTTAATTTATTATTCAATTATAAATAAAAATATGAAAAAGGTTGCTATTGGTGTCGATATTGGAGGTACAAATACCTCCATTGGTGTGGTGGACCCGGAAGGGAATGTAATGGTTAAGAAGAATATTGCAACTCCTTCACACGGCGACATAAACAAATATATTTCAGATTTAGCAGATGCAATTAATGAACAAATTAAGTCTGTAAAATTGCTAAATGCAGATATTCAGGTTCTTGGAATTGGCATTGGTGCTCCCAATGGAAATTACTATAACGGAACAATTGAATATGCCCCAAATCTTTCTTTTCAAGGTGTAGTGCATTTGGTAAAACTGCTTCGAGATCATTTTCCAAACATGGAAGCTTTGGCATTAACAAACGATGCTAACGCTGCCGCAATTGGCGAAATGATTTATGGAGGAGCAAAAGGCATGCAAAACTTCGTGATGTTCACCCTTGGCACTGGAGTAGGTAGCGGGTTAGTTGTAAATGGAGATCTTGTTTATGGTAATGACGGATTTGCCGGTGAATGTGGACACACTACATTAGTTCCTGGCGGACGTCCATGCGGATGCTCTGCCCTTGGTCATCTAGAAGCATATTGTTCGGCTCCGGGGATGAAACGTACTGCCTTTGAATTAATGGCACACTACAATGCAAACGACAGCTTGTTGGCAGATAAATCGTACAAAGAATTAGACTCTAAAATGATTTACGATGCAGCTGTTAAAGAAGATAAAATTGCATTGGAAGTATTTGAAAAAACAGGGGCTTGGTTAGGACAAGGATTGGCTGACACTGTTCATCATTTAAGTCCTGAAGCTATATTCTTATTTGGAGGACCAACTGCAGCAGGCGATTTAATTTTCAAACCAACAAAAGAAAATATGGAGAAACATCTTTTGCCAATTTTTAAAGATAAAATCCCAATTTTACCATCTAAATTAAAAGCAGGTGATGCGGCAATTGTTGGTGCAAGTGCTTTGGTTTGGAAAGAATTAGACAAAAAATAATTCATTTTAATATTTTTAAAAAGCGGATTTCTGAAGAAATCCGCTTTTTTGTTTTAGAGAATCTTCAGAACAATTCTTTTTGTATTTTTACGGCATGAAGAAAATTAGATTATTGTTATTATTCACATTTATAATTCTTTCAACTTTTGCCCAAAAACCAAATCCCGATTTTTTTGACAAAATAGCTTTTCAGGAAAAATCCAATTTAAAAATAAAATCAGCTTTTATTGAAAGCCAAAATTATGCACTAACCGATGTGGTCTACCAAAGAATGGAGTGGGAAATTAATCCCAATGTAATTTATATTAAAGGAGTTGTTACAACTTATTTTAAAAGTAAAACACAAAATTTATCTGAAATAGACTTTGATCTTCACTCCTTAATGACAGTAGATTCGGTAGTTCACAATCGTCAAAAAATAATTTTCACCCAAGGTCAAAATAAAATACAAATGCCTTTATCCGAAAGTTTAGACGAAGGTCAACTCGATTCTATTTCAATATATTATCAAGGTACCCCAACTAATTCAGGTTTTGGTGCATTTTCGAAAACAATGCATTCCGGAGTACCAAATATCTGGACATTGTCGGAACCTTACGGCGCAATGGAATGGTGGCCTTGCAAGCAGTCACTCATCGACAAAATAGACTCCATCGATATTATTGTATCCTCACCCGATTCTTTCCGAACAGCAAGCATTGGGGTTTTGGTTTCCGAAACTGTTGACAATAAAATTAGAAGAATGCACTGGAAACACCGCTTTCCAATTGCCACATATTTGGTTGCTATTTCCGTTACCAATTACGTCAACTACTCCGATTATTTGGAACTGGACGATGGCAGTCAAATCAAAATTCTCAACTATGTTTACCCTGAAAACCTGACAACAGCCAAAAAAAAGACACCGGTTACTGCCGAAATAATTAAACTCTATAACCAGCTAATCGGAAAATATCCATTTGCCAATGAAAAATATGGACACGCACAATTTGGCTGGGGGGGCGGAATGGAACATCAAACCATGAGCTTTATGAATAATTTTGAATTCGGACTCGTAGCTCACGAGCTTGCACATCAATGGTTTGGCGATTATATTACACTGGAAAGCTGGCAAGATATCTGGCTAAACGAAGGATTTGCCACTTATCTCACCGGTCTTTCATACGAACATCTCTTAGATGAGATTTGGTGGCCGCGCTGGAAAAGATTAACTATTGAGCAAATTGTCAGTTTACCAGGTGGTTCTGTCTTTGTATCAGACACAACTTCCATTGGCACACTATTCAGCGGACGACTTTCATACTCGAAAGGAGCATATATTTTACACATGTTACGTTGGGTTTTGGGAGATGATGATTTCTTCATGGGAATGCAAAACTATTTTAACGACCCCGAAATTGCCAATGGTTTTGCCCGATCGAATCAGTTTATTAAACACATGGAAAATGCCGGAGATACTTCGTTAACAGCATTTTTTAACGATTGGTTATATGGTGAAGGATTTCCAATATATTCAGCCAATTTCGTGCAAACCGAAACGAATTTACTTAAAATTACACTTTCACAAACGACCTCGCATCAATCGGTGAACTTTTTTGAAATGCCGGTTCCCATTAGGGTTTACAATACGAACAAAACAGATTCTGCTGATTTCAAATTAATTCATACTGCAAATAATCAGGAGTTTATTGTTGAGCCTGAATTCAAAGTTGCTGAGTTAAAAATCGACCCTGAGTATTGGCTGGTTTCCAAAACAGCAGAAATCGTAAATACCCAAATTGATGAAACAATTTCCAATATTTTAATATATCCCAACCCTTTTGAAGATAGGATAAAAATTTACTTACCAAGTAACGAAAGAATTAAAGAGACCCGACTTATTACTTCAGAAGGAAAATTATTGCAGAAAACCAAAGGACACAAAATAGAATTTCAGTTCAATAATTTGCCAAAAGGAGTTTATATATTGCACCTAATAACTTCTCATAAAACCTACGAAAAGCAAATTATAAAACAGTAAAATAGTATTTTTGCCTCTTAATTTTTATCATGAATAATCCAGAGAAAAGAATTGTTGAATTTATAAATGAACACCACGTACTAACTTTGGCAACTTCGTTGGAGAATAATCCATGGTGTGCCAACTGTTTTTATATTTATTTGGAAGAAGAAAACTGCTTTGTTTTTACCTCTGATGACAAAACCAAACACGTCCAAGATGTTTTATCCAATGCAAATGTTGCAGGAAGTGTTGTCTTAGAAACTAATACTATTGGGAAAATACAAGGGATTCAGTTTAATGGAGTTATGACTAGACCGGAAAAAGAGCTCACTTCAATTGCAAAAAAAAAATACTTAAAAAGGTTTCCTTACGCTTTGCTCATGAAAACCTTTCTTTGGATTGTAAAACCCAGTTATATTAAAATGACCGACAACCGACTCGGTTTTGGAAAAAAATTAATTTGGGAAAAAGAAAAGTAAGCAGTTAACAATCTCCGTTTTTCATATCTAACTAGGTATAATTTCTACTATTTTTTATTCAATTGGTTTTTTATTAACTCTGATTTCGTATATTCGTGTCACGATTCACAAAATTAGTAACACTATGTCCGTATCCAGATTTGGAGTTTCGTTGGATGAAAAACTTTTAAAAGCACTTGACGAGTACGTTTCGGAAAATGCCTTTTCCAACCGTTCACAAGCTATTCGCCACCTAATTGAGAAATATAGAGTGGAAGAAAAATGGAAATGCGATAACATTGTTGCCGGTGCAATTGTGCTTGTATTTAATAATGAAAAAAAAGATATACTTAAAAAATCCTCTGAAATTCAATTCGATTATAACGATGTTGTACTTTCAACACAAGGATTTTATTTGAACAAAATAAATTTTCTTCAAATAATTGCAGTTAAAGGCCCTTCCCGAAAATTGACCGAAATCTCCGATAAATTAATTGGAATCAAAGGAATTCAACATGGAAAATTAGTAATGAGTAAAGCTGAATAAAATCCCTGTTTAGCCTTTCTTCAAAGGTTGACAGCAAGAACAAGAAATAAAACAATAACTATATACCTATTTTTTTGATTACCGAGTAACACGAACATCATAATAAGTAACACTATTAAATGAATATTAAACAACATTGCCTTATTAAAATAAGCACATTCTTAATTGCTTTTTTCGCTTTGCAGAATTTTGCCACGGCACAAATAAATTTCTCAACCGACACAATACAAATCGACGAAGTTGTGGTAACGGGAACACCAACAAAAGTAAATCGAAATAGTGTACCAATGTCAGTTTCAGTAGTTAATCGCGCCCAAATAGAGGAATCCGACGAATCTTCTATTTTACCCCTTTTGAACGGTCGTGTACCAGGACTATTTGTTACTGAACGCGGAGTAGCAGGTTTTGGCGTAGCTGCCGGTTCTGCCGGGCAAATTTCAATTCGCGGAATTGGAGGAAATCCAACAACCGGAGTTTTAATGCTCATCGATGGACACCCACAATACATGGGGATTTTTGGACACCCACTTCCCGATTCGTATGTTGCTTCCGATGTTGAGCGTGTTGAAGTAATTCGCGGTCCGGCATCAATTTTATACGGATCGAATGCAATGGGTGGTGTAATCAATATTATCACAAAAAAACAAACGCAACAAGGAGTTCATGGAAATGTAAAAGCTTCTTACGGTTCATTTGACACTCAAAAATACGTTGGTTCCATTGGGTTCAAGAAAAATAAATTTAGTGCTTTTGTTTCTGCTAATCACAACCAAACCGAAGGGAATCGAGAACATTCTGACTTCAAAATAAACAATGGTTATACGAAATTGGGGTTCGATATTAACGAGCATTTTTATGCTTCCGCAGATTTAAGCCTTGCTACATTCGAAGCTGCCGATCCGGGACCGGATACACTGAATGCAAATCCGGGACAAAGAATTGATATACTACGTGGATATTGGGCTTTTACCGTGCTAAATGAATTTGAAAAAGCATCGGGCGCCCTTAAAATATTTAACAATTTTGGAGAGCACGATATTACTGATGGTTTTCATTCAACCGACCACAATTACGGAATTAATATATACGAATCCCTTCATCTTTTTGAAGGAAATAGTATTACTGTTGGAGTAGATTATATGAATTATGGAGGATTTGCAGAGAATACATTAGCAATGGGTGGAAATGGAATTGTGATTGCCGATACTACCATAAACGAATTTGGTACCTACGCATTTATTCAGCAAACTCTGGCAGAGAAATTAACGTTGAATGCCGGCCTGCGTTTTCAAAATCACAGTGTTTATGGAACACAATGGATTCCATCGGCAGGATTTGCTTTTACGGTTGGTAAATTAACCACCTGGAAAGGAACTATTTCAAAAGGTTTTAGAAGTCCAACAATACGCGAGTTATTTCTTTGGGGACCAAATCCAGAGTTAAATCCGGAAACGATAATTAGTTACGAAACTGGTATTTCTAAATTATTTTTTGACAATAAATTGAATGCAGAAATAACCATTTATGCAGTTAATGGCGATAATCTTATTGTAAATGTTCCGATGCAAGGATTACTTAATTCGGGTGAAGTGCATAACAAAGGAATTGAATTTGCCATAAATGCTGAACCCACAAAAAACCTAAAACTAAATGCAACCTACAGCTATATCAACATGGAAAATCCGGTTTTTGCATCGCCTGAACATCACCTTTTTTTCAATGTAAATTATCGAATTAAAAAACTACAATTAATGGCTAGTATTCAACAAGTTTCAAATCTTGACAATGATCCTTCTTCTACCATAAATACAGTTAATTATACCCTGTTAAACGCAAAAGCTACTTACAATTTAACTCCGAAGCTTAAAATATTTATTAGTGGAGAGAATTTATTAGGAGAAAATTATGAAGTGAATCGTTATTACACAATGCCGGAAGCAACCATGTTTTCAGGGTTGAGTTTTATGTTCTAATAATTCTGAAGATCATTTCGGAATGATGTTCGAACACATCTAAAGCCAATAAATGATTTTGTCGTATCTTGATATTCAAAACTTCGGGTTGAATTCCGAATGAAAAACGACATGTCTTTCCAGGAACCACCGCGCACAACTTTACGTTTCATTACGGGGGGATCGTCAGTTTTAGCATTGTATTGCAATTCCGGATTTAAATCGTCAATAACATCGTAACCCGCTTCAAAGAAAGCTGTACTTGTCCACTCTGACACGTTTCCTGCCATATCATACAATCCAAATGGATTGGGGTCGAATTCGCCAACTTGCATGGCTGTTGTTGTTGTTGGACTATCGGCCACATAATTTCCTCGTCGGGGCTTAAAATTGGCTACAAAACAACCTTCTCCATTTCTGGCATAATAATTTCCCCATGGATACAACGAATTCCGCAAGCCTCCCCGAGCAGCCATTTCCCACTCCGATTCCGTAGGAAGCCTGTAGTCGTGTGCTGGAGTTTCTTTAAAACGAGTGGACACAACTGCTTTTAAATTTGTACGCCAATTACAAAAAGCATTTGCCTGTTCCCACGAAACACCAACAACCGGGTAATCATCGAAAGAAGAGTGCGAAAAATATTTTAAGGTAAACGGTTCGTTATAAGTGTAAGCAAAATCCCTTATCCAACAAAGGGTGTCGGGATAAACCGGAACCGATTCATGCATTAGAAAGGAACTTCTATTTTCAATTGGTATTATTTCTCCATCCTTATCAATAATAGATCCTCTATATTTTTGAGTTTCAAAATCAAAACTGTTACTTCTCTTTGAAGCCTGTTTGAAATCTACCCAATAATAGTCATATATTAATTTTCGCGTATCAACCTCTTTTCTATACACAAACCGTTCTTCTTCCGAAATGTACAACTCATCCATCGCCATTTGAAATTCGGGATCGTTCCAATCAATTTTTTCGTACCAATTAATTGTTGGTTCATCTAATGGTACACCACTAACACTTTCCGTAATTGCAAAATCAGTATAAGTTTCGCCAAGTAGTTTCCTTGCAATTGAATCACGCACCCAATATACAAACTGACGGTATTCATTATTAGTAATTTCAGTATCATCCATCCAAAATGCTTCTACCGACACTGTTTTTGTAGAATTGTTTATTTGTGATACCTCCTCGCTGGTGGGGCCCATTGTAAATGCACCACGCTGAATATATGCCATTCCATAAGGCGACGGTTCAAACCAATCGTCTTTCTTTTGCTCACGCTCGGGATGGTACATATTCGATTGTTGACATGAATAGAAAAGCAACCCGAGGGCAATACTTATATATATTGTGGCTTTTCTCATCATCAACTCATTTATTCTTTAAACGCAGTCCAATCTGGTTTATTCTCTCAAAAAAAAACCTTATGAAAACATAAGGTTACATTCTTATTTTCTGCTGAATTAATACTCCCAGAGATCCTGTTCAAAATCGAATATTTTTTCTTCAATAATTTTCGATTCAAGCATTGCATTCTTCCCACTTAAGTAGGCACTAATCTCACGATTGTTAAGAACATTGGATTCCTGAACGATATAACTATTGAAAAAACGCTTGATAAAAACATCGTCGAATGACATCTGACGAGCTTCGTTGTATGGATTAAGAACCAAATTAGTTGATAATAGAGATCTAACTTCGGGGTAGTAAACCCAAAATAATTTTTGCCGTTGTACTTCTCCTGAAGCATCACCAGCTCTTACAAATTCCCGAATTGGACAAACTCCAATAATCCGCACATTAAGAGTTGATGTTTGTTTGTCGAAATACCACTCTTCTTTAATCATGTACTGTTTAATATCGTTGGGGCGTACTTCTCCCTGAACCGTAACCATTGTGCGTTCGCCTGTATCAAAATCTATTTTTTCTTCCTGCGTAGCTTCTGCACCAAACGATGCTTTCACCTGTGCAAAAGACATTGGTACTTTAAAATCATCGTCGAAACTTGCATCGTAAGGCGTAATTTGTCCATTTTCAACTCCCTTTAATAAAATTGAAATTAAATTTAACCTACCCTCCATCTCTTCGGTAGGATAATAAAGCGGTTGATTTATTTTTTCGCGCAAATCAATAATCCTCCATATCTTTTTAGACCAAAATACATCTGCTTCGCGAACTGTAGGTAGCGGCATAGGTTTTTTCTGGTAAATATCTGTGCGCTGAAAAGCACCATTTACAATTTGTGCATTAGTTTGTTTTCCAACTGCTAATAAAAGCATGAAAACAATTACCCCAATATATACAACTAACTTTCTCATAATTAAAGTATTTTGAATGAAATTGGGTCCAAGTCGCGTGTTTTTCCATCGTCCCCAATTGCTTTAATATTATCAATATATACTATACTCTGTGTTTTTGCTCTGCTCAATTGATCTTTTTGTTCCTGAGTAAATCGATTTGAATTAGATGATTTAATAGTTGTATAACCAGCATCTGTAGTTTGTACATTAAACTGTGTAACTGTATATTTAAAATTAAAATCAAAATCGACCAATACTGCCATTATTCCATCTTGGATTGCCAAAACTTCTTTACGAATGTCTCCTCCGGATTTACCGGCAACTTGTGCAACAGGTGGAGGTACTTGTTTTACTCTCCAGTCTGAAGTACCAACTAACCTGCGTTGTCCTCCAATATTTGCATAAACCGATACTTTTGTACGTCTCTGTTGTTCATCCAACTCATTGGGTTTAATCACGTATTTATCCCCTGATTTTTCAATTATACCATTGGTCATTGTTACTTCAAGGTCTTCCTTTGGAATTCCTCCTGCAAGTACATCAAATGGATTTTCTATTCCCAAATAGAAAACATTCATTTTAGTTGCAGACATGGTAACACTAGGCTGAGTTACCTGATATTCCTGCTCGAACGGATAATTTTTTATTACTCCACCAGGTGTTTTATACTTTATTAATCCGCTCCATGTAAAAACACCTGGTTCCGTAGTATTTCCTTTATAATTAGCCTTTCCATCGATAACCTCAACTTCACGATTACTAATAAAAATCTGGGGTTGTTGAGTTGAATCCTCAGCAGCTAAAAAAACTTCGGCTTCGTATGGTTCACCTTGTAAAACAATATTTGAATTTGCAATTACCCTCGCACCTAATTTGTTAAACTTAAACGAGCCAGCATCAATTTGCGCATACAAATGGTTAATTAAATTCGACTCCGAGTTTGTAACATCAATTTGAATTTTAGTAAGCAATGTAAGAATGGCAACTAAAGGTTTATCTAAAAAATATTGTGTTTCCCAGGTCTTATTATCACCGCCTTCTTTCGCGTTGGATACAGGATCTGGTGTTTCTAATCCTTTGAGAATCGATTCCCTTAATTCTACATCGTTTTCATCTAACAAGCTCACCAAATTATTTCTGAATTCAGTAATTTCATCGTTTAACTCGAATGCTCTTTTTTGAGTAATCAATAATTCAGAGGGTCCGTTTAAATCATCTTGTTTTTCAATAATAAGTGTATCTCCTTTTCCTGTAACCAAATAAAAATCATCGGTTTTAATTGGATTTTCCTCATCTACAATTGTGCTTCCTGAGTAATTTACCAATTCTTCTTTCAGCAATATTATGTAAGAAATCATTTCCGATGAATTTTTTTGAACCAAATCTGCTTTCTCTTTCCATTCCTGAACTTTAATAGGATTTTCAATAAAAGCTTGTTCAAAAGAGGAATAAATCTGATTATTCTTCTGATCAACCGCCTTTAAAGTGTGCAGCAAACTTGAATCTACAACCCGAAATGCTTCTAAAACCTGAGCCGCAACGTTTAGTGCCAACATAGCTGTTAGCACTATATACATCATATTTATCATTTTTTGCCGCGGAGTCTCCGGACAATTTTTTGCACCCATACTAATAGAAGGTTTACTTTTTATAACTCATTGCACCTAGCATATTACCATAAATGGTATTTAGCGATTCCAGATGCTTGTTTAGTTGATCTGCGTTTTCTTTGTACTTTTTTAACTCATCAACCGATGAGGCCAGTATATTATTCATTTCACCTAAATCCTGGCTAAACTTCCGGCTTGCCAGAAATTGCTCTCCTGTATCTTTTAATTGAGTTTCGAAATTTGAATTTAAAGCCGTTAAATTTCCATTCAATTTTTCCAGATTACCCGAATATTGTTGAGTACTATCTTTTATATTATTTAATTCCGCAGAAACCGATTGTCCCGCATTATTATAAGTTTCTGCCAGACGTTTTCCAGTTTCAGACAGTTGGGTTGAAAACTCTTCACCACTCTTATGAATTTTCTCGATGGTTCCTATTCCTGATTCAGAAAGTTTTTGAGCCGTTGAAGTATAAGATTCAACTAAATTTCCTACTGAATTTGAAATCGAGTCGTTTGCACGATTATTTATATCTGCAAAACTACTCATGGATGCTGAAGCAGAACCCAGATTCTTGACGTACATATCGGTAGCGAGAGTAGCAGTTGAAATATCACTTATTCCTCTTGCAGTATTACTTAGTTCATTTAAACCTTTACCTACTTTATCCAAAAGTTCCGGAGTGAGTTCTGAACTGGAGAATAAATCGCCAATCCCTTTTTTACCCTTTGTCTCTAATTCCTCAAAATCCATCATCTCATATTCTTCCTTCAACTCAGGATACACCCTACTCCATTCAGGCATTTCTGTCGGTGGCTCAAAGGCTGATAAAAAGAATATAAAGGCCTCTGTAACAAGTCCAATAGTTAACAACAAAGTAGAATATTGCCAGTGCTCCAATTTAAATAACGCACCAATCATCACAACTGAAGCACCCCATCCATAAACGTAACCCATGAATGTTTTCCAACGCTTTGTTTTAAATATTTCTCCCAGATTCATATCTTATAAGAAATTAGGTTAACGATAAATTAATTAAAATTCGTCTCCAAATGTAGAACGTACACACCTGAAACCAACGTATGATTTTGTAGTATCCTGATATTCATAGTTTCTCGCAGAAACCTGAACAAAACTCGCGATGTCTTTCCATGATCCACCACGAATAACCTTGCGTTTCATAACAGCTGGGTCATCGGGAAGTGCATTGTATGTAAAAGTCGGATTTAAATCACTAAAATAGTTATATCCGGCTTCATCGTAAGCTGTACTAGTCCACTCGCCAACATTTCCTGCCATATCATAAATTCCATATTCATTTGGATCGTAACTACCTACTTTCATTGTCGCAATTCCGCCGTCTTCCACATAATTACCACGCAAAGGTTTAAAGTTGGCCATAAAAACTCCATCGTCATCGCGTGTATAATATCCACCCCAGGGATACATAGAAAAATTCTTGCCTCCTCTTGCTGCATATTCCCATTCTACTTCAGTCGGTAATCTGTATGTCTGCAATTCCGGTTCGCCTTTCATTGATAAAAAGTCGGATTGAATTTTTGTTCTCCAATTACAAAAAGCCACCGTTTGCTTCCAGGTAACACCAACCACAGGGTAATCATCAAATCCTGGATGCCAAAAATAACGTGTAGCCAACGGCTCGTTATACGAATAAGTAAAATCCCTAATCCATACCAGAGTATCAGGGTAAATTGGGACTTGATCTTGAAAGATAAAAGATGAACGGTTAGTTATCGGGACTAATTCACCATCTATATCGTAAACATTTCCTTCGTAACGCTGCGCTTCATAATTATAACTATTGCTTCGTTTGGCTGCCTGGTTCAAATCAATCCACCAATATTCATAAACTAATTTTCTGGTATCGATTTCCTTTTTCCCAAAAAACCTTTCTTCTTCTGGTATATATAAATCTTGCATTGCCATTTGGTAATCTTGATCATTCCAGTCAATTTTTTCTTTCCAATTAATCGTTGGAGGATCAATAAGGTTTCCTTCTCTATCCTCTGTATTCAAGAATTCAGGATATTGATCGCCCAACATTTTTCGAGCGGTTGAGTCTTTCACCCAATTCACAAATTGCCGGTATTCATTATTTGTAATTTCAGTATCATCCATCCAAAATGCTTCTTGCGAAACGGTTTTAGTAGGAACTCCCGACATACTTGCATCCTGATCGCTAGGACCGATATTAAAACTACCTCTGCGGACAAATACCATTCCATACGGTTGAGATTCTCTCCATTTTTGTCTGTCTTGTACTCCAACAAGTTCTCCATTTCCAGAGTTACTGCATCCACTGAAACCGAGTGCACTCCAGAGTACAATTGCAACTATAAGAAGTCTTTTCATACGTTCTAATTTTACGTAATATTATGATAACGCACAAAACTCACAATGAAATATAATAAAACTTGTTAACATACAATAGTTATTAAACCTCAGGCCAGTTTCATGTTCTAAATTTACAATCCTTTTTTAAATCAAAAAAAACAATTCGTAAGATTAAATACAAAAATAATTTAAATTATATTACTCATTGGTTAATACTAACAAATTTCCTACAAAAAACGAATACTCTTGTACTTTTGGTTTCGGTTCCTCTCTAAATCAATTGAGTAGCTTAAAAAGATTTCGTGTGAACCAAATCCATATCGACTAATAGCCGAAGTTACCAAATCAAACGAATATCCGAATCTCAATCCATTTACCATTTCTATTCCCATTAAAAGGGCAATCGCATCTTGATAACGATAGGAGATCCCTCCCCAAAAGCGTTCATCAAAAACAATGTTTGCGTTCAAATCCAACTGCCAACTGGCCAGGTCAGACTTCAACAAAAACGAAGGTCGCAACTCAAATAACGGATCGGGCAATTTAATATTGTATCCGCCCGATAAATAATAATGCCTTACCAAATAAGTACTTGCAAGGTCACTGAACTTTATCGATGCCTGATTTATGTGGGTAACCGAAGCTCCCAGATAATATTGATTTGACGACAAATACAATCCAAACCCTGCATCAAATGCCATTTGACTTACTTCACCTTGCGGTATTCCCGGATCTGACTCAGGCTGGGTAAACATATCATCTTCCGGCACCTCCCATTCTCCATTTATACTTTTATTAAACAACCCCAAAGATACACCAATACCCAGATTTCCGATACTCAAGGATTTTTTATATGCATAATTGATATTAATTTGTGTATTCTTCTCAAAACCAATCTGGTCGCTTACAACATTTAATCCAATTCCTCCAGGAGAGCCAAACGCCTCAATTGCCGATTCAACACTAAAAACCAAAGTTTTTGGAGCTCCCGTGAAACCTTCCCACTGGTATCGATTCAATATCAATCCACTAATTGTACCTTCGGCACCTGCATAACCCGGATTTACACCCAACTTGTAAAACATGTTGTTTGTATATTGCGGATCTTGCTGGCCAAGTGCTGCTATATTAACAATTAATACTAAAAATAAAAAAGAAAATATTTTTTTCATACCCCTTGATGCCGCTTGACAGTCTCTTCAATCCTTGCTAAAGAAATAAAAAAATGTTGTTTGTAACAAACTTCTAGTAACATAGTATGCAAACAACGTTGGCTTTTATCTATTATTTTAACAATTCGTCTGTTTTTTACATTAGCTGTAATAACCCGGTTATAATTATTCTTCTTTCGAATAAATCAGAACAAATTGAATATTTCGTTAATTTAAGCCGGTTTCATCTAATTTTTGCATATAATTTAACCACAGTTCCGGAATTTCATTGTTGGATGCTTGAATGTATTCATTTTCTGAACAGCCAAAATAAATGGGTTTATTTTCGAAGGTTAGAATTTGCATCCACCAACGATTAGTATCAGTATTCTTATAAAAAACGAGCGGTTTGTCAACATCTTTCACTTCCACCTGATACATTACACTGTTTTCATTTTTATCTGGTTTTTCATTCCGACGGTTTAAAAAACCTTCCAGGAAATACCAAACTATTTGAGCTCCAAGTTTTGCCGTTAAATTATATTGATCCTTTTCCATATCAAATTCAAATAATCCAAATACTTTTAAACGATCGCTCAATCCTGCATATTTAGCTAATTGGCAGGCTTCTTCGCTACGTAATCCATTTGGCGTAAAACTACAACCTCCAGGCGCTTCAGAAAATTTAACAGCTCCAATATCGAACGACAAAACATCAGTATTTCTTAAAATTGGTTCAACCAATCCAATATTATCTCTCAAACGGCCAAGTCGAATATTATTATTTATTCCTTTTGTTTTCAAAAATAAGTCCGAAGCAATATAATGACTTTGATAGCCGATTAAACTAAACTGAAACAAATTGGGATTTGAACTAAAAATCCGTGATAAATAGTTGGTCGAATTAAACGATTCTTTGCCCTTCTTTATGTCCAAAAAAGGATCGATTGTAGAATAGGTGAATAATTTGTTATTCTTAAAAACTTCACTCATACCAAAACTTAAATCCTGACTCCCACCAACAATAATTGTCAC
Source organism: uncultured Maribellus sp. (assembly GCA_964476535.1). Lineage (GTDB taxonomy): Bacteria > Bacteroidota > Bacteroidia > Bacteroidales > Prolixibacteraceae > Draconibacterium. The sequence goes on from CAYZBC010000014.1 coordinate 32,678, forward strand.
AACATCCAATTCATAAAAAAACTCCACTATATCCCGAATTGCCTGATAATGTCCTTTAATGGTATTTGAAATTTTCAAATTCCCAAAATCCGCCACATTTAATTTTACATCAAACTTTGAAAGCTGGTACAATTCTTCTCGAATTTTATCGGGTGCAGCAGACGAATATGCATCTGCTTTACGACTGTCGAAAGCCGCACCAACAATGGCAACATCCAGTTTTTGAATATTCTCAGTAGTAAGAGACGATGTTTTTTTTTCAATTACAGCTCCAATAGAATATTTCCAGTTGGAATGATTTGAAGCGGAGAACTGCAAAAAGTTTACAGCGTCAAAATAATGGCGAATGTCCATTTCAATAGGTTTTGATGTAAACTAATAAAGGCAAATGCTAAATTTCTATGATTCCAAAAATATTTTATAGAACTCGTTTAACTTCAATAATTTTCGCAGAAAGACAATTTTATACATTTGTTTCACCTGTCTCAATATTTTATTTTTTTCTTCCGCGCCTTGCTTTTGGTTCTGGCGACTCCTTAATTATCTTCAAACAATCATCTAACGAAAGCTCTTCAGCTTTTGTGGTTTTAGGAATTTTATAATTTTTCTTTTTATATGAAATATATGGTCCCCATCTACCATTTAAAACTCGTAAATCAGGTTCTTCATCAAAAATACTAATTACGGCTTTCCTATCTTTTTCTCGTTTTTCCTCAATTAATTCAATGGCTGTTTCCAGTTCAACCGTAAATGGGTCATATTCTTTACCCAACGAAACAAATTTACTGTCGTGGCGCACGTATGGGCCAAATCTACCAATTGCAACAACCACCCTTTTATTTTCATATTCACCCAAATCGCGAGGAAGTTTAAAAAGTTCCAGGGCTTCTTCTAAAGTAATGGTCTCCAGATTAAGACCACCACGCAAACTTGCGAATGTGGGTTTTTCTGATTCTTCATCATCACTTTGTTCTCCAATCTGAGCGAAAGGGCCATAACGTCCAATTTTTACTGAAACCGGTTTCCCCGTTTTTGGGTCTTCTCCAAGAATTCGCTCTCCGTTTGAACGCTCAGAATTTTCAAGTGCATTCTCAACTTTAGCATGAAACGGTTGATAAAACTGATCCAGCATTTCATTCCAAATCTTTTTACCATCAGCAATATCATCAAATTCTGCTTCAACTTTGGCAGTAAAGTTATAATCCATAATCAGGTCGAAATTATCAACCAAAAAATCATTTACAACAGTCCCAATATCTGTTGGCGAAAGTTTATTTTTTTCAGCACCGGTAATTTCAGTACTAGCTTGTTTGGTAATCTCATTGCCTTTTAACGAAAGAACAATGTATTTTCTTTCAACACCCTCGCGCTCTTCTTTTACAACATAGTTACGGTTCTGAATGGTTGTAATTGTTGGTGCATAAGTAGATGGACGTCCAATTCCCAACTCCTCCATTCGTTTCACCAGCGATGCTTCTGTGAATCTGGCAGGCCGCTGTGTAAACCTTTCGGTTGCAACAGCTGAACTCAATTCCAAAGCGTCATTTGCTTTTAAGGGAGGAATTATTTGTCCGTTCCCGAAGCTTCCATTGCTCTCTTCTTCGTCCGTTGACTCAATGTAAACACGTAAAAACCCATCGAATATTAACACTTCGCCGGTAGCAGCAAAATTTTCTGCTGCATTGGAGATTGAAATGGAGACTGTCGTCTTTTCCAATTCTGCATCTGCCATTTGCGATGCAATCGTTCGTTTCCAAATCAATTCATATAACCGCTGTTCCTGGCTCGATCCAGCAACAGTTTCCTGTTCCATGTATGTAGGACGAATTGCTTCGTGAGCTTCCTGAGCGCCTTTCGCCTTTGTTTTATACTTGCGGATTTTTACATAATTCTCACCATGTAAATTTTCTATTTTTTGTTTTGTTGTATTTATTGCCAATCCCGACAGGTTCACCGAGTCGGTACGCATGTAGGTAATTTTACCACTTTCGTACAAACGTTGTGCAACCGCCATGGTTTGAGAAACCGAGAATCCCATTTTCCTACTTGCTTCCTGTTGAAGTGTAGAAGTCGTAAATGGTGCCGCCGGGGATCTTTTACCGGGTTTTTTAACCACGTTGCTAATACTAAACTCCGCAGTTTTACATTTCTCTAACAGTACATTGGCCTCTTCCCATGTTTTAAATCGTTTAGAAAGCTCGGCTTTTAATTCAGTAATATTTCCATTTTCATCGGAAACAAGAAAAAATCCGTTTACACGAAATGATGATTCGCTATTAAAATTTCGGATTTCGCGTTCGCGTTCAACAATTAAACGGACAGCGACAGACTGCACCCGGCCAGCCGAAAGCGACGGTTTTACCTTTTTCCACAAAACTGGCGAAACTTCAAAACCAACAATTCGATCGAGTACCCGACGTGCTTGTTGGGCATTCACCAAATTCTCATCGATTGATCGCGGATTTTTTATGGCCGACGTAATTGCTTCTTTAGTTATTTCATGAAAAACAATACGTTTTGTGTTTTCAGGCTTTAGTTTAAGAACTTCTCGTAAATGCCATGCAATAGCTTCTCCCTCACGGTCTTCGTCGGAAGCGAGCCACACCATATTGGCGACTTTTGCAAGTTTCTTTAGTTCAGCAACAATTTTTTTCTTATCTGGAGAAACAATGTATCTGGGGTTGAATTTATTCTCTATATCAATACCAAAATCTTTCTTTTCCAAATCTCTAATATGTCCCATGCTGGAAGTAACCACAAATCCATCTCCAAGAAATTTTTCGATGGTTTTCGCCTTCGCCGGTGACTCTACAATTACAAGATTTTCGTGCATAAGCTTTTCAAAAATTTTTGCAAATTAAAGCAAATCAATTGCTAAGTTCAAAAATTATAACCTTTTTTTTTCATTTCTATATAATTGATAATGATGAATTTATTTTTTAAAAAGGAAAATATTAACTACAACATGGGCGTTTAATTAGTTGCTGCGTAGGCAGAATCATATATATTTGTGCTCATAAATTAATCTGTGAACTATATGGTTGAAAAGAAATTAAATTTCAAAAAATATATTCTTTGGTTTTGGTCGGCTGTTTTACTTTTTATTGCCGGAGGTATCCTATTTTTCTTTTTAATTGCAAAAGGAATGCTTGGTTTTATGCCAAGTTTCGAAGAGCTGGAAAATCCTAGAAACATCTTAGCTTCTGAAATTTACGCAGAAGATGGAAAGGTACTCGACAAATATTTTATTCGCGAAAACCGAACTTATATAAATTTCAAAAACCTTCCACCGCATTTAATTGATGCGTTAATTGCAACCGAAGATGTTCGCTTTTTCAAACATTCAGGAATAGATTTAAGAGGTTTGGTTCGTGTAATAAAAGGCATTCTTACCAACGATTCAAGTTCCGGAGGAGGAAGTACATTAAGTCAGCAGTTGGCAAAGATGCTTTTCCCACGGGACCGAAATACAGGCAAAATTGAATTGGTTTTGCGTAAATTCAAGGAATGGGTGATTGCCGTTAAATTAGAAAGGAGTTACACGAAAGAAGAGATTATTTTAATGTATTTGAATAAATACGATTATTTAAATAATGCAGTTGGTATAAAATCTGCTGCCGATGTTTATTTTGGTATTTCTCCCGATTCGTTACAACTTCACCAATCGGCAATGTTGGTTGGAATGGCTAAAAATTCATCGCTGTTTAATCCGGTTCGTCGACCCGAGATGGTATTAAACCGCAGAAATGTCGTGCTCAATCAAATGGCAAAATATGGTTACATTTCTGAAGAAGTGAGAGATTCGGCAAAACTTCGTCCACTTGATTTGAATTACACAAAAGTAGATTACAAATTGGGTGCAGCCCCTTATTTCAGAGAATATTTGCGCTTAACACTTAATTCCAAAAAACCGGAAAGGAAAAATTATCCTTCGTGGCTTGGACAGAAATTTATTGAAGATTTAGTTGAATGGGATAACAATCCACTTTTTGGATGGTGTAATAAAAACAGCAAACCCAACGGAGAAAATTATAATATTTATAGTGATGGATTAAAAATATATACAACAATCGATTCGAGAATGCAAAAGTATGCCGTGGAAGCGGTCGAACAACATTTGCACTACGATTTGCAACCGCTTTTTGATGGAAGTATGAAGGATTTGAAAAATCCACCTTTTGCCAATAATATGGATGCCGAAACGGTTGAAGATTTATTAAATCGTTCAATTCGACAAAGTGAGCGGTATCGCGTCTTAAATAAAAGCGGAAAATCTTTCAAGGAAATAAAGGATAATTTTAGTAAACCGGTTGACATGACCATTTTCTCGTGGAAAGGAGAAATCGATACAACTATGACTCCCATCGATTCCATAAAATGGTATCTCCGATATTTCCGTTCGTCATTTATGGCAATGGAAACCGAAACCGGAAAAGTAAAAGCATACGTTGGCGGACCTAACTACAAGTATTTTATGTACGACATGGTAAAGGGTGGAAAACGCCAGGTAGGTTCAACTATTAAACCGTTTTTATATACGCTTGCCATGCAAAATGGCTTAACTCCTTGTACTAAAGTTCCATACGTTAGTCAGCAATTTCAAGAGCCCGACGGCTCCATTTACGAGCCAAAAGATTCTGATGTTGATGAAGAAATGGATGGCAAGCTGGTAACCTTAAAATGGGGATTAGCCAACTCAAAAAACCGAATTTCTGCCTGGGTATTAAAACAGTTTAATCCGCGTGCAGTAGTTGAAGTAATGAAACGATTGGGCGTTTATAGTCCTATAGATCCAGTCTCTTCAATGTTTCTGGGAGTATCGGATGTTACTTTATATGAAATGGTTGGCGCATTTAATACGTATGCCAATTTAGGTGTATTTATCAGACCCTACTTTGTTACTCGTATTGAAGACCGCCATGGAAATGTAATTGCCTCTTTTCAGCCCGACCGACAGGAAGCTATTGACGAGCAAACGGCTTATTTAATGTTGAATTTAATGCAAGGTGTAATTGACGAAGGAACCGGTATTCGGTTACGTAGGTCGAATTTATTTAGAGAGAATGTTACAGAGGATTATGGAAGTTTTACCATGCCAATTGCTGGAAAAACAGGTACTACTCAAAACCATTCCGACGGTTGGTTTATTGGAGTAACCCCGAAACTTACCGCCGGTGTTTGGACAGGTGCCGATTTACGAAGTATCCATTTTAGAACAATTGGTACCGGGCAAGGTGCAAACATGGCACTTCCAATTTGGGGCTATTTTTATAAAAAAGTGCTGGCCGACGAATCGTTGGGAATTACCGAAGAGATGGAATTCAAAAAACCCCTCAATTTCAATATAAATTTAGATTGCGATGAAATAAAAAATGGACAAGTTCCGAGTGATTTTGATGACTTTTTTTAGAGATTAATATGAAGTATAAAAAAGTTTGTATCCAAAACAGAAAAATTCGACTCGATTACTTCAATACTTTCTCAAAACTGTTATTGTGCAAATTTTTTTGTAATTTCCGTAATTGTTAATTCTGAGCCCACTCCGAAAAGTCGGAGAGGCAATTTATAAAATATTTTGTTGAAATGT
>CAYZBC010000015.1:0-23870 GCA_964476535.1 uncultured Maribellus sp.
TTTAAGTTTTCCTCTTTTTCTTCTTAGCCGCCGGAAACAAAACATTATTCAGAATTAACCGATATCCCGGAGAATTGGGATGCAAACTCAAATCTGTAGGTGGATCTCCAATTAAATGGCGGTAATCTTCCGGGTCGTGGCCACCATAAAATGTCCAGAATCCTTTTCCTTTTTCGCCATGAATATAACGTGCTTCTCCGGCAGGTTTATTTTCACCCAGTATTAGAACATTGGGTTTTAACGTCTCATTTCGGTACGAAGTAGTTTGCCCCATAAAACCTTTAATTAGGTTGTTGTGGTTTTGGCAAAGCATGGTTGGAATGGGATCCCATTTGGCAGAAAAATCAAACAAAGTAAAATAGTCATTCTCACGAATTACTTTTCTGGTGTTGGTGGCATCGATATCAGAAAATTCGTATTCATACGGACTTTTTTCCAAATGAAAGTTTTTAAAAGCAAATGTACGGGAGAAATCTAGTTTCTCCTGGGCTTGTTTGTCAGCTGGATCACCGTCGAACATGCTTTCGCAAATATCGATTCCGGTGGCTGCAAGTGAAATATCGTAACTGTCGGTAGCAGCGCACATTGCAAATAAAAATCCACCACGCTCCACGTAATTTTCAATTTCCCGCGTGACAAAGGATTTCATCTCCGAAACCTTCATAAATCCAAGATTCTTTGCCAGCTCATCGTTAATTTTTACTTCTTGCTGATACCACGGTGCATGCTGATAAGCCCTCCAGAATTTACCATGTTGCCCTGTAAAATCTTCGTGATGCAAATGTAACCAGTCATAATCTGTCAATTTCCCGTTAAGTATTTCTTCGTCGTAAATAATGTCGTAACTAATTTCTGCGTAGGTTAATACCAGGGTAACTGCATCGTCCCAGGGTTGCTTGTTTGGTGGAGAATACACAGCTATTTTAGGTGCTTTGTTCATGGCCACTGCATCCTGGTTTACATCAGGCTGAGCTATTTCATTTAAAATGGCATTGGCTTGCGCATCGGCAATAGTTTCGAAAGTTACACCTCTTATAACACATTCGTTTTCAATTTCAGAATGAAGTTGCATCATAAAACTTCCACCTCTATAATTTAGTAGCCATTTTACTTCCACATCTTTTTCAAGTACCCAAAAAGCAATTCCATATGATTTTAGGTGGTCGTTTTGGGTGTCGTCCATAGGAATTAAAATATGGATACTATACGCTTGAAAGGTAAAAAGAAGGAGAATTAGTACAATTGATATTTTATAATTCATCTGTTTATAATTGTTTGTTTTTAAAGTAACAGATGGAACTCCCATGAATCATAAACATGTTTTTTTGTGTATTTTTTCTCATGGTCGTTTCATTCTTTATTCTGTTTTTGAAACAAAACAATCTAACGATTGTATTGGTTCAATATTAAAATGGAGCATCTGATGTGGCAGGTTTTTGTTTGTCGAAATTATTGTTGCTTGAAATGCCTGCTTCAATTGAATCCTGATCTTCATTCATTTTAGAACTAAAGGTTTGGTCGCCGGCAAAACCACCGGAAAACTGAACTTCCAAATCCATAAATTTTGCCAATTCTTTTTTAAATCGAAGGTGAATATCGGCAGTTGCACCGTTTCGATGTTTGGCAATAATTATTTCAGCTACACCTAAAAGTGAATTTTGAGACTCATCTTCTGTAATCCCATAATATTCTGGTCTGTGAATGAACGTAACAATATCCGCATCTTGTTCAATTGCCCCCGATTCACGTAAGTCTGAAAGTTGTGGTCGTTTTCCTTCGCGCGATTCAACTGAACGGTTCAACTGCGAAAGTGCAATAATTGGAACATCCAGTTCTTTTGCTATGGCTTTCAATGAACGTGAAATAAGACTAACTTCTTGTTCCCGGTTTCCCCGATTATCGGAGCCGGCTGTCATTAACTGTAGGTAGTCGATAATAATAATTTCAATTTTATGTTGCATTTTTAGTCGACGGCACTTTGACCGGAACTCAAAAATAGATAGCGCAGGAGTATCGTCGATAAAAAGTGGTGCATTTTCCAAGGTTTTAATTCGCTGATTTAATTGCATCCACTCATATTCTTCCAGTCTCCCTGTCTTTATTTTATCGGCGCCTAATTCTGTTTCTGCAGAAATTAAACGGTTAGCTAATTGCAATGCCGACATCTCAAGCGAGAAAACTGCTACGGGACGATTATGGTCAACAGCCATATTCCGTGCCATGGAAAGAACAAACGCTGTTTTTCCCATTGCCGGACGAGCCGCGATAATAATTAGGTCGGTACGCTGCCAACCCGCGGTTACACGATCTAGTCTTGTAAAACCAGACGGAACACCACTCAGCCCGTCTTTCTGGTTACGCGCTTTTTCAATTTGTAAAATTGCTTCGTTCAGAACAGGTTTTATGGGGCGGGTCTCCTTTTTAATGTTTCCCTCGGCAACCTGAAAAAGGCTTGATTCGGAGAAATCAATGAGATCGTCAACGTCAACTGTATCGTCGTACGATTTGGTTTGTATTTCGGATGAAACCCGGATTAATTCGCGTTGTATAAATTTTTGGGCAATAATACGTGCATGAAATTCGATGTGCGCGGCAGAAGCAATCCGGCTGGTTAATTGCACAATGTATCCGGGCCCGCCAACTACATCTAATTGTTCGCGATCTTTTAATTCCTGTGTCACCATCAAAAGGTCGATTGGTTTCTCTGCAGCAGAAAGGGTTTTAATGGCGTCGAAAATCTTTTGGTGTTCCTCTTTATAAAAACTTTTTGTGTCGATTACATCAGCAACAGTTACATAAGCATCTCTTTCGAGCATTAATGCGCCTAGAACGGCTTCTTCCACATCAATTGCCTGTGGAGGCAATTTTCCGTATTGTGCATTTATCTGTTCTATGTTGAATTGGGAATTGGTTTTTTTTCTTTCGGCCATTTTTTGTAATTAGATAATGCGGTTAAAAGTTGAGTTTTATAAAACTAAACTTGTTTCAGTTTCTGTTAATTAGTGGTTTTCTAATTTTTAATTCTCAATTAAGTACAGAATGATGTTTCAAATTTATTAGACATCTTCGTAAAATTAGACATCAAAAGTACAAATTTTGACTTCGGCAAAGGAGTATAAAAAATTGAAGTTTTTAACCTGCGTTATTCACAATTGTTAATTATGAATTTTAGTTTAAACCATTGTCAATAATGCGCGTGATTATCTCTTTTAAAGTCAGTCCCATGGCATTAATTTGTTGAGGAATAAAACTGGTTTCTGTCATTCCCGGAACGGTATTCACTTCCAAAAAATAAAATTCATTTTCTTTTAAAATGAAATCGACCCGAATTATTCCTGCACATTCACAAAAATCATAAACATTAGAACTAATATCCTGACATTTTTCGAATAGGTCTTTTGGCAATCTGGCAGGGGTTATTTCTTCGGCTGCACCCGGAATATATTTGGCTTCATAATCGAAAAATTCATTTTTAGTAAGTATCTCAGTAACTGGAAAAATTATTTTTTCACCACCAATTTTTACCAATCCACAAGTGAATTCATCACCGTCAATAAATTGTTCAATTAAAGCCTCATCACTTTCTTGCCATGCTTTTTTTATGGCAGGTTCAACTTCTTCCTGTGTTTTAACTTTGGTAATTCCAAAACTAGAACCGCCTGCATTTGGCTTTATAAAAATGGGCAATTCTAATTTCTTCGTTATTTCTAATGAATCGATTTTATCTCCTTTTGAAATTTTAATTGAATTGGCCATTTTTACACCAAAACTGCGTAGGTAATTGTTGCAAAACCATTTGTTGAATGTTAGCGACGACGAGTGAACATTGCAGGTTGAATAGGGAATATTCAATAGTTCGAAATAACCTTGCAATATTCCATCTTCTCCGGGTGTTCCGTGAATAGTAATGTACGCAAACGAGAAACTTATTTTTTCTCCCTTCAGCTGAAAACTGAAATCCGACTTATTAATCTTAGCAATTTTTTTATCATTTTGAAAAACAACCCACTCTTTCCCTTTTATTTGAATTAACCAGGGAGTGAATTTTGAAGTATCAACGGCATTAAATACGTTCGCACCACTTTTAACTGAAACGATAAATTCCGATGAATCGCCTCCTGCGATTACCGCAATGTTTGGTTTGTTACTCATTTCTATTTGCAATATAATTTTCCCATTTATCAATTGCCAAAGTCATGTCTTCGGGTAATTCGGAATTAAACACCATTTTTTCGCCAGTAGTTGGGTGAATAAAACCTAGTGTTTTAGCGTGCAGTGCCTGGCGTGGCAACACCTTAAAACAGTTGTTTACAAATTGTTTGTATTTGGTAAAAGTGGTGCCACGTAATATTTTGTCACCACCATAGTTCGAGTCGTTAAAAATGGGGTGATTGATGTGTTTCATGTGTACCCTAATTTGGTGGGTGCGCCCTGTTTCCAGTTGGCATTCAACCAAAGTAACATAACCAATTTGTCTTAAAACTTTGTAATGGGTAACTGCGTGTTTTCCAAAATCACCTTCAGGAAAAACAGTAAATACCTGCCTGTTTTTTAAGCTTCTGCCAATGTTACCTTCAATAGTTCCTTCATCTTCTTTTACGCTACCCCAAACCAAAGCCTGGTAGCGCCGTTCAGTCGTTTTTTCGAAAAATTGAAGTGCTAATTTACTTTTTGCTAGTTCTGTTTTTGCAACCACTATTAATCCCGAGGTATCTTTGTCGATGCGATGAACCAACCCGGGACGTGGGTCTTCACTATTAAACAATGGCAGCCCTTTAAAATAGAATGCCAAAGCATTTACTAAAGTTCCGCTATAATTACCGTGGCCGGGATGTACAACCAAACCCGGAGGCTTGTTTATTACCATTAACTGGTCGTCTTCGTAAACAATATTTAAAGGGATATCTTCGGCTATTATTTTTAATTCACGCCGGGGATAATCCATCATAATCACAATTTCGTCGCCGGGTTTTACCTTGTAATTGGGTTTTACCGATTTGTCGTTGGCAAAAATATTTCCTGCATCGGCAGCGGCTTGAATTCGACTTCGCGAAGCGTTTTCTATTCGGTTTGTTAAAAATTTATCTATTCGAAGTTGAGATTGTCCGGCATCAACTGTTACCCGATGATGTTCGTACAGTGTGCCATCTTCCAACTCATCAATTTCTTCTGTATATTCTTCCATTGTAATAGTCTAAAATTCTTGCTCTTTTGTTGGGTTTATTTTTTCTTGGGCAACTGTAATCCATAAATCAACAGATGTTCCTAATTCTACCGATGAGGATGTTTTTGGCTCAGGTCGTTGTTGCCAAATTAAAGCGTTTAGTGTGTCTTCGGCAGAAAGTATTGTTTCGTCGTAAATTAAAACACCAAAATTTAGCATAGCATTGACAAGTATCTCTTTTGCCTGTTCAATTTTTAATCCTTTTAAATTTGGAAGAGGTGTCTGTTCATTTTGTGGATCCCGACCAATAATGAAATCAATTCTGCTCTCTTTTAACAATAAATTGCCTTCCTGAATTTCAGTTGAATCTTGTTCAACCTTTAAAACTAAATTGTTGTATTCCGAAGGTTGATAAGAAATTTCCCCAAGTATGAATCCGTAACTTTTTAATAAAACCTTTGCTTGGCGGAAAGAGATTTCTGTAAGCTTTGGTAAAACCACCATCTCTTTGTTGGTTGAATTTATGGTTAAAAAAATGGTGCGGTTATCTTTTACCTTGAATCCCGGGCTTGGCTCTTGTTCTACTACTTTTCCAGGTCCTACATTGTTGGTATAAACCGAATCGATAACTACTACTTTCAGCTTGTTTTGTTTTGCCGTAATTTCAGCTTCTTGCTTTGTCAAGCCAGTAAAATTTGGAACCGGATTCGATTGCCCGTGCCGTGTATATGATTTTAAACTTTGCAAAGTCATAAAAAGCAAAGCTGCAACAAGTATAAATGCTATTATTAAATTTTTGAAAAATGTTCGGCTTGCCAGGAATTTTTTAAAACTCATGTTATTATTTTTCGGTCTTATTAAAAAACAAAAATACTGCAAAAAAAGTATGCTAAAACTTTAATTAAATATTTTCCTTTATTTTTTGGTATAAACTGGGTGAGACGATGGTTTTTCGTGTATCTTTTGTTTAAATTTTTTTATTGCCTAATAATTTTAGAACGTTTTAAGAATGTTGTAATTCGTGTCTCTTTCTACCGGAACGAGTTTTAACTCTTTAATCATTTGGATTAGTTCCGTGCGGCTTGCCGATGGTTTTTCATCACCACCAGCCATCGAATAGATTTTTGTTGAATCGTCAATAGTTCCGTCTAAATCATCTACTCCAAAACCGAGCGAAAGTTGTGCTGCCTGTTTGCCAATCATTGGCCAATACGCTTTTAAGTGTGGAATATTATCAAGGAAAATTCGGGAAACCGCATAATTTTTTAAATCTTCGATTAAAGTAGTTTCCTTAACTTTTGAATATTCGTTGTTCGCACGTTTAAATTTCAACGGAATAAAAGCATTGAATCCATTGGTCTTTTTCTGTGTTTCGCGCAATCTATTCATGTGGTCAACCCGGTGCTCATAATTTTCCAGTAATCCGTAAAGAATGGTTGAATTGGTTGGAATTCCCATGTTGTGTGCTACCGAATGAATTCTTAACCACTCTGCTGATCCCGTTTTATCGGGGCAAATTTCGGCCCGTAAGGCTTCGTCAAAAATCTCAGCACCTCCACCTGGAATTGACTCCAATCCAGCGACTTTTAGTTTGCGAAGACCTTCTTCAACCGACAAATTTCCCATTTGGCACATTTGGTCAATCTCAACTGCAGTAAAAGCTTTTATTTGCAAGCTGGGTGCAGTCTTTTTTATGGAGTTCAGCAAATCAACATAAAAGTTTACATTCCGATTGGGATGAACACCACCAACAATATGAACTTCGGTTGCCCCTTTTTGTGTGTATTTATTTACTTCGGCAATCATATCTTCGATGCTGCATTCCCATGCTCCTTTTTGTCCCTCTCTTCTTCGGTAAGAGCAAAATTTACAGTGGTTTACGCAAATGTTTGTTGGTTCTATATGGAAATTGCGATTAAAAAAAACATAATCGCCGCTTAATCTTCTTTTTGTTACATTGGCTAGCACGCCAAGTAATGCAAGGTTCGAACAGTTGTACAATTCCAGTGCATCGGAAGTAGTAATTTGCTCGGCATTAACAACTTTTTCGGTTATCTTTTTTAGTGAAGTTGGTAGGTTGAGTGATAGAATAGTGTTGAGATCTGAATTCATTTTTTACACATTTTTTCCCTGTACTTTTTGTTTGTCGTTATTCTATATCTAAACAGAAGGATTGCCAGTATTGTTCTCTATTTCACGATTCTCTTCTGTTAAGCGTTAGTGAGATATTACAAACACCCATAAACACAAAAAGGTAAAGAAAATTATTCTTTACCTTTTTGCAAAAGTTAATAAGCTAAAAATTATCTTTTGTGTCTCGGTTCGTCCGAAACAGTTAATTTTTTTCTTCCTTTTGCACGACGAGCTTTTAAGATTTTACGTCCATTTGCACTTGACATTCTTTCTTTAAACCCGTGTTTGTTCTTTCTCTTCCTATTGGATGGTTGAAATGTTCTTTTCATTTCTATTTATTTTTATATTATTATCAATAATTTTCGGAGTGCAAAAATAGTTGTTTTTTTATCTCTTCCAAAATCTACACCCTTTTTTTATTAGAAAACTCAATCTTTTCACAATTGTACGACTTAAACTCTCTTCTTATTTTGAGAAAATCATTTTTATTGCAATTACCAGCATTAAAACTCCAAAAACTCTTCGTAGCATTTTATCCGAAATATTAATAGAGAGCTGAGATCCAAAATAGGCGCCAATTACAAAGGTGAGTGATAAAACAAGAGCAATTTTCCAATTTACTTGTCCTTCTTTCCAATAATTCCAGGTGGCAAGAATTCCAACAGGTGGCAACATAAATGCAAGACTGGTTCCTTGCGCTTCGTGTTGCGACAGTCCTAAAATAAAGACTAATGCAGGAATTACAAGTATTGCCCCGCCAATTCCAAAAACTCCGGCTAGTATTCCTGATAAAATACCAATAACAATAAGTATTATTAAATGTGTTACACTCATTTTTTAACTTTCTTTTTTTACTGTGAATCGAAATCCAATTCCGTGTAAATTTATGATTTTAATATTGGAGTCGGGTGTAAAATATTTTCTCAATCTCGATATAAATACATCCAAACTACGGCCTAAAAAATAATCGTTGGAGCCCCAAACCTTTTCTAATATTTCGTCTCTACTTAAAACTTTGTTGGCATTCGCAGCAAATAAGCGAATTAGCTCAACTTCTTTAAAAGTCAGGCTTCTCTTTTCACCGTTAAACGATAAAAGTAATTCTTCAGGATGAAAAATAAATTTTCCAATTTTTGTGTATTTTAGTTGCGTTTCTCCAGAAACTGGCTGCGACTGACTACGTCTTAAAAAGATTTTAATTTTCAAAAGCAGCTCTTCCATGCTAAAAGGTTTGGCAATGTAATCGTCGCCACCAATTGTAAGTCCGGTAATTTTGTCTTCGGTCATCGAGCGTGCGGTTAGAAAAATAATCGGAATCTGGTCGTTGGTTTTACGTATAGTTTTTGCAACCTGAAACCCATCGATTTTTGGAAGCATCACATCTAAAATAATTAAATCAAAATTATATTGATTGAAAAGATCCAGCGCAATTCCTCCATCTTCTGCAACTTGAACTTTATAGTCCTTTTGCTCTAAATTATCTTTTATAATAAAGCGTAAAGTGTCATCGTCTTCAACTAAAAGTATCTTAAATTCGGTCGAGCTCATTTTTTATTTGGTATTAAAAGTGTAAATATACTTCCTCCTTCGGGATTTTCGTCAACTTTAATTTTCCATTTATGGGCAACCACTATTTTTTGTACATAATCTAATCCGAGGCCAAATCCTTTCACATTATGGACGTTACCTGTTGGGACACGATAAAATTTTTTGAATATTTTTTTTCGTTGGTCTTTGGAAATTCCGATACCATTATCTAAAAAATTCAAATGTAAAAAATCTTTTGCCTGAGAAAGGTTAATTATTATAAGAGGAACCTGTTCGCAGTATTTTGCCGAATTCTCGAGTATGTTTAGAATTAGATTTGAAAAGTGAAATTTGTCGGCAAAAACTATTTCATCATCTTCGTTCAATTTAAATTTAACGATTGCTTTTTGTCCAAAGTCAGTCTGCTTAAAATGCTCAACTGTCTCTTTTAGAACCTCATGGACATGGATTTCTTCAAGATTCAATTGAATTCGATTTTTCTCAATCGATGCAAGGTTTAAAACCTTTTCAACATTTTTCGACAACCGTTTGTTTTGCTCCTCAATAATTCGGGTATACTCAAAGAGTCTTTGAGGTGTTTTTAGTATCTCCCTGTTATTAATTACATTAGCTGAAAGTGCGATGGACGAGATGGGAGTTTTTAACTCGTGTGTTAAGTTGTTAATGAAATTTTTTTGTACTTCGGAGAGTTGTCTTTGTTTAATTATGACAGAAAGTGTGTAGCCAAAAAATAATAATACAATCACCAACAGACCAGTTAAAAAATACCATATTGAAAGCTGCGAGGTAAAAAATGCTGAACGATTGGGGAAATGAATGCCAAAATAGTTGGTGTAATCTTCGTTAACAGGAAATTCAAAGTTAGATACTTCTTCAGCTTCAGTTTTAGTTATTAAAGTGCCAATATCCATTTGCTCGAATTCGGGATCGAAAATTGCAAACTCAAATTCGGTATAAATCTCGTGTCTTTTTAATTGCTTGATCAGCTGTTTTTTAAGCAATTCTTTGTCGATAGCGGAATTGACGTTAACTAAATAGTAATTACCTGAAACAATTTCAACCGGCGTTATACTATCGAAATTAGAGCTGTTTCCACTTGCTAATAAAACTTGCCAGGCAACTTCTTTTAGAGCTACACTTGTACTTTCTCTAAATTGCTTTTCAGAATAATTGTAAGAACTTTTCAAAAAAGCAAATTGTATTAAAAAAACTCCTGCGATGGAAATTGTGGCTAAAAAAATTATATATTTTAAGTTTTTTCCTTTCATTCAGAAATTGAGATATGCTAAACTAAACATTTTTTAAATTAAAACAGTAGTTAACACTTCGTTAACAAAATATTGGAGTTGGTTAACAGGATTCGCCAAAAGCATTCTTACATTTGTGGCTGTTAATACAAACAATAAATCTAATTATTTAAAATTCAAATAAAATGAAATTTTTTTTACAACTGATTACAGTTCTGTGTTTAGTTGCTGCATTTAATGTTACAATAGCACAAGAAAAGGCAAAAATTGTTTTCGAACAAACAGTCCACGATTACGGCTCATTTAAAGAAGCAGCCGGTGTTCAAACAACTACTTTTAAGTTTACGAATTCGGGTGCAGTTCCATTGGTGTTGAGCAATGTACGCGCATCTTGTGGATGTACCACTCCAAAATGGACACGTGAGCCAGTGGCTCCAAATGCTTCCGGTGAAATACAGGTTAGTTACAATCCTAAAAACCGTCCGGGTTCGTTTAATAAAACGGTTACGGTTAGTTCGAATGCTGAAAATGCGAGAGTTATTTTACGTATAAAAGGAACTGTGGCTCAGCGTGAGAAAACGTTGGCTGAATTGTATCCTCGCAAAATTGGTGCACTTCGGGTAAAGACGAATCATATTTCGTTTGCGAAGCTGGTGCAAAGTTCTGTTGAAAAGAAAGAGCTAGAGTTAATTAATGATACTGACAAACCGGTTCTGGTTGGTTTAAGAACAGTTCCAAAACACTTGAAAGTTACCATTGAACCAGAAACAATTCCTGCAAAAGGGAAAGGAAAATTGATTGTTACCTACGATGCCAAGGGGGCAAATACTTTTGGTTTTGCATCGCATCGTATCTATCTTTCGTTGGATGGAAGCAAGGATTATAAGAGTTCGGTTGGAGTGAGTGCAACAATAGCAGAGGATTTTTCGACTCTAACTCCTGAACAGCTTGCCAATGCGGCTGTTGCTAAGTTTAATAAAAGTTCTTATGATTTTGGCGAAATGAAACAAGGTGATAAGAAGGATTATACTTTTATGCTGACGAATGATGGAAAGTCGGAATTAATCATTAGAAATGTACGTTCATCGTGTGGTTGTACTGCTGTTGCTCCTTCCACAAAAGTAATTGCTGCAGGAGAAACTGCACCGATAAAGGTAACTTTCGATTCGAGAGGAAAACGCGGTCGTCAAAGTAAATCTATTACGGTTATTACCAACGATCCTAAAACACCAACTACAACATTACGCATTACAAGTAATGTGAGTGTACCTGCTGCAGGTTAATAATATTTATTTTTTACGGTAAAAAAGGTGCTGCGGGTAAAATTTGCAGCACTTTTTTTTGTCCTTTATTGTAAGAAATGGTTTACTTTTGCATTCAATTGTAATACTTATGTCAATAAAAGATTTGCATCATCATATCGAGAATGAACCCGATTTTAAGGGTTTAAAAGTGAATACAGGAATTCCTCAACCTGATTCAGTAAGCAACGATTCCGTTAAGCGGTTTTTAAATAAAAATAGAAAATTACATTCTGTGCAGGAATATGTTGAGGGGATTTTAAAAGGTGACATTACCCTTTTAAGTAAGGCGGTTACACTGGTTGAAAGCGCCAGTGCTAAACACCAGGCGTTAGCACAGGAAATTATTACACAATGTTTACCACACAGCGGAAATTCGGTGCGTGTTGGAATAACCGGAGTTCCAGGTGTTGGGAAAAGCACCTTTATTGAAGCACTTGGAAGTTATATTACAAGGCAGGGAGGAAAGCTGGCTGTTTTGGCAATCGACCCAAGTAGCGAGCGAACTAAAGGAAGTATCTTAGGCGATAAAACAAGGATGGAGGATTTGGCTGGCGACAGAAATGCATACATCAGGCCAAGTCCAGCTGCGGGCTCATTGGGTGGTGTTGCCCGAAAAACAAGGGAAACAATTATTCTTTGTGAAGCAGCAGGTTTTAACCATATTTTTATCGAAACGGTTGGAGTGGGGCAGAGTGAAACCGCTGTTCATTCCATGACAGATTTTTTTCTATTGTTAATGTTGGCTGGTGCGGGCGACGAATTGCAGGGAATAAAACGCGGCATTATGGAAATGGCAGATGTAATTGCCATTAATAAAGCCGATGGAAACAATATCGAAAAAGCGGGAATGGCCAGGATTCAATACCACAACGCGCTGCATCTTTTTCCCAAACGAGACTCTGATTGGGAACCCCAGGTGCTTACGTGCTCAGCCGCCAAAAAATCAGGAATACCAGAAGTTTGGAAAAAAATTATTGCCTACAAAAACCAAACGGTAAACAATGGGTATTTTGTGAAAAACAGAAACCGGCAATCGACTTATTGGATGTACGAAACAATTGACGGGCAGTTGAAGCGTAATTTTTATGACAATCCTGAAATAAAAGAACGATTGAATATATTGGAAAATTATGTATTAAGTGATAAAATGAGTTCGTTTACAGCCGCAGGAAACTTGTTGGAAATGTATTCGAAATTGAAGTAACTAGGTGAAAAAAGGAGAACCCTTCTTTTATGTGCATACCCTAAACAAAAGGATAGTGAAACGATTAAAATGATTTAACTTTGTTCAAAACCTTTCAATGTAATAACTGTTATTGTTACTTAAAATCAATAATAATAAAAATAAAATACAAAGATGAATTACGATGTTATAATTATTGGTAGTGGCCCCGGTGGATATGTTACCGCTATTCGAGCTGCGCAATTGGGATTAAAAGTTGCCGTTGTTGAAAAAGAAAACTTGGGTGGTATTTGTTTGAATTGGGGTTGTATCCCAACCAAATCGTTATTGAAAAGTTCTCAGGTATTTGAATATGCGAAACACGCTGCCGATTATGGCGTTACTATTGAAGGCGAGGTAAAAGCTGATTTTGATGCAATGGTAAAACGTAGCCGTGGAGTTGCCGATGGAATGAGTAAAGGAATTCAGTTTCTTTTCAAAAAAAATAAAGTTGAATCGATTTTTGGGATGGGGAAACTGGTCGGTAAAAACGAGGTTGAAGTAAGCGATGATTCCGGTGAAAAAAAGACATATTCTGCAAAACACATTATTTTAGCAACGGGTGCACGTTCTCGCGAACTGC
The DNA here is from genome assembly GCA_964476535.1 of uncultured Maribellus sp. GTDB lineage: Bacteria > Bacteroidota > Bacteroidia > Bacteroidales > Prolixibacteraceae > Draconibacterium. Next base: position 13,202 of record CAYZBC010000015.1, read on the forward strand.
CAAATTTAGCTCAGGACGGACAAAAAATTATTGGATATCGCAAAGCACTGACATTGGATAAACAGCCGGAAAGTATGGTTGTGGTTGGTTCTGGTGCAATTGGTAGTGAGTTTGCTTATTTTTATCAAACCATTGGAACAAAAGTTACTTTGGTTGAATTTATGCCTAATGTAGTTCCAAACGAGGATGTGGATGTTTCGAAACAGTTAGAACGTTCTTTCAAAAAAATGAAAATGAAAGTATTGACTGGTTCTTCCGTTGAAAGTGTTGATACTTCGGGCGAAAAATGTAAGGTGACTATTAAAACCAAAAAAGGGGAACAGATTGTGGAAGCGGATATTGTGCTTTCGGCAGTTGGTATTTCGCCAAATACCGAAGGAATTGGTTTGGAGGCACTGGGTGTTGAAACTGAACAAGGTCGGGTAAAAGTTGATGAGTTTTATAAAACGAATGTTGAAGGTGTTTATGCCATTGGCGATATTATTGCCGGACCGGCGCTGGCACACGTTGCGTCAGCCGAAGGAATTGTGTGTATTGAAAAAATAGCTGGGTTAAATCCAGATCCTATCGATTATGGAAATATTCCGGGTTGTACTTATACAAATCCTGAAGTGTCGTCGGTTGGATTAACCGAAGCAAAAGCAAAAGAAGCAGGTTACGAACTAAAAATTGGTAAATTTCCTTATTCTGCAAGTGGAAAAGCGAGCGCTTCTGGACAAAAGGATGGTTTTGTAAAACTAATTTTTGAAGCTAAATACGGCGAATTATTGGGGGCACACATGATTGGTGGAAATGTGACCGAAATGATTGCCGAAATGGTAGTTGCTAAAAAATTGGAGATAACCGGGCACGAATTGCTGAAAACAATTCACCCACACCCAACAATGAGCGAAGCAATTATGGAAGCTGCAGCAGCAGCTTACGACGAAGTAATTCATATCTAAGATATTTATTATGAATGAATTGCCCGGGAGTTTACTCCCGGGTTTTTTTTGTTAATTCAATTTGAACATGTGATTGATATGTTCTAAAGTTCCACAAGTGATTGAATATCAAGAAGAATGTTTTGTTGTTTAATTTTAAATTATAAATTTGTTTCGTTAAAAATCAACTATCAACATAAATAGATCTCAAAAATTGTGATAAATTTTTATTAACAGAGACTAGTACATTTAAAAAAAAACCAATGAAAAGACTTACGTTTTTAGTAGCATTATTCATGCTAGCCAACTTATCATTTGCAGGTGGCTTACTTACCAACACCAATCAGAGTGCACAATTTATTCGAATGATGTCGCGAAATGCATCGCTTGATATTGATGCTGTTTATTATAATCCGGCAGGTCTTATAAAAATGGAAGACGGGTGGCATTTTGCATTTCACAGTCAGACTATTTTTCAGGATAAAACTGTAGAAAGCAAATTTCCATTATTAAATGACGGATCGTACCTGGGAAAAGTTAAAGTTCCTGTTTTTCCAACTGCATTTGCGGTTTACAAGTCAAAAGACTGGGCTTTTTCATTCGGATTTGGCCCAAATGCTGGAGGAGGTTCGGCTGATTTTGAGCGAGGACTTCCTTCGTTTGAGATTCCGATTACTAAAGTTGTCCCTGGTTTAGCGGGTTTGACTCAAATTAATCCAGCGTTGGCAGTTCAGGGATATGATGCGGACCTTTCGTTTAGTGGTAGCTCAATTTTTTGGGGAATCCAGTTGGGAGCAACATATCAAATTAGTGATGCCATCTCTGTTTATGGTGGAGTACGCTACATGCCTTCAACAAATGCTTATGCAGGAAGTATTAGGGATGTTGAATTAAACGTTGCAGGGCAAATGGTCGGAGCTGGGGATTGGCTGACTCAAACAGCCGGAATGATTACCGGTTTAGCATCGCAAGCAAGTGCCGGAGCTGAACTATTAGGAGGAACGGCTACTTCCATGCAACAATTAATTGATGGTGGAGCTAGTGATTTTACACTTGCACAACTTGAAGGTGCGGGTTACATTGATGCTGCTACAAATGCGGGGATTACAGGGGGGTTACTAAGTTTAGGTTTAACACAAAACCAAATTGATGCAATGAATCTTGCTACCGTTCAAGGCACATATTCAACGGCAGCTGCTACTTATGCCGGACAAGCTACACAATTAATAGGTACTTCGGCTTTGCTTGCAGGAACAGCAGATCAGATGGGAGACAGAGAAGTAGATACTAAACAAACCGGAGCTGGATTTACTCCTATTATTGGAATTAACATTTCGCCAAACGAAGATTGGAACATAGCAGCAAAATATGAGCATCAAACTTATATGACCTTAACGAACAGTACAAAAATTGATGATTTGGGAATGTTTACTGATGGTGACGAAGTAAATAGCGATGTTCCTGGAATTTTTGCTTTAGGAGTTGGTTATAAAGGATTGGATTGGTTGGAAGCTCAACTTTCATATAATATGTATTTAAACAAAGGTGTTGATTGGGGTGGTAATGTTAGAGATGGTGCAACAGGTGCAACAGTTCGTGAACGCGAAATTGATAAAAATGGTTATGAAATTGGTCTGGGATTACAATTTAACTTAAGCGATAATTTTGCATTTAGTGTGGGTGGTTTATATGGCGACATGGGTATTGCAGATAGTTATCAGAGTGATTTTAGCTACAGCAATGCGTCGTTTACTCCGGGTGCAGGTATTATGTGGAAAATTACAGATGAATTAACTTTTAATGCAGGAGTTTCAAATACTATCTACTTCGATTCTGAAGTTACTTTTAACGATCCGGATGTTGGTTCGTACAATGAAATTTTAGGGAAAACTACCCTGACTTTTGCTGCTGGTTTATCTTATAGTATTTTCTAAAAACAAAAGCATACAATAAAAAAAAGCTGTTCGTCAACAAACGGGCAGCTTTTTTTATGCTTTCCAGCGAAACGATTTATTATCAATGGCGCACTGCGTAGCCAGAATTCCATCTAAATGGTCGTATTCGTGTTGAATGTGTTTTGCCATTTTGTTCTCTAAATGTCAGGTTTGTTTTTCCCAGCAAAAATCGAAATAGGTTATTGTGAATTTTTTATGGCGCATTACTTTCACCAGCAGATTTGGGAAACTCATACAATTGTCCCAAACTTCGAACATATTATCACTTAAATTGGCAAGCACCGGATTTATCATTGCAGTCGGTTCGTCGATATTTAAACAAATAATGCGTTTTTGTAGTCCGATTTGTGGTGCGGCAATGGCTCGACCAACGCTGTATTTATTTTTAAAATAGATAATCGTTTCAAACATCAATAAAATTATTGGTTGTAGTTCATTCAAATCTTCCTTTTTAACCGGAACAGATTTCTCATAAAGTTTAGGATTGCCCAATAATAGAATATCTTTTACAGCCATAAACAATTTTTATTAATTTTTAAAAGTATTAAAAAACAAAAGGCTGTCCAACAAGGGATAGCCTAATTAGCATTTAACAGTTCAATCAAAATAGATGGAAATGGCTTGCTTATTCTACTGGAAATAAATCGAAAATTTCATTGTAATCTTCTCCATTTGTCAATTTTGCAGTTAATACAAACTCGGTTTTTCCCTCCAAAATAATGGGTGTTAAATCGAAACGAAATTCTTGGGTAAAAAAAGCTTCGCATAAATCGTCGTTTGCATTGTGTCGAATTTCGAAAGTTGGAATTGTGGAGCTACTTGCGGTCCATGGATGCATGCGAGCCAAATCGATGGTGTGTTCTTTGCAACCACCACTGTACGAAAGTTTTATTTGTAAGCAGTTTCCGTCAATAAATGCTTCGTGTATAAATATTGGGTCGCGGGCAAGGCTGTCGTAATTACTGAAATACAAATCGACATACGGCGCACAATTTAACTCTTCGGCATATTTAATCTCAGAAGCTATACCACGGTCGCAAGCCGATACTACATTCAGTAATTCAAGGTATTCCACTAAAACACGCTGTCCTTGTGCAAAAGTAAATCCTTCGGGGTAATAAAGCGGTTGAATTCGATCTCCATTATCCAGCTCAATTACAATACTGCAATTTCCTGCGCCGGCATAATCGACAACAATTCCGGTTTCCTGGAATAGGATTTCATCGTTTTCTTTTTGGCAACCGATTAAACCGATCGCAAAAAGTGTGAACAACAATATTATTCTTTTCATGGCTAATTGTTTTCTTAAATAGCAACGTTAAGAATTGCCTGTTTATTCTATTTAATGATTTGAATTTTTAATAAAACACATTAAATAGCCCAGAGTTATTCCTCATATTCCGGGTTATTAACTTCTCCGATAAATAAAATCGCATCGGTATCTTTTTCAGTTATGGCAAAAATAAAAGGTTTGTTAACCGTAAAATAAATTTTTTGAATCTCGTTGCCCGGGCCCGCACTTGTTGTGGTAAATGTAATGGAAGTTACGGCAGCCGCTTCAGTGCCGGTTTCGTTTACATCGATAAACGATTTGTGTTTTACCGAACTAATGTATAAATCTTCATCAGAAATTTTGGAAAAATCAGCAATATTGGGCTGAAAAGCTTTTAGCATTCCCATTTTTTTAAGTACATCGTTTAATCCGGTTTCAAAAGCAAATTTAAAGCGTGGCATGGTTACAACTACATTCTCTTCAAGTTCAAAGCTTTCCATCCAGTTTTTCCAGTTGTTTGCCGAAAGTTCGTCGATTACATGTTGCGAGCTATTGTCGTTGGCAGGTAAGAAAACAACCATGTTGTATTGCCCGTTTCCGTATGGCATTTTTATGGCTTTGAACAAAGTATTTGAAGTGTATTCCAGTTTATCTTCCTTGTTCATCATTGGAACTTCCAGCGTTGAACCATCGGTTTTGTAAAAATTATTAACGTGAGTTCCTTCTTCATCGAATTGGGTAGTCCAGATTCCGTTAAAATAAATGGCGTTTACAAGTACCAGCCGGTCAAGTGGATTTAATTGTTCAATTATGGATAGGATTTTATCGTGGGTTTTTTCCGCTACCCAGTTATTAATTGTTTCAACTGCCGACGGTGAACTAAAATCAAGGCTTTCCACTTCTGCATCGTAAATGTTTTTGTTCGTGTTAATAAAATCGGCTTTTACAGAAAATCCCTGAGCATAAAAAATAGCATTTGCAATTTCAAAAGTTACATCTTCGTCGAGCGACTGAAGTGCCGAAATTAACATTTGGTACGATGCATTAATCTCTTTGGTGGTTAAGCCGTTAAGTTTCATCGCATTTTCCATTTTAGATTTAGTATCGGAGTCGGCACCATTGTAAGCCATTGCAAGTGCCACCGAAATACTAAGTGGCGAAATCATAATGTTTTCTTCCTCGCTTTCTTCTCTTATTTCCTGAAAAATTTCCAGCCCAAAGTCGTTGTCGGCTTCAATTAACTGAGCCGATTTTTCATCTAACTGAATGATTTTATTTTCATCCTGGTTTATATTGTCTTGCTGGCAAGAGCTAATTGCAATAAATGTAAACAGGGTAATGAATGTGAATAATGTTTTCATCGATATTTAATTTTAAAGTTTCTTTTTTTTGAATCCAAATGTATGTATTTGCATTCTTTTTGAATAACTGGCTTTTTAAATTTTGTTTCATCGAATTAAATTTGTTGGTTTTCAAATATATTCGATGTAATTCCCTTTTTAATTCTGCTTGCCTGGGAAGCAATCATGCTTGATCGTTTCATAATTGAGTTTAAACTTTTCTCAATTTAATTGAGGATTTTTTACCGTTCCAATAAATAAAATTGCTCCGGTATCTTTTTCTGTGATAGCGTAAACAAAAGGTCTGTTTACATAAAATGGTATTTTTTGCGGACCCGAACCTACCGAAGTATATCGGATGGCCACAATGGTAACGGCAGCGGCTTCGGTTCCTTCTTCGTTAACTTCAACAAAGGTTTTGTGTTTTACATAGTCAATGCTTAACCCGCCATTTTTATTGATCCCTGTAAAATCTGCAGCTCCGGTAAATGCAATTCCCATTCCCATTTCGGTTAAAACATCGTTAAGTTTAATTTCATACTCGTATTTAAACCTTGGAAGTTTTATGTCAACACTCTGGGTTTCCTGAAAACTTTCCATCCAGGTTTCCCAGTTGTCTTTGTCCAGTTTATCTACAATTTCCTGAATTGTTTTGTCGGGTTCAGGTAAAAATACAAACATATTGTAATTCTCTTTTCCATACGAAAGTTGTACTGCACTAAATAAATCGTTCGATGTGTAGGGCAGTGTATCCAATCGTTGCATGGTTTCAGTTTGAATAGAATTTCCAGTTTCAAGGTAAAAAGGCAAGCTTTCGGTGCTTTCGGTATTAAATTCTGTTTGCCAGATTCCTTTGAAATAAATGGCATTTAAAAGAAACATTATCTGGTCGTTTGTAATTTCTTCAAGAATTGTTTCAATTTTATCGTGGGTTTTTTCGGCTACCCAGTCGTTAATAGTATTAACTGCTTGAGGTGAACTAAAATCAAGTGCCGAAACTTCAGCATCGTAATAATTTTTGTTGATTGAAATAAATTCATTTTCAACGGTAAAATCATCCCTGTAATAAATGGCATTTGCAATTTCAAGCAAAACCTTTGGATCGAGCGATTTTAGTGCTTCCATTAAATTATGGTACGAGGTGTTAATGTCATCTGGTGTTAATCCGTAAACTTTTAACGTTTTTTCCATTGCCGATTTGGTTTCCCCATTTGCGCCGTTGTACGTCATTGCCAGTGCCAGACTCACACTGAGAGGCGAAACCATAATGTTTTCGTATTCCTTTTCCGATGCATAAACATTTTTGAACAGTTCGAACCCAAATTCGTTTTCAGCTTCAATCAGTCGAGCGGCTTTTTCAGTAAGATTAATCTCGTTTTCAACATTGTCGTGAAATAAATCGCAGCCAGTAAAGAAAAATAGCAAAAGAATTAATCTAATTATTTGTTTCGTAATCATCTGATTTATTTTGTATAAAATTACTGCTTTTTTTTGATCCTTTTCTTTACCAAGATAATGGTTACAATAAAAAGGTTGCGTCAGGTTTTCTTTTTTTCTTGACGCAACCTATTTAAAAGTTGGCGCATCTATTTAATGTTTTTGTTGATGAATAGGAAAATTAACTATAACATGCTGATATAATTTCAGTTTTGAAAGTGAAATTAATCCTTACTTTTGAATAAACATTTGAAGCAACATTTGGAAGACCTTAAGAAAATAATAAAAAAATGTGTGTCTGGTAATGTACGTGCACAGGCAAAACTATACGAGCTGTTTGCACCCAAAATGTTCGGGGTGTGTTTGCGGTATTCAAAAGATAGCACCGAAGCGGAAGATAGTTTACAGGATGGTTTTATTAAGGTTTTTAAATACATCGATGGGTTTCGGCACGAAGGTTCTTTTGAAGGTTGGATGCGACGAATAATGGTAAATGTGTCGCTGGAAAAATATAGAAAGCAACATTTAATGTATCCGGTTGAGGATGTTGGAGTTTATGAAACGCCAAATTTTTCGGACGATATTTTGTCTAAAATCTCGGCGGGTGAATTAATTGAATTGATACAGGAATTGTCTCCACGGTACAGAATGGTTTTTAACCTTTATGTTTTGGACGGAATGAACCACAAAGAAATTAGTGAAGAGATGAATATTTCTGTTGGCACTTCAAAATCGAATCTTGCACGGGCAAGAGAAGTATTACAACGTAAAGTAAAAGTGCTTTACAGCGAAATTGGAACAAATGCAAATAATACTGCATAATGAATGAGAATTTAAATACAAATAAATTGTTTCGCGAAAAACTTGATGGTTTTTCAGCGCAGCCACCACCACATGTGTGGGCCAATGTTCAGGGGCAATTGGTAGCGCAAGAACGAAAAAAACGAATTGCTTATATCGGTTGGATATCGGCTGCAGCAGTAGTTGTGTTGGCTTTTTTGGCAGGTTGGTATTTTAACAATAACGTGGAAACTACTACTCCATTGATAGCAGAACAACAAAATATTCAATCTGAAACTGAAATTGAAAGCGAATTAAGTGATTTAAAAGAGGACGATATTTTAAGTGCTGAACTTTTTCAAAAACAACCGTCTGATGATAATAATATCCGGAATGAAAGTTTATTAAGTGGAAGTAAAACTTTACGTACTGCCGATGTAAAGGAGGAGATTGTGAATGAAAATATTTCAATGGAATCTGCTTACACAAGAGTAAAAATGCAAATGCTCAAAAGTATTGATGTTTGGTTTGAGCGTGTGCAACCCGAAATGTTTTTGGCTGAAAGGTTGGTTCAGAAGAAAGAATATGGTTTAAATGAATCGGATAGATTTTTGGTTGTGGAAAATTCGAAAAATCTAAAATTTGAAAATAGTAGAGAGAACAGCTGGAAAATGGGAATAAATTTATCGCCTGGTTATTCTTCGCATTCGACCTCTCATACCGAGAATTATTCTCAGAACATGACTTATTCCGGAGAAAATGGGAATGGTAATGTTGGAGGTGGATTTTCTATTCAATATAAAACCAGTAAAAAACTGAGCGTAGAAAGTGGCGTTTATTACGCACAAAACGGACAGAAATCGGTAAATTCTTTTGAACTGTTTTCAGTGAAACAAAATTCGGATTATGCGTTTGCAGCAGCAGAAGAAACACGCTTTGGTAATGCGGTAAGTTTGAGTAGCGGAAACATGGTGATGAATAGTACGGCTGGTGTTATTGAAATGAGTTCAGTACCGAAAGGTTCCGAAATAATTTCTGAATTGGATGCCTACAATCCTGCGTTTTCAAACTCTTTGGTCTCCGAAGGGGAGTTTTCGCAAGTGTTCGATTTTATTGAAATACCGTTGTATTTAAGATACCGTTTAGTTGATTCAAAATTTGGATTGGAAATTATGGGAGGTGTAAATGCCGGTGTTGTGGTGGGCAACAACGCTTATATCGATAACAGTTACGGATTACAAAATATTGGAGAAACGCAGGACATTTCAACAGTAAATTTATCGGGAACAGTTGGAGTCGGGATAAATTACGCTTTGGGGAAACGTATTTCGCTGGCCGTAGAACCTCGCTTGAATTACTATTTTAATTCTATTAATAATAACCCGGAAGTAGATTTTCGACCATACCGAATCGGTGTTTTTACCGGAGTTTATTATGAGTTTTAAAATGTGTAATCCACTATTGAGCAGGTGACTTTAAAAAAATGCTCAATAAACGAACTTATCTTATCACACTTCCAAAAAATACCGAATTCGAAAACAGTTTATTTGTACCCAGCCAAATTCCGCGGAAGGTCATACTTTCGTGGTAACTTATTAGTTTTCCACGCCCGATGGATTGTACTGAAACAACTGGGGCGCTTTTAATCCGTTCCAGATTTTTGTCAGAAACAAATCCACTTAAGTACGGTTCATCTGTAAATTTTACAGGCTCTGTGTAATTTATATTTAATGTTTTTGCCACCGAATTTCCTGATTTGAAAACCGGTAGTTCATTTTCTAAATAGCCGTAACACAGAGGGTGAGTAATGTCTATTTTTGTATTGAAGATGGCTCCGCTAATGGTTTTTATACTGTATTCCTTTTTTCTGTCGGCGTAACTGTAATTTAATGTTGTATCGCGTTGTTCTGCTTTTTTATAGGCTGTTTTTCCTAGTTCGTTTTTAGCAGCCCACGATGCAGCACTTTTATAAGCAATAATATTCCCGCCTTGCGAGGCCCACGATTTTAATTTCTCTTTATCCGTTTTATTCCATTCGCTGTACGATCCACTTGGTAAAATAATAGTGTTATATTTTGCAAGGTTGATTGACCTCAAACTGTTGCTTTCTGCCATGGTTAACGGAATACTGTAACGCTGGTCAAACATATGCCAAATTTCACCGGCGTCTCCACTTCGTGTATTTCCACCAACGAACATTAAAATCTCCGGTTTATCTAAGTTTGCAAAACTGTTGCTGCCCAAATCGATTCCTTTTGGAGAAAGTCCTGTGGTTAATCCGTAAAAGTCAATTCCCGTTTCTTTGGCAACATTAGTAATTAAATTAAAAATCTGATTTTCATTTAAATTTTGCCCGCTTACCGGAATTAATATGGTTCCGTAGGTAAATTGTTCCAGGTTTCCATCAATTTCAAAATTAAATGTACCGGTTGAAACTTTAGTTATCAGTCCTTGTTTTTGTAGCTGATAGAGTGCTTTTGCAGCGGAATATTCGTTCCATTTAAAAAGATAGGCAAGGTTGCTTTTTCCTCCAATTATTTCGCCTTGTATTTTTAGAACTGTTGCTCTTGCTGAAAATTCAACTTCTTTTAAAGATACTATTTTGGCAAATTGAAGATTAAAAGAATAGGGAAACGTCCATGTTGAAATATCATAGAAAGTACTGTCTGCAAATGTTGTAACATCCTGAAAAATTGTTTTTAATAAACGATATTGTTTTTGTTTTACCGGGACAATAAAACTACTTCCGGGTTTGAAATTTACATTGTTTTTCAAAATTTCTTTTGAGTTTGCAAAAACCTCAATTTGGTGTTGATTTAAAAAGTTTACAAATTCCTGGCTTTTTATTTTGTCATTTTCACTCCCAAAAATGTAGGCTTTTATTGCGTCTTTATCTCCAAGTCCCAATGCACTTGAATAAAACTCTTTCTGATGATTCAGTAAATCATTTTTCAAATTCAT
>CAYZBC010000015.1:23970-27507 GCA_964476535.1 uncultured Maribellus sp.
GTTGAATTTGCTCCCATTTCGTGATGGTCGGTAACAATATTTGGTAGCCATTCGTGAAACCTGGCAACCCTTCCACGACTTTCGGGATGAACAAGCAGAAGATAATCGCGGTTTAAATCGAACCAGTAATGGTTAGTTCTGCCACCCGGCCAAACTTCGTTAAACTGGCGCGAGTCATTTTTTGCTGAAAGGGTTTCGCTTTGATGCATGTTAGCCCAGGTGCAGTGGCGGGTAAATCCATCGGGATTTAAACAAGGGTCAACCAAAACGATGTTATTCTCAAGAAGTTTATCAATTTTTGCATCATCTGCAGCAGCCAAATAATAGGCTATTAAAACGGAAGAATTTGGTCCACTCGATTCGTTTCCATGAACGCCATAAGTTAATGAAACAACAAGTGGAACACCTTCCCTGGAAATGTTTTCATTGGGTGAAGCATGTTTTTTATGAAGTTGTTTTAACTCATCTAAATTACCTTGGTTTTTTTCTGAAGTGAAGATAACTTGAACGAGGGGACGATTTTCCCACGAACGGGCATATTCCTGTAGAATGGCACGTTCAGAAACTTTTGCAATCTCTTTCATGTAATTTAAAATCTGGTCGTGGCTCAGGTGCCATTCTCCAATTTGCTGACCAAAAAATTGCTCCGGAGTTGGAATATTTTTGTTATACGTCACATTATCGGGTAAAAAATAATCCATGTTTTCTTGCGACACAGAAACAAAAGCAATAACAATAAACAAAAAAGCAATAATTATTTTCTTCATTTTGAAATGATTAAGATAAAATAGTTCAGTTGGATGATTTAAAAAATCTTCCGAAGATTGTAAAAAAATATTGGGTATTCAAAAAATAGAATGGGTATTCTTTTAAAATGGATTTAAATGAATATGAGAGTAAGTATTTCATAAAGATTATATCTAACTGTATTTGCAAAAGATAGAGATTTCAATGAATATCGAAATCAGAAAACTATTTCGACAGAATAAAATTAAATTATTGGGTGAAAATTCTATGATTCAGACTTTCTATCTACTCGATGAAGCCAGCATTTTGAATTAGTTGTTTTTTATTTTTTTTACACGCAACCCTAAACAAACTTCTCACATCTTCTTGTTAAACTAAATAATATGAAGAAGTTGTGTCTGTTGGTGTTTGTCGCACTTATTGCTTTTCCCGTTTTAGCTCAATCTCAAAAAGGATATGTATACTTGAAAAACGGTACCATTTTAAAAGGGAAGTTTCAATACTCCGACGATTTGGAAAAACTAAAAGTAGAATCGGCCGGAAATCTTTGGGTTTTTCGCGCCACAGAAGTGGACAGTATTGTTGGAATTGGTTCTAAGCGGATGCAGAGCCCGGATGCAAAGAATTCCATCTCACCTGTTTTTGTGCGTACCGAAATTGGTCTTTTAATCGGGAACTCAGAAAACAGCCAGTCGGCTCCTCTCAGTTTTACATCTTCTTTAAACTATAACATAAATTCAAATTTTTCAGCCGGGCTTGGAGTTGGATTAGAATTTTTAAAAGAGTCGTACCTGCCTGCTTATGTAAATCTGGAATATAAATTTCGCAATTTGTTTTCAACTCCATATTTGTTTTTAAAGTGTGGATACCAGGTTCCTTTGGAAGAATCGCGAACGGTTTACTACGATTATTATCAACCCTGGAGTAGTAGCATTTGGCCGGGCCCTGATTATTCTCAGGATAATATGGATGCGAAAGGTGGAATATTAATAAACCCGGGTGTTGGATATCAACGTATGTTTTCATCTGGCTTTGGAATGTCTTTTGCTTTTGGTTATCAGTTTCATCGCTTGAAATATCAGGGTGATAATGATTATAGACTCGATATTGATTACAACCGTTTGACAATAAAATTGGGTATCATCTTTAACTAAAAAAATAGAATTATGAAGACAATCAGAAATATACTCACGATACTTATTTTATTCATTGCATTTAATTCGTGTATGGACGAATACACCGAAGTTTTTACAGCTAATTCACCCATTTATATGTCGTACGAAGATTTGCGAGATGCGGTAAAAATTTCACCATCCCGTGACTTGGTAAACACCGGAAAGATTTATTTTAAAGACGGTTATATTTTTGTGAATGAAGAATTAAAAGGCATTCATATTATCGACAATCGAAATCCGACAAATCCACAAAATATTGGATTTATCGAAATTCCGGGGAATGTCGATATCGCCATAAAAGACGATATTTTATACGCCGATAGTTACATCGACTTGATAGCCATCGACATCTCGGATGTTACAAATCCTATCGAAGTTAGTCGAATTGAGGATGTTTTTCCATATACAACTCCCGCTCCCAAAAACGAAGATTATCGGCTTGCAGAAATTGATGAGGAGAAAGGCGTCGTAATCGATTGGGAAATAAAAAAAGTACGACAGGAAATGGAATACCATTACTATCCCGTTTATTATGGTCTTAAAAATAATGAGTTTGCCTCAATGGATGCAGGCGTTAGCGGAGGTGTTTCACAAGCTGGAAGTTCGTTTGGAATTGGCGGCTCGATGGCACGTTTTGGTCTTTACAACGACTATTTATATGTTGTTGACAATTCAACACTTTTTATGTTCGATGTCAAAAGCCCGGTAAGTCCAAACGATATTGGTTCGCAAAATGTAGGTTGGCAAATTGAAACCATGTTTATTTACGATGGGCATATGTTTTTTGGAACGCAGTCGGGGATGCTTATTTTTAGTTTGGAAGTGGCAACAGTTCCAAAATATGTGGGCAATTTTTGGCACGTTACCAGTTGCGATCCGGTGGTTATTTCCGATGGTTTTGCGTACGTTACTTTGCGTGGCGGAACACGTTGTGGAAGCAATGTGAACCGATTGGATGTACTAAAACTTTCGGATGATTATACCGAAAATGAATTGCTGGCTTCTTATCCCTTGCATGGTCCGTACGGTTTGGGAATCGACGACCAAACGCTGTTTGTGTGCGATGGCGATGCCGGATTAAAAGTGTACAATGTAGAAGATAAATTACACATCGATGACCATAAAATTGCCAGCTTCTCAAACATAAATACTTTCGATGTAATTCCATTCAACGATTACCTTTTTATGATTGGCGACGATGGTTTTTATCAGTATGACTATTCCGATTTGCAAAATATTCACCAGATAAGTTTTATTCCGGTTGTGAAAAACGATTAATTAATATGTTATTTTTGTAAAATGAGTTTGTTTATGATTAACAGGCTTTTTTTTGCTTTAATTAAAAAAAATCCTCGTGGCTTTTCCTTGTGGTTGAATATATTTTAAGTTGAACATTGGGGGAGATTTTAGCCGGCAATGGCGGATGAAATTTGGGAGGGGGAAGAATTTACTGTATTATTGCTCCGTCCATTCGGGGTTTGTACTGCGTTATTATTGCGCAATTGTATCGCATTTTTTATTGATTTGAGCGAGGAGATTATAATTGAAACTATGTTTATTTCAAAGTTTCTATTTTGCTAAGTATTGTTTATCTTAGACGCTTTAAAATCAAATT
>CAYZBC010000015.1:27607-37644 GCA_964476535.1 uncultured Maribellus sp.
CAGGACTTTACTTGTGGTAGTTTGAAAATTGAAAATGACGCTTCTTTTGCATGTGGAGGACATGAATTAACCATAACCGGGAATGTAATGGACGCAAACGACAAGGTTGCTATAGAAATCAGTAGTTCTCTAATTGTAACAAGTAGTCTTGTAATTCCATTTCCGATACTCGAATATTTTACGGACGCAAGAGATGGACGGACTTATAACACAGTGACAATTGGCAGCCAAACGTGGATGGCGGAGAACTTAAATATTTATACACCAGCAGGCTCGTGGTATTACGATAACGACAGTGCAAGTTATTCATCGGTTTACGGTAGGTTATACGATTGGGCAACGGTAATTAACGGGGAAACTAGCAGTTCGGCAAACCCAAGTGGTGTTCAGGGGCTTTGCCCTTCCGGCTGGCATTTACCCAGCCATGCCGAGTGGACAGAATTAACTGATTATTTAGGAGGCGAAAGCGTAGCCGGTGGCAAACTAAAAGAAACCGGCACAACGTATTGGGGAAGTCCCAACACGGGAGCAACGAACGAAAGCGGCTTTTCTGCTCTTCCAGGCGGTTACCGCAAAAGCGATGGTAGTTTCTACAGCACTGTCTACCTCGGAGGCTGGTGGAGTGCTACTGAGAACACTACCTCAGGCGCATGGTACCGGCGCTTGTACTACTCTTCCGCTGTAGTAGAATCGAGCAGCACCTTTAAGGGGTACGGTTTTAGTGTTCGTTGTGTCATGGATTAGGCGAACGAAGTGAGTTTTGCCTATCCCGATATGCCAAAGGCTATCGGGACGAATTGAACTCGTTTGGCTATTCTTCTATTTGTGTTATCGCGGAGCGGTCGATTTTTAAAATTGTGCTTTTCATTAAAGGCAGTTTCAAACTAGTTATATAGTATGTAGGATGCTTTCTATTTGTTAGAGCTGAATGTTTTTGATGGAAGAGTTTTCAGGATAAAGCGGTATTTCGGATAGGTGTATAAAATAATTATTAGGCTCGGCAAACTGTCGGGCCTTTTCGTTGTTAACCAATTAGTAAAAGAGTACTTTTGCAAATTGGTTTAAAATATCTTTTGCCCCGACTTTCAAGTCGAGGGATTAATGAATAAAAAGAACGTCGGGCTTTAGCCCTTAATGTGAAAATGAAGGAGAAAACAATTTCAATCTTTTCCGGTTTTAGATTAATAGAAATGAAAAAGAAAAAGTGGTGGAGAATTTTGTTGCCTGTAATTATTGCAGCAAAAATAGTGGTGATATTTATGATTCTGGAGTCGGGGCGGGCAGATGATTCAAAAATAATAGTTCAATCTAAAACAGAATTTAAGTCAGTTGAAATACCCGAATCGATTTCATTTGCTGGCGAACCAATGCCATTGGAACGGTTCGATGTTTACGAATCGCTGGATCGCGAATTGCTTTCCAACGCCTACTTTCATTCACAAACCATTCGTTATATAAAGCTGGCACCACGCTATTTACAGGTAATTGAAACGATTTTAAAAGAAAAAGGCATTCCGGATGATTTTAAATATTTGGCTGTTGCCGAAAGCGGATTTAATCCTCGGGCAGTTTCTTCAGCCCGTGCTATTGGTTTTTGGCAATTTATGAAAGGCACTGCACAAGATTATGGATTGGAAGTAAACAATTTGGTTGATGAACGTTATCACATTGAGAAATCGACTTATGCAGCATGCGAATATTTACTGGATTCATACGAGAAATTTGGAAGCTGGACTTTGGTCGCAGCTTCATACAATCGTGGGATGACAGGGATTAGGAAACAGATGACACGTCAAAAAGCGGATGATTATTATGATTTATTATTGACTTCTGAAACGGCCAGATATGTTTTTCGGATTGTAGCCATTAAACTAATTTTGGAAAATCCGGAGCGATATAATTTTGTGATTTCCGACGAAGAAAAATACCCGGTTATTCAAACAAAAGAAGTTGAGATAAAAGGTAAAGTGGATGATTTTGCTGATTTTGCGCAAAAGTATGGTGTAAATTATAAACAGTTAAAAGATTTTAATCCCTGGTTGCGTGATAATTATTTGACTAATTCAGCGGGTAAAAAATACATTGTTAAGATACCTGTTTTATAATAATGGCAGATTAAGTGACTTTTCATTTCGAATGAGGATCGAAGAGAATTGAAAATCAGCGGAGTTAAATCTCATCTTCAATGAGCGGATCTCACCTAATGTCGAGATGACAAGCAGTTTAAAATCTGCTGTTGGTAGGATAGCATGTCGCATATATTGAGATGTTAGAATTCACTCGAAACGTCAGGTTATTACTTAAAAGTTGATTTGTGTCTAATTTTTAATTTTACAATTGTGGGAAAAAGAAACATAGTATTTGTAGGGAAAAGCCTGGATGGATACATTGCTGATAAGAACGGCGGATTGGATTGGCTTCAATCAATTCCAAATCCTGACAACAATGACATGGGGTATGAAAAATTTATTGAACAGGTTGATGCAATTGTAATGGGTCGAGCAACTTTCGAAATGATTTGCAGTTTCGATTGCGATTGGCCGTACAACAGACCAGTATTTGTTTTGAGTAAAACAATAAATTCAATACCAGAAGATTACAAAGATAAAGCAGAGTTATTAAAAGGTTCCATAACAGAGATTTTGGAGACAGTGAATAAAAAAGGATTCAATCGACTTTATATTGACGGGGGGGCAACGATTCAAAATTTTTTGAGGGAAGACTTGATTGACGAGATTATAATTACAACGATTCCCATATTATTAGGTGGTGGAACTCCATTATTCTCAGAACTTCCAAAGGAACTTGAATTTGAACATGTAGCATCGGAAATGTTTTTAAATGAAATTGTACAGAATCATTACAGACGGAAAAGATAAATGAGTTAAAAGGTGCAAATGCTATCCGTTCAATCCATCGGGTAATCACAAGCGGGGTTTTAATATTTTAGGTTTAGAATGAAAAAAACAGAATTAGATAAAAACATACTTCAATTGGAAGAAATTGAATCGGAAGAAAAAATTGTGGTTCACGGAGCGCGTGTCCACAATCTAAAAAATATTGATGTTGAAATTCCACGAAATAAACTCACCGTAATTACCGGATTAAGTGGAAGTGGAAAATCTTCCTTGGCTTTCGATACAATTTATGCTGAAGGTCAGCGCCGTTACATCGAAACTTTTTCTTCATATGCACGCTCGTTTCTTGGAAATATGGAGCGCCCCGATGTAGATAAAATAACCGGATTGAGTCCTGTGATTTCAATCGAGCAAAAAGTAACCACAAAAAATCCGCGCTCTACGGTTGGAACGGTAACCGAGATTTACGATTTCCTTCGTCTTCTTTTTGCCCGTGCCGGCGAAGCTTTTTCGTATAATACCGGCGAGAAAATGGTGAAATATACCGAAGAGAAAATTATTCAATTAATAAAAAACGATTTTGCAGGTAAACGAATTAATATTCTGGCTCCGGTTGTAAAAGGTCGAAAAGGACATTATCGTGAGCTTTTTGAGCAAATCAGAAGAAAGGGGTTTTTATCTGCCCGCATTGATGGTGTGGTTACGGAATTAATATACAACCATCGTGTTGATCGATATAAAAATCACTTCATCGAAATTGTAATCGATAAACTTGTGGTCGACGATGCAAGCACGCAACGACTTAAGGAAAGTGTCCAAACTGCGATGAAACATGGCCATGGAGTTATCATGATTTTAGACCACGATACGGAAGAGGCAAAGTATTACAGTCGCTTGCTGATGTGCCCAACAACGGGTATTTCGTACAACGAACCTGCACCACACAATTTTTCGTTCAACTCGCCGCAGGGAGCATGCGAACGTTGCAATGGCTTGGGTAGGGTAACCGAAATAGATATGAACAAAATTATGCCCGACAAAAGTAAAAGCATTTCTAAAGGGGGAATTGCACCCTTGGGCGCTTATAAAAACTCTTTGATATTCTGGCAGATTGAAGCACTGGGTGAAAAGCACGATTTTACGCTTACGACTCCGGTCAAAGATATTTCGGAAGAGGGTTTACAGGCTGTTCTTTTTGGAACGAATGAACGCATTCAATTAAAAAATACACCGCTCGGAACAAGTATGAATTACTTAATGAGTTACGATGGTGTGATAAAATATATCGATAGTCAGCGTGAAGATAATCTTTCGAAAACCGCTCAAAAGTGGGCGAACCAGTTTGTGAAAACTACCGAGTGCCCCGTGTGTTTAGGTAAGCGTTTGAAAAAAGAATCTCTTCATTTTAAAATCGACGGGAAAAATATTTCGGAAATTGCACAGCTCGATTTAACTGAATTGGGCGAGTGGTTCGAAGGTTTGGAGGAGCGAATTACTGATCGTCAACGAAAAATTGGAACGGAAGTTATAAAGGAAATCCGCGATCGCTTAGGATTTATGCTGGGTGTGGGTTTAAATTATCTGGCACTCGATAGAACTGCCCGGAGTCTTTCGGGAGGCGAGTCGCAGCGAATCAGGCTGGCAACTCAAATTGGTTCGCAGTTGGTAAATGTGTTGTACATATTAGATGAGCCCAGCATTGGTCTGCATCACCGTGACAATCTGAAATTGATAAAAGCTTTGAAGCAACTGCGCGATTCTGGGAACTCGGTGATTGTGGTAGAACACGATAAGGACACAATGATGGCAGCAGACTATTTAATAGATATGGGACCGTTTGCCGGTCGTCACGGTGGAGAAATTGTTTTCTCAGGAAAACCGGAAGACGCTTTAAAAGCAAATACTTTAACTGCCGATTACCTGAATAACCGAAAACAAATTCAAATTCCCGAAGTTCGAAGAAATGGTGAAAGTGATGTTTTGGAGTTGAAAGGATGTACTGGAAACAACCTGAAATCGGTAAACGTAAAAATTCCGTTGGGGAAATTTATTTGTGTAACGGGTGTTTCTGGCAGTGGAAAATCGACATTAATTAACGAAACGTTGCAGCCTATTTTAAGCCAGCATTTTTATAAGTCGGTGAAAGATCCGTTGCCCTTTAAATCGGTAAAAGGATTGGATTTAATAGATAAAGTAATTCGGGTTGACCAATCGCCAATTGGTAGAACACCACGTTCGAACCCTGTAACTTACACCAATGTTTTTTCTGATATCAGAAGTTTGTTTGCTCAGCTTCCCGAGTCAAAAATCCGAGGCTATAAACCTGGTCGTTTTTCGTTTAATGTAAAAGGCGGTCGTTGTGAGGAGTGTCAGGGAGGGGGATTAAAACTCATTGAAATGAATTTTTTGCCCGATGTTTACGTGCCTTGCGATAAATGCAACAGCAAACGTTACAACCGAGAAACGCTTGAGGTGCGTTACAAAGGAAAATCAATCAGCGATGTGTTGGATATGACCATTAATCAAGGCGTTGATTTTTTTGAACTTATTCCCTCTATTGCCATAAAATTAAAAACGTTGCAAGATGTTGGGCTGGGATATATTACGCTTGGTCAGTCGTCAACCACACTTTCCGGTGGCGAGGCGCAGCGTGTGAAACTTGCCGCGGAACTTGCCAAACGCGATACGGGAAAAACCATTTATATTTTGGACGAGCCAACCACCGGACTTCATTTTGAAGACATTCGTGTATTGTTGGAAGTACTCAATAAATTGGTTGACAAAGGAAATACGGTTATTGTAATCGAGCACAATATGGATGTTATAAAAGTTGCCGACCACGTTATCGACATTGGTCCTGAAGGCGGCAAAAACGGTGGCAAAATTCTGTGCGTTGGAACACCGGAAGAAATCATCAAAAGCAGAAAATCGTTTACAGCTAAATTTCTGAAGGAGGAATTGGGAAATTAGTAACATAGTAACTTTAGGCGCAGCGATTTCCAAATCGCCACACAGAAAAGTAAGCTGGGAAAAGAACCGTTCTCTTTCCTTGTAAATAAGTAAGAACGGTTCCTTGCTGTCTCATTTTTTTAATACATTTACAAAACAGGAAACATAAATATTAAAAATGAAACAGGTAGAGATATTTTGTAAAAACACGAATTCAACGCACAATTATCCTTTGGGAACCTCACTGTTGGAAATTAGTTGCGATTTAAATATTCAATTTAAAAATACGGTTTGTGGTGCTATTGTCAATAACCAGGTAAAAGAGCTTTCGTTTTGTATCGTCAAATCAAAATATATCGAGTTTTTTGATGTTTCGCATCCCGATGGAATGCGAATGTACGTCCGTAGTTTAATTTTTGTTTTGTATGCTGCAATTAAGGAGGTTTTTCCTCATGTTTCGTTGCAAATTCAAAACGGAATTTCAAATGGTTATTTTTGTGAATTAAATGGTTTTGGATGCGAGATTTCTGACTCTGATATATTCTCTATTCAACAGGAAATGAAACAATTGATTCAGCAAAATTTACCATTTATAAAAAAAGATTTGTTTACTGAAAATGCTGTTGAATTGCTATTGAAACAAGGATTGGATGATAAAGCTCAACTTTTTGAACAACAAGGACATTTGTATTCAAGCCTTTATTTTTTGAATGATCTTGGAAACTATTTTTATGGACAATTACTTCCTTCAACAGGGTACATTTCAAATTTTGGATTGGTAAAATATTTTGACGGTGTGCTACTTCAAATTCCCAAAAGAAAGAATTTTAAATTGCTTCGAAAGATTGAAAAACAGAATAAACTTTTTGAAATTTATCAGGAACACAAAGATTGGGCAGAGATTTTAAATGTTTCGACCATTGGAAACCTTAACAAATTAACGTTGCAAAAGAAGTGTGGCCATGCGATTAAGATTTCGGAAGCGTTGCACGAAAAAAAGATTATAGAAATAGCCAATAAAATAACAGCGAAAAATAGTGATGTAAAAGTGGTTTTAGTAGCTGGTCCATCTGCATCGGGTAAAACTACTTTTAGTAAGCGCTTGGGTGTTCAGTTGTCGGTTAATGGGTTGCACCCCTATCAGATTTCGTTGGACGACTATTTTGTTGATCGGGAGAATACTCCCAAAGACGAATTTGGGGAGTACGATTTTGAGGCTTTGGATGCCATTGATGTTGATTTCTTTAATCAACAGTTAATCGATGTAATGGCAGGTAAAGAGGTACGGCTACCAAAATTTGATTTTCAATTGGGGAAAAGAGAGCTAAATGGAGATACATTAAAATTGTTGCCGGGTGATATTTTAATTGTGGAGGGAATTCATGGGATGAATCCTAATTTACTTACAAAGGTTGAATCTAAAAATACCTTTAAGATTTTTATTTCGGCGCTCACCCAAATCTCTTTCGACAAACAAACGCACATTTCTACAGCTGATAATCGCTTAATTCGTCGTATGATTCGAGACAGCAAATATCGTGGTTATCCTGCCTGGGAAACTATTAAACGTTGGCCGTCGGTGCGACGTGGCGAAGAAAAAAATATTTTTCCATATCAGGAAAATGCAGATGTAATGTTTAATTCGGCAACTTTGTACGAGTTGGGTGTACTAAAAAAATATGCCGACCCAATTTTAAAACAAGTTGCCGAAAACAGGGAAGAGTATAATGAAGCAACACGATTATTAGAATTTTTGTCGTTTTTCAAACCCATCAGCGATGATGAAATTCCGCCAACTTCGCTGCTACGCGAGTTCTTGGGTGGGAGTAGTTTTGCGTATTGAATCGAATTGAATTAATATTGCCTTTCGGTACAAAAATGTTTGAAACACTCCGCGCGAAAACATAAACAGAATCATCGCCAACCAAAGTGCATGGTTCCCGAGTATTGGGTTTAGAAAATAGTAAACAGGGGCAAATACGAAAAAGGTGGCTCCCAACAAAGCGTTTCGCATGGCTTTCGATGCGGTGGCACCAATGTAAATGCCGTCCCAGATAAACGAACCAAAGCTGGCGAGTGGCACCAAAATTACCCAAACAAGATAAGGTTGGGCACTCTGAATAACATCGGTTTGCGAAGTGAGTAGTTTTAGAATTAGATTTACACCCGGTAAATAAATAATTGTAAATGCTACGGCTAATCCGGCTCCCCAGTAAAACAACAATTTTACCACTCTTTTCAAGTTTGAAATTTCTTTGGCCCCCACAAATTTACCAACCAGTGCTTCGCCTGCAAAGGCAAATCCATCGATAAAAAAAGAGAAAAAGAGTAGCAATTGTAATAATATAGAATTAACCGCTAAAACGGTATCATTTATACCTGCCGACTTCGAAGTAAAAAAAGTAAATACCGCAATTATACAAAAAGTGCGAATAAAAATATCGGTATTTACCCTAAAAAACTCAAACAGTATTTTTAGGTTCATTATCCCTCTTCTGGAAATCTTTGTGAGTAGATATTTGTATTTATAAGAGAATAGAAACATCGCAATTATTAATCCAACGTATTGCGAAATTGCTGTTCCTAAGGCAACGCCGTCGGAATTCATTTTCAATACAAAAACAAAAAACATACTGAAAAGTATATTTACCACATTTACTGCAATCGCTATAATCATTGGGTAGCGTGCGTTTTGCATCCCCAGAAACCAGCCACTAAAAACAAATAAGCTCAAGGCTGCGGGTGCTGCCCAGACCCGAATACGGAAATATTCGCTGGCCAATGTTTCTACTTCAGTGCTTCCTCCTATTATTTTAAAACTTGCCCAGGCAATAGGAGCTTGTAAAATTAAAATGAGGATACTAATTAGTAAGGCAACTATTAAAGCCCGCGCTAGAATGGTAATACTTTCGGTGTTATTTTTTTCACCAAAAGCCTGAGCAGTAAAACCAGAAGTACTCATGCGTAAAAAATTAAAACCCCAATATATAAAGTTGAAAATTACCCCACCCAATGCAATTGCCCCAATGTAAATTTCAGAGCCTAAATGCCCCATTAAAGCAAGATCTACCAACCCTAAAAGAGGAATAGTAATGTTGCTTACAATATTCGGAACAGCTAATTTAAGTATGTTTCGGTTCATCAACAATAAATTTCAGTTGCAAATGTAACAGTTTTGAGTTCCTTATTCATAAATAAATTAAAACTATTATTGAATAGGGAATAAGGTTTTTTGTGAGGTTAAAACAATGAAGATTAGTGCATTAATTAAGTTGCTGTTCTTGTTCCTAATAATTCATATTACTTGTTATTGAATCAAACTATGAACAATAAATAATTTCAATGTGTTATTAGTTTAAATATTTGGAATTATTCTAAATAGCGCCTATATTTGCTTATCAGAATAAAATACATTTAAATCTTTATAATAATATATTTATGGCATTTGAATTAGCAAAATTAGGATACGATTATACAGCATTAGAACCGCATATTGATGCACGCACAATGGAAATTCACCACGGTAAACATCATGCGGGTTATACAAATAATTTAAACGCTGCAATTGCGGGAACTGAGTTAGAAGAAGAATCGATAGAAGAGATTCTCTCGGGTATTTCAGGTCGGTCGGTAGCAGTGAGAAACAATGGAGGTGGTTTTTTTAACCATAATATGTATTGGGATGTAATAGCACCTGGTGGATCCCCAAATCCTGAAGGTGTGCTGCTCGATGCAATTAACGATTCATTTGGTTCTATTAAAAATTTTCAAGAGGCTTTCGTAAGAGCTGCGGTAACGCGGTTTGGATCGGGTTGGGCATGGTTGGTACTTCAAGAAAAGGGACTGGCGATTTCATCAACACCCAACCAGGATAATCCAATGATGGATGTTGCGGAAGTTCAAGGTACGCCGATACTAGGGATTGATGTGTGGGAACATGCGTACTATCTGAACTACCAAAACAGACGTCCGGATTATGTGAATGCTTTCTGGAATCTCATCAACTGGGATGAAGTCGCCAGACGGTTTAAAGGTTAGTTGATTTTTGGTTTTTTCCCCGGGACAGAGGTCCCGGGGTTTTTAACGCTCTTTTTGTATTGTTATGATAAATTGATATGATCTAAATAAGATTGGATGTTTGTTAAATTGTCCGTTGTTATCGATTTTATTTAAACTCATTTCAAATTAACCCTCTGTTTAATCCTTTTTCAATTATAAATGTTCTAATTT
>CAYZBC010000016.1:0-2497 GCA_964476535.1 uncultured Maribellus sp.
GTAACAGATATATCATTTTTCTTATTTAGACTGGCTAAGATTTATGCTTGATCCATCCTAATTTTTCACTGACCCGATATTTCTCAATGGTATCTTTATTTTTAAGTTATCCAACAGAACGATAATTAAGTAACGAATATTCAATTGCTGGGCGCAATATTGGCCAATAATATTTACTGATAAAAATATCATCTCTCCAAAATATCCGAATATTTCCTTTCTCGTGCTGGCGGATTCCATGTATTAGTCACATAATCTTATGATTACATTAGTATATAAAAAAAATAGAATTTAAAAAAGACCAAAAGACCTGTTGGTTGCAGCATAGGAAAAAGTAATAAGAGCAAAATTTTCACAAAACATTTTACTTCTATAAATTGTAATTTGATTGCAAATGTTTTAAGACACGTACAATTGTTTTAAAATATAAAAATCTTTCATTGGCATTTTGTTTTTCTATCCACATAAAGAAGAACTTCAAAAAGATTCATGTTACGAAAAAATAAAATAATTTGTATACGTCTTTTTGTTTGAGAGTTAATGTAATATACCCCAAAACAGCAGAATAAAATAGTGTGCTTTTTGTTTGAATAAGGACAAATAAAAATGAAACAAGTGACTGAATTTATTTAATCTCTTACATTTTTATTTGAGTCAACGAATCACAAATGGTATAATTTAATTCCATAATATAATCGGCCATACTTGGTCCGTACCAACTCATAAGGGAAGTTTCGTAAGTATCAAAATAATAATATTTATTGGGTACTACATATCCCAGATATTGACCGTTAAAACTGGTGATTATGGAGTTGTAACCTGCTGTTTCGAGTGCATTTTTTAAGTCGAGAGCGCATTCGCCACTTAATTCACAAGGCTGTGTTATCCACAATAGATTATTCAATTTAATAGCCTGAATGTATGTTGTTTCAATTTTAGGCAATAGCATTTCGCCAACTTTTTTAGACAAACGAATATTTTCTGATATTCGAATCAACTGCAACTTTGGGATTTGTATAGTAGAAGCAATATTTGAAAATGTTGCTTCAGCAGATAGTTCAATTTTGCTTAAATTTTGAATAATACTGTCAGCCAAAGATTCACCAATTATCCGAGCTTTCTCAAAGCCAGATCCTTTTCCTGCATTTGTGTGGCTTCCAACCGAACCGGCAAAAAACAGCGCCAGATCAACCGTTTCTTCTTCAAGTTTGCGTTGAAAATAGCCGGGGTAATCGCCACTAAATTCCTGGTTTGATGAACCAATAACTGTAGCATGTGCAGAAAAAGATCCAATAATTGCTTTTCTGCCATTTATTTGTTCGATAGAGATAAAATCGAGCTGATCGTTTAATCTTCCATTGTCAACCATTCTGTTGCGAATAAAATCGGGAGCATGCAAACTTGACGATCCAACTTTTGCCAATTGAATGTCTGAAATTGCTGCAAGAATAGCATCTTTTACTTTTATTGAAAGCCACGAAATGAGAGCTGGTTGGTATTTTCCGGCGGATTCTTCACCCACCAGACCGGGAGACCACGAGCCAACACTTGAGTGTGTGTGTGTTGCTCCAAAGTAAATTTGTTCGCGGGTTAGTCCTGCAGGTTTTAGCATATTTGCAACATTGTCGGCAACTTCGGGGGGTGTAAGAAGAATATCCGTGCCAACCATAACAACCAGTTTGTTATTCACTTCTATGGCAACGGCTTTCACGAAAATTGAATCATGCGCTCCAGTTGCAGATTCGCTGCTCGATGCGCTAAATCCTGCCAGTGGAACCGAGTTAAAAACACCGTTTGCCGGATCTTCTATTCCTGAAGTAATTGATGGGGTAATGTTTGCTTTACCAAAACCTGCGCTAAAGTTTCCTTTTGTTTCTTTGCTTTCACTCAAAGCTTTATTTAAATCCGTAATCGTTGTTGAATAATATTCAGCCTCAAAATAAGGGGTTTTGTCAATCCGGCTGAGTGATAAGAAAAGTGTGATAACAATTATTACCACCAGAAATACAATTACATATAATAATCCTTTCAAAATTTTTCTCTTCATGATAAACTAACTATTTGCAATCTGTTTTACGTTAAAAATTCAATATCTTAAAAATTAAGTCATTCTGAGCGAAGTCGAAGTAAATCTCAAACAGTCTTTGACTTGGCTCAGACTGCTAAATAATATTTTGAAACGTCCATGATTTTAGAATTATTAAACACAAAAATATAATGATTATAAAACCATGGTAAGTTACATACGTTGCAACGGATAAAACAATAAATCGAATAACTGGTTTTTATTTATTTTTCTCAAAACGTTGCATTATTTCTATCCAGTTGGTGAAAATAATTCCTTCATCCGTGAAAAATTGAATCAAATCTTTGTCTGCAAACATTTCGGCTTCCCAAATTCTTTGTTGCCATGAACCGGTAATTGATTTCAGGTTGTCCGTTCCAACAGAAGGATGAAAAATAATCTCTGTCAATCCCGGATTTAATGATTTTACAA
>CAYZBC010000016.1:2597-10343 GCA_964476535.1 uncultured Maribellus sp.
CCAACAGAAGGATGAAAAATAATCTCTGTCAATCCCGGATTTAATGATTTTACAAGTTGCTGGAATGCTTCAACTTTTTCCTTGTAAGTTTTAGCGTTTGGTGCGCTGGTGAATGCATCTACTTTTGGTAAGGTATATTCATTCAGTAAACGAATTACATCGTCGGTAATAGGGTAACCGGCTGCTTTATATTTGGCTACAACTTCAGGATTCGATAGATTGATTGCGTTGGCAGGAATCCCATATTCTTCAGCAACTTTTAAAAAAACCTTTACATAAGCAGGATTCCCATATAAAGTTCCCATGTGTGTATCCAGATGGGTGGGAGTGTATCCCATTGAAATAACCTTATCAATTTGCGCCCTGATTTCAATTTCAACTTCTTCTGCAGAAGCATGCATAACTACGTCAGGAACTTCGTGCCAAAACTTACCATCCGGATCAATTAATCCAGGTACTTTGGAAGGATCGGCAACAGGTCCCCAGCGATAATTTTTCCATTCGCTGGTATGTGTAAGGTGTACACCAATATCATTTTTTGGATTTTTTTTTGCCCACAGTATCATTTCTTCTGCATTGGGACAGGGAACCATAATTGCCGCCGATTGAATTTGATTTTTTTCAAGGTAACGTTGTGTTGCAATATTTGCTTCTTCGCACATTCCGGCATCATCGGCGTGAAGAATTATTACTTTTTTTCCTGCTGGAAATCCAAGTTTTTCAGCCCATGTAACTTCTTTGCTTTCTTTTACTGAATTTGTAATGTTTTTGGCATTAACAAAAACTGTTAACAACAGAATTGAAATTAATCCAATACTTTTTAGCAAATATTTTGTGAATACTTTTTTCATGATTTACTATTTTTTTTTTCAAATATAAACAAACTTTATTTATTATAAATTAATGATTCTCCATTCTTTTTTCTGGTTAATATTTAAGATTAACACCTTAAAATATAGCTTGCAGAATCAACTGGAGGATAACACAATTTAAAAATCAAACTCGACAAACTTTCCTAATTTTTTATATTGTTCGTAAAGTGTTTTGTATTTCTCCACATTTTCAGGAATTGGATGATATTCTGTTTCAATGCCGCTGCCCATTTTTTTCTGAGCTTCAGCAGTACTCGAATAAACCCCGGCTACAACAGCAGCAGCCATTGCAGTTCCCAGCGCACAAGCTTGTTCAGAGCGTGCTACTTTAATTGGCATATCTAAAACATCGGCAACAATTTGCATAACAAAAGGCGATTTTTTCGCCACACCTCCCAATGCAATTACTCCATCGATGCGAACACCCTCGGCAATAAAACGATCGTTTATGGCTTTTGAACCAAATGCAGTTGCTTCAACCAATGCACGAAAAATACGCGGTGCATCCGATCCTAAATTCAACCCGGCAATTGCACCTTTTAAAGCCTGATTCGCATCCGGCGTGCGACGACCGTTCATCCAGTCCAGCGCAACAATTCCGCTTTCAGAAATTGGAATTTTAGATGCTTCATCACTTAGTTTTGTAATTATTTTATTTGATGTTTCTTCAATTAATTTCTGTTTTGTTAACTCATCGATTAATTCCGATTCAGCTAAAATGTTTTTTAATGGCCATTCCAATACGGATTTAAACCAAGCATAAATATCTCCAAAAGCGGATTGTCCGGCTTCTAAACCCATCATTCCAGGAATAATTGAACCATCAACCTGGCCACAAATTCCATTCACCAATTTGTCGCCCACTTCTTCCATTGGTGCAATTAACATGTCGCAGGTTGAAGTCCCCATTACTTTTGAAACATAATAGGGTTCAATTTCAGCTCCTACAGCACCAAGGTGAGCATCAAATGCTCCAACGCCAATGACTACGTCGGTTGAAAGCCCCAGTTTTTTAGCCCATTCGGGAGATAATTTTCCTGCTGCAACATCGCAAGTATATGTTTCCTTAAACAAGCGATTACGCAATCCACTTAATAAGGGGTCAAGTGCAATTAAAAATTCTTCCGACGGTAAACCACCAAAAACTTCGTGCCACATTGCTTTGTGCCCTGCAGCACATCTACTTCTTTTTAAAGTTTTTGGATTTGTATTTCCCGACAAAAGGGCTGGAATCCAATCGCAATGTTCAACCCACGAATAAGCGGCACGAAGTACACCTGCATCTTCGCGTATTACATGTAAAACTTTAGCCCAAAACCATTCCGATGAATAAATTCCACCTTCAAATTTGGTGTAATCAACTTCCCATTTTTTTGCTAATTCATTTATTTCATCGGCTTCTTTTACTCCTGTATGGTCTTTCCACAAAACAAACATGGCATTTGGATTTTCTTCAAATCCAGCTGTTAATGAAAGTGGAATCCCTTTTTCATCTACTGCAATGGGTGTTGAGCCAGTTGTATCAACCGAAATTCCAATAACATTTTCGGCAACTTTTGGAGGAGCCTGTTTTAATGCCTCAACAATTGTATATTCCAATCCTTCCAAATAATCTTTGGGATGTTGGCGAAATCGATTATTTGGTGCATCGCAATACATTCCTTTTTCCCAACGAGGATAATTAAAAACTGCGGTAGCCACCTCTTCGCCTGTTTCTACATTTACGACTAACGAGCGAACTGAGTCGGTACCGTAATCTAAACCGATGGTATATTTTGTACTCATATTTTGATTTTAGTCGGAAGATCGAAATTACTACTCAACCGAAATTCTTTCTTCCAAGTTTATAATTTATAATTGTCCGTAAAAATTTGTTTAAAATTATATTTTTATAAGGTAAATATTCCTTCTAATGTTTTAAAAGAATCAAATTTTAACTACTCGGTCCAATCCTTTTCCTCCTTCTCCGTTTTAACACATATAATTATCCATTTAATTATAAAGTGACTCCCCAAAAACCGTTTTTATCTCCTTCAATAACGGAGTGACTTTTATTTCAAAATTGAATAATGCCCAGTATTATATTCGTTAGTTTTAATAATGAGTTTAGTAATTTTTTTATTAAAGAAATAGCCCTCATTTTCAATTAGTTCTACATTGTCCAATATTACTTTATTCGGTTTTTCAAGTAATTGGACACGTAAAATATGCGGTTTCTTTTCACCCTGTAAAGTAATTTCAATTTTAGTTGAAGTATCTTCAACAGTTACTGTTGTACTTTCTTTTTCATTTGAATGATAAACCGTAAAATCATTTTTATCATTCGGATAGATTAGTAAAGTAAGATAGTCACTTGAGTTTTCGTCGCCAAAAGTTGTGTAAGATCTTTTTATATCCATTGGTACAATTGCTCCTTCGCGAATATAAACAGGATATTCATCCAGAGGAAACTCGCGTTTAAAAACAATTGGCCCTTCAATAATTTCCTTGTCATTAAAAAAGTACCTCCATTTTCCTTTTGGAAGTGAAATTGTGTTGACTAGTTCATCTTTATAAATCGGGGCAACCAAAAAATCTTCACCAAAAAGATAGTGATATTTTCCCTTAACCGGCTGCTGAAGCGTTTTTCCTCCGTTGTGCGCTTCCACAACATAGTGGTACATGTAAGGAATTAACTCGGTATGAAGCCAGGAAAATTTTCGGATGATTTCCAATTCCTGTTTACTTTTTTTCCATAAAGCGCGTTCACCGTGTCCGCCGTTTAGAAATAATCCGCAAAAGGTTGAAAATTGCGTCCAACGAATATAAAGTCTCGGAGGAATTGTACTGCCTGAAAAACCTGCGACATCGGAACCAATAATATTGTATCCCAGTTTGGCAGCATTTAGAATGTTTTTAATCGCCATTTCTATTCCTTCTACGCCATCCATTACCAATTCCGATTTGTCTTCTTTTCCAAAATCGTTGTCAGCGTCAGATACCCATGAATGGCGCTGATCACCCACCCAGGTAACGGGTGCGGCATCAAACGGGGCAAAACCTTCGGGGTGGAAACCGCGATCCATAGAACGGGACAAAGTAACAAATTCAGGATTTTGGGTTAATCCATGTTTATACTCATCGCGATAATAATGATCCATGTATTTTCGGGTAGTCATTATTCCCTTTTGTGTTTTTTTATAAAACAAAGGAATTGGGCCTATTTTGGAATAGAAAAGAGTAGCTGAACCATCCAGTTTCCATGCATCAATTCCATAGTCGAAAACTTCTTGCTGTAATCCACGCCACCATTTTACCGCATCGGGATTCGAGTAATCAATAAATCCACCTTTGCCTTTCCACCATTTATTTTCTTTTCCATTCCCGGCTAAATATCCATTATTCAGTGCCATTTTGTACCAGGTTGGCTCGTCTGCCAATCTTAATCCTTTGTTGTAACTATTTACATTGGGTGTCATCCAAAGTGCTACGCGGTAGCCATTGTCTTGTAGTTTCCCAAACCATTCTTTGGGATTCGGATAAAGTAAGGTATCTATTTCAAAATCGTTATAACGCAAACTCCACGGACTATCTAAAAGTATTGTTCTTACCGGGATATCGTGTTTGGCGTAACCTTCGAGCAGTTCATCAACATATTGTGCGGTATTTACATCGTCTTCCCACAACCAGCATTCCAATGCCCATTTTGGAGTAAGTGGCAGATTCTTGTGTCGTTGTGCGTTAAAAGGAATTCCCCAAAAGGGGAGTGCAATGTAGAAATAGAAGATAATCAAAAGAACTCCAAGGGAGATTAAACCGTATTTAAGAATTCTTTTCTTTATCATCAGTTTTGTTCCTAATTTGTTGATGGTGCAGGATTCGAATTAATAAGTTTTAATGCTTCTTCAATATAAATCTCCCCGGTCATTTCGCCAAGGCAAACTCGTGAAATATAATTGTACCGTTCAAAACTATTAAAATCGACCTTGGTTAACATGTAACCAAAAGCATCGTTGGTAAGGCCAAATAAAAATGGATGTTCGGTTGACATATTACGTTTCAGATAAAACCCGATATTTGGCAAAGCTTCGCCCGGTATTGTTAGTATTTGAGCGGTTCCAAGGTTTAAGAGATTAACTCTAGTAGTAACTGTATTTTCTTTTGAAGTACCTAAACTTAAAGGTGAATTATTTAGAATTGCCCGCATCATCTCCGATTCAACCGGAAATTCAATAACTTTGCTTGTACAAAAAATGTCAGGATTGGCCTGAACTTTTGCCTCACCAATAATTCGTAATGCTTCATCGGCAAGTAACTCGCCGTTTCTTTTACATTCTGCCCAATCAGCAGCTTCTTTATCATTTTCTAACCGGTTATCAGCAGTCACCATTCCGCCTTGTGCACTGTTCATGAAAAGAGCCATCCCTCCAACTTTATCTTCTATTCTATCGTAAAGTGGGCCAACCAAATCGGGACTTAAAATCCCACGATCCGAACCGAATATTTCGGGATGAGTAGCATAGTTTACCAATGTTGCAATTGGGTTCCCATTTTTGGCAATGGCCTGAATTACCCCACAACGTGGATCGTAAAGTGCCGGAGCATAATAATTATAGGCTATTTTTCCTTTAGCTTCATCCACCGCAATCTTTAAATCAGCCGATTCAAGTTTTTTAGTCGCTTCGTTTACGGCATCGGCAATTTGGATTACACACCATTCCAGATAGTCGAGGTCGGCTCCAATATTTCCGTTTTCATCGGGAAAAGCATAAGCATCGGGTGCGCTGTGCGTATGAGTTACACCAATAATTATATTTTCAGGTGCTATTCCGGTTATTAATTTTCTCGATTTATCGCCAAGAGCAGCGGGCCACCCGAGGTTGTCGATATTTACAATTGCAACACGTTCTCCTCCTTTTTCGAGTACAAGGGCACGAACAGTTAATTCCCCCATTTTTTTAGTAACGGGTTTTGGTGTTCCAACTCCACCTGATACAGCAATTAATGGATCGGGAGTAATGTTCCGCATTGCAGCACCTGCCTTAAATTCTTGCCCATTTGAATAAAAATTTAAAAACAGGATGAGTAATATAATCGATGAATATTTAATAATTCTCATGATTTATTGTTTTGATAATTAATTTAAATAAAGTTTGTTGTCGTCTGCAAGAAACATTCTTGTGCTCTTTGAATAGGTTCCTCCATTGACATCAGGATAAATCAGGTCGATGTAGAATGCGCGAAATCCGGATTTAGGATAATTAATGTCTACTTGAATTGCATTATTTGAATCCTTCTCAATATTTGTACTTGTAAAAGTATTGTCTCTAATGTCCCGGTCATCCGAATCTGCCATCCAAAGTTTTATTCCCTTAAGTTTGTCACCGGAAGCAGTTACATTGAGTACCATATTTTCATCCTGTTCTGAGATTTCCCAGCTGCATTTTGGATATTTTTTCTTTTGTAAGGTTTCTCCAAAAAATGCACTGAGTGCTTCCGTTGCTTGCTTTTTATCGCCTAAATCGTGGCCTGCATTTGGTACGTAATGGAGATAGTTTTCACCTAAAAGGTCGTTGAAATAATTTTTGATTGCATCTACTGGCCAATATTCGTCGTTGGTGCCGTTAAAAATTAATTTAGGCATAGTCAATCTTTTGCGATAAGAGTAAGGATCTACCATTGTTTTAAGTTCTTCTCCGTCGGGTGTATTTACATCCTGTGCTATTCCAAGTTTTACGTAATCTTCTATTTGAATGCTGTATTCGCCCCAGGCTTCAAGATGATATTTGATATTTTTCGACATATTCAACATATCAATAACCATTGGAGCGATTGCTTCAACACGTGGATCACTTGCGCCGGTGAGCCAGGTTGTCCACCCGCGTTTCGACACTCCGGTTACAACAAAACGGTTAATATCATGTTTTAGCATTTCCTTCGAAAAAGCCTGAACAGCATCCATTGAACGAACAGCACTTTTTACCATGGGAAAAAGTAGTGGCCACGTAAAATCTTTGTCTTCCCTGTATTTATGATAGGTGTATGAAATCAGTTCATCTTCAGTACGGTCGCCGTACAAAGGTTGGTTGGGAGTTTGAGAAAGAACGGCCACAATTGCATTGTTTTTTAATGCAACGGCACTCATTCTTTTGAATGCTTTATCGTCTTTCTTTTTCCAGTTCGGTGTTTCATCTTTGTTGCTACCTCCAATTATGTAGAGTAGAGCCCCGTCGTAATTGTTTTCGTTTGGGACAATAATAGTTAACTGGTGTTTCCATGTATATTCTCTCCATTTTTGTGAGGTAACAAGTAAGTTGTAAATTTTTAAGTCACCATCAGAATATGAATCATTAATTTCCCACTTAAATGACTTATCTCCGTTTTCAATATAACTTTGTAATGCATTTTCAGGAGTAACAAGCGGTTGACTGGTACATATGGAAAAAGTAAAGATTAAAAGTAATGTTGCAATACTATGTCCAATAATTCTTTTCATCATAATTCTATTTTTTATTTTATTCCTGATCAACAAATCAAGGAGTGCAATTTACATCTATTCTAAATTTCTGCCTACTAAAACTAATCTGGTTTAACCCCATATTTAAACCCTTCAACCCAAAAACAGGCATATTTTGGGTCGGAATATAACAGCAAGTAATTTTCGCGATTTTAACCACAAATTATGTAATCTCTATGTAGTTTACTCAACGATGAAACACCTTGTTTTTTTTATTGAATTTATGTATTTCGCAAGAATCTTTGTCGGAACAGAATTTTTGAATAGAGTTTGTTCTTATTGAACAGGCCATTCCCCATTTACAATTGGTTTGCTTTTTATTTTTGAAGGATCAACAACCACATGTTTGATTAATTCCCTGTTCCATGTGTAAGTTAT
>CAYZBC010000016.1:10443-37511 GCA_964476535.1 uncultured Maribellus sp.
TGGGTAAGAATTGTTGGTTGAATTGCACCCTCTTTTTTGCCATGGTTTAAAGACTTTGTTTTTTCCCATGTTTTCCCCAAATCGGGTGTAATTTCCATGTGTACCTCCCAACCGTTTATTTCAGTACTCGATGGACAAAGTAAATCACCGTTGCTTAAACGAATCGGTTTGTTTTTAATGGGCCCCCAAATACCTTCGGGCAAACGGTATTTATCGGTCCAGCTTTTACCGTTGTCGGTTGACGAAGTAACTTCTCCCCACCAGTCGGAACAGTTTGGCCCCACTTTGTAAAAAAGTTTAATTTCGTTTCCGGTATTGTAAAGTACCGGGTTCCAAGACGGATACCGTAAATCTTTGTGCTGAACTCCATTGGCTACTTCAACCGGAATTGCCCATGAATCGTTTGAAAAAGTGCTTACCCAAATTCCAACATCCGGGTCTTTTTCTGCAGTGCCGCCAAACCATGCTGCAATTAATCCATTTTTTGTTTCCTCTATAGTTGATGCATGGCAACTGGGAAACGAAACATCTTTCGCATTGTAAACAAACTCCGATTTTAAAACTGCCTCTCCTCCATTAAAAGGTTGTTGTGCAAAAACATTTGCAGAAACTATTATTGCAAAAAGAAGATTTGATATGAATTTCATAATGAAAAATTTTTATGTTTTTGAAGCCTATTTTTTAGTGGCTTTTGCTGAAACGAATTTCACGGAAACAAAACCGACCAGGAAAATAACCAATGTACCAATAACAATGGTTAGGTTGCTATGAAATGGACTTTTGAACGCCAGCAGGTTTCCTTCGGTAAAATAAAGTGGAGATAAACTCATCCACACGATCACTACAACTCCGATGATAACTCCAATAACGGCATCAATATTTCGTACTTTTTTAGAGAGAAAAGCCAATAAAAATAAACCAAGCATACCACCACTGAAGATTGAGGCAAGCGACCACCACGCATCTAAAACACTTTCAACGCCAACGAGTGCCAACGAAATAGTAATTCCTAAAGCTCCAAATATCATAGACGAAATATAGAGTACTTTCATCGATGATTTTTCACTGGCATTTTTGTTGAAATAGCGCTGGTAATAATCAGATAATACAAGTGTAGCCGTGCTGTTTACACTGGTTGAAATAGTGCTCATCCCTGCCGCAAAAATTGCTGCAATTAATAAGCCGGTTACACCAGTGGGCAAGGCATTTACAATAAAATAAGGAAATACTTTGTCGCCGGCTCCTGCAACTTTTAATTCGGCTGGTAATAAATCGGGTTGTGCTGTGTAATACGAAAAGAGGGCGGTTCCAATGTAAAAGAATAAAATTGAAACAGGGACATAAAGCAAAGAGCCAAACAATGTTGATGATTTTGCTTTTTTCACCGAGCTGGTTGTCATGTAACGCTGTACAAAGTTTTGGTCGATGCCATAGTTTTGAAGGTTAATAAACAAACCGTAAATCAGAATTACCCAAAAAGTAGAGTCGGATAAACTGGCACTAAAACTTCCCAGGCTGAATTTATCACTGGCAGCAGCAATTTCGAAAATTTGTGAAGGTCCTTCCGGCATAGAGAACGTTAAAACTCCTGCACAAACAATGGCTCCCGCGATGAGAACAATCCCTTGAATAGCATCGGTCCAGATTACTGCTTGTATACCACCCAACATCGAATAGGCAGTAACTGCAATTCCTGTAACAATAATGATGGTCTTAATATTCCACCCAAACAGTGCATTCAGTGGTAATGCAAGTAATAAAAGAATGGCACCTGTTCGCATCAATTGTGTTAACATGTAACAACCCGAAGCATATATACGAGCCCATGTTCCAAACCGAACTTCAAGATAATTGTATGCTGAAATGCTATTTAAACCCCGGTACAATGGAACAAAAAACTTAACTGCAAGTATGGAAGCAATTGGAATGGAAAAACTAAAAACCAGTGCATTCCAGTTCGACATGTATGCTTTTCCGGGTAATGCAAGAAAACTAATACTACTAACGAAAGTTGCAAATATCGACATTCCAACAATCCATGCGGGTAATTTTCCTCCGCCCGAGGTAAACTGATCCGAAGTTTTGTTCCGGAAATAAAAACTGGCTCCAAACAAAACATTCCCAAAGGTTATCAGTATAAAAACGACAAGGTCCAGAACGGGCAGATTCATAGTATTGTTTTAAAATGATTATTTTAACTCTTTCAAATTTAATATAATTTGCTTACGTTCAGCTTCACCAAACTTACGAAAAGGGTGTGCAACATAATCATTACAAATTCCCATTTCTGACAACGCACATTTTATACTTTTAAAATATTTTGATGAATTTTCACCAACATCATAGATTTTATTTCCAATTTGAATTACTTTTTCGCGAAGTATAGCGACTCTTTCCAAATCTTTTGCTTTCGAAGCTTCATACAAATCAACATATAGACGTGGAAATATATTTGCTCCACCGGCTACTGCTCCATGTCCGCCGTTAATGATTGTTTCAGGTAAAAAGATTTCAGATCCTGCAATTAGCGAAAAATTGGGAGAGTCTTTAAATTCTTCTATAAGTGAATATAAATAAGCTAAATCGCCCGAACTGTCTTTAAGTCCTATTGCACCAAGTTCTTTTGCTTTTTTTACCGTTTCGAGCGACATGTGCATTTTTGTACAACTTGGCATATTGTATAACAAAAAAGGCAATGGTAGTTTTGGAACCAGGTCTTCAAGATATTCTACCATTTCGATCTGAGACATTGGTATGTAATATGGAGCAGCAATAACAAGGGCATCAGCACCGGCATTCTTGGCAATCTCAGCTATTTCAAGCGAACCATCGAAAGAAGTGTCTGTTATTCCCACAACCACTGGAATCCTGTTATTTACCAACGCACACGCTTTTTCGATAAATTCTTTGCGGAGTGTATAACTTAGGTTTGGTGCTTCTCCGGTTGTTCCCAATAAAAATATACCGTGTACTCCACCGGAAATTAAGTGTTCTATCAACTTTTTCAGACCTAGCTGGTCAATCTCATTATTATTAAGGAGTGGGGTTATAACAGGGGGAATAATCCCTTTTAAAGGTAGTTTCATTCTATTTTAATATAATTATTAATACTGAAATATTTATTTGAATACTTAAAGTTCGCACTGGCCTGCCTTGTGTCAATTCATTTTAGTTGCAGTTTATCTTTAAATGTTCATTTACAAAATAAGGTGATTGTA
This sequence comes from uncultured Maribellus sp., assembly GCA_964476535.1. Lineage (GTDB taxonomy): Bacteria > Bacteroidota > Bacteroidia > Bacteroidales > Prolixibacteraceae > Draconibacterium. The sequence goes on from CAYZBC010000016.1 coordinate 13,662, forward strand.
AGAGTTTTTACTTCGGATATATTGTTTTATTTACATTGAATTTTGACTCACTTGTTAGATAATTGTATATATTTACATAGTTTAGGTTAAAAATGGATATATGGAATTTATTTACGAAAAAATTTTTGTCCCACACAAACGCTCATTTGTAACCCGTCAATTAAAGATGGATCCGGACTCTGATAAAATTCATTCGCATAAAAATTTTGAACTGAATTTTATTACTTCAGGTTCAGGCAGACGGATTGTAGGTAATCATATCTCTAGTTATACCAGAGGCGATCTGGTGCTACTTGGCCCAAATATTTCTCATTGTTGGGAAATCCTGGAAGTCGATAAAGATTCGGAACCTGAATGTATTGTAACTCATTTTTACGAAAACATTATTAGCTCCGATTTCTTTAATATCCCCGAATTGGAGCCGGTTGTTAAACTGTTGAAGGATGCGCAAAACGGGATTGCTTTTAAAGGGCCAAAAGCTGAAAAAGTTGGGTTACTATTACAAAATATGGCGAGTCTAAGCGGGCTTGAATTATACATTGAATTACTTAAGGTTTTTAAGCATTTGTTACAGATTGAAGAGAGGAAGTATCTGACACTTCCCTCGTCGTTACCAAATGCTTATGAAAAAGATAAAGATCAGGTAAATAAAGTTTATGAATATGTTTTTCAAAACATTCAGGAAGGTATAAAGCTGAAAGAAGCAGCAGGATTGGTTTATATGGAACCCAGCTCGTTTTGTCGGTATTTTAAGAAAAAGACAAATAAAACATTTATGGACTATGTGAAAAGTGTTCGAATAGGAATTGCTGCAAAATTACTTGCAGAAACGGATAAGCAGATTACCCAAATTTGTTACGAATGTGGCTATAATAATCTGGCCAATTTTAATCACTATTTTAAAGTCATCATGAACAAAACACCATCGGAATATCGGAAGGATTTTAAATAATTTTTTCAGAAGACACGCGTCAGTAATTAAGGATCTTGATTCTCAAAAACAAAACACAAAATAATTTGTGTCAATACCAAATTGGTAGGTTAATTTTTCATGTAGCTTTGGGATTTATGCAGTCCACTTGCATATGGAAGTTTTAATCAAAGCTATCAATGTCCAGGTGTTAGATATGAATTTATTAAAAACCAGTCGTTTTGAGTAAATGTAAGATCTCTAAGTTTTATGTTGGCGGAGTTTTTTAAATTTAATTTTGGTTACCGGATTAGATGGATGAAATAGTAGAGAGGTTAAAATCACATAAGTTTTTAAAAATAATGGTCTATTATCTTAGCTACAGATGTTTTCTTTAATAATTTTAAAAGGGAGATATTGATAAAAAACATAGTTTACTTGAATTCTTTTTCTTCTTTTTGGAATTTTTTATATTTAAAATTGTTGTTCAATGAATAAAATTGTACTTGTTGCTCTGGCAATCATATTGTCAGTTAGCCAGTTATTTGCCAAAGAGGGAATGTGGATTCCCATTTTATTGGAAAAATATAATCTTGCTGAAATGCAGGAAATGGGATTCAAACTCACTGCTCAGGATATTTACGATGTAAACAACGCCAGCATGAAAGATGCTGTGGTTATTTTTGGCGGCGGTTGTACAGGTGAGTTAATTTCCGACGAAGGATTGCTTATAACCAATCATCATTGTGGTTATCGAAGTATTCAGTCGCACAGTACCGTTGAAAATGATTACCTAACCAATGGTTTTTGGGCCATGAATAAATCGGAAGAATTGCCAAACGAAAATTTAATGGTAAGTTTTTTGGAATATATGAAAGATGTTACCGATGTGGTTCTTGCCGGAACTGAAAATCTTTCGGAAGCGGAAACACAGAAAAAGATAAAAGAGAACAGTGCCGAAATCCAGAAGGGTGCAACAGAAGAAGATAAATTGCGTGCACAAATAAAACCATTATTTTATGGGAATCAGTACTTTCTTTATGTGTATAAAGTATATACCGATGTTCGTTTGGTGGGTGCGCCGCCTTCTGCCATTGGCAAATTTGGTGGCGATACCGACAATTGGATGTGGCCGCGACACACCGGCGATTTTTCTCTGTTTCGGGTTTATGCCGATAAGAATAATGAACCTGCTGAATACTCGACTGAGAATGTTCCATTCAAACCAAAAAAATCTTTCCCCATTTCGATGAAAGGTGTTGAACCTGGAGATTTTACAATGGTATTCGGTTACCCCGGAAGAACAATGCATTACTGGCCGTCGCAAGAAGTAGACATTACAATGAACCAACGCGATCCGGATCGGATTAAAGTCAGAGATAAAAAATTGAAAATTATAGGCGCCGACATGGAAGCCGATCCAAAAGTTAGAATTCAATATTCTGCAAAATATGCAGGGATTAGTAATTCGTGGAAAAAATGGCAAGGCGAAATTAAAGGTTTAAAACGATTGGATGCGGTGAATAAAAAGCTGGCTTTTGAAGAAGCATTTAAAAATTGGGCAATAACTAATGGAATATGGGATACTGAGTACAAAGCGGTTTTCAATAATTTTGATTCGCTTTACCAACAGTTTGAAAAATACATTCGGGCTTCCGATTATTATTCAGAAATCGTTTTCAGAGGCGTTGAACTATTTAGGTTGGCGGGGCAGGTAAATTCAATCATAAATAAGCTTGAAAATAAAGAAAAAGATAGGGTAGAGTCACTTCGTGAATCGATGTTGAAAAGTTTGCCAGGTTTTTATAAAGATTTTAATCAACTCACCGATGAAAAAATGTTCGCGGAACTGGTGCCCATTCTTGTTGCAAATGTTGATAACAATTTTCTACCCCTTGATTTTGCCGAGTCGATAAATAAATACGATGCCGGGAAATTGATTAAAAAAATATATCAGAAATCAATTTTAGCAGATAAGGAAAAACTGACTGCTCTTTTGGAAAGTGGCTCTGAAAAGCAATTGTTAAAGTTGAGAAAAGATCCTTTGGTTTCCATGTACAATCAACTACAATTGAAAAATGAAAAGGATATTGCACCAGTTGTAAGTTTGGTTATCACAAAAATTACGGCTAACATGAAAAAGTACATGGCCGGAATTATGGAGATGAAAAAAGGGGAGGCATTGGCTGCCGATGCAAATATGACCTTGCGCGTGGCATACGGAAAAGTGGAAGGTTACCAGCCCAAAGATGGAGTTACGTACAAACATTACACGACGCTTTCCGGTATTATGGAAAAAGACAATCCGGAGATTTACGATTACGATGTTCCCGATCGATTAAAAGAGTTATTCAATTCCCGGGATTTTGGCAAATACGAAGAAAATGGCGACGTGCCGGTTTGTTTTACAGCATCGAATCATACAACTGGTGGTAATTCCGGTAGTCCTGTTGTTAATGCAAATGGCGAGTTAATCGGCGTAAACTTCGACCGTGGCTGGGAAGGAACCATGAGCGACATTATGTTCGACCCCGACCAATGCAGAAACATTGCAATCGATATTCGTTATGCACTTTTTCTAATCGACAAATTTGCCGGTGCCGGTTATTTGTTGGATGAAATGGAAATTGTGGAGTAGGGAAGCCTAAGGATGAAATTCGTCGGCTGACGAATACTATCCGTTTTAGAAAATAGCAAAATATTCTGTTACGGATACATACTTGTTTGTTGAAATACAGAGGTATGCCATCCTGAACAAAAAAATAGCCCGGTAAAACTACCGGGCTACAAAATCAACCTAACCTAAACTTCCCCTCAAAAACTAATCTTATGAAATCTCAATGTTAATGGGCGCTTTTTCCAAAGCTTTCTCTTTTTTTAGAAGTGTTATACTCAAAATTCCGTCTTCAAAACTGGCGCTTATTTTCTTGTCATTTATCGATTTTGGAATGCGGTATTGTTTTTCGAAATTAAATGATCCAAATTCACGGTGTGCGTATTTAAATTCTTCCGAATTCTCTTCTTTTACTTCGTTTTCTACCTTAATGGTCAACAGATTATTTTGATAATTCAACTTAACATCTTCTTTTTTAAAACCGGGTAATAGAATTTCAATTTTAAAATTGTCTTCGGTTTCAAAAACGTTGGTTGCAGGTTTTGCACTGCAATTTTTAGCGTAATCTTCATGGTAATCGTTTTTGAAAAAATTGTTGAATAACTCATCAACTAAAACGCTGTTTGCATTGTAACGTGGGTTGTTAAATCTTACTAAATTCATGACTTTTTCTCCTTATTTTTATGGTTAATATTTAAAAATTTAAATCTGCTCTTCTTTAATCAATTCCTATTCCATCGGGCAAAAACTGACAAATATCAATTTTTAAGTAAGATAATTGTGTCATATTGTCTCTGTATTTCAAATATAGCTGAATACTTGTCATTTTATCTAGTTTGCTGGATGTGTTATTTTACTGTTTTCGGTTTCCTATATAAAGTTAACTTTGCAAAAAAAGAACAAAATGAGGATTGATATTATTACCGTTCTTCCCGAAATACTGGACAGCCCATTTAACCATTCTATTATAAAACGAGCACAGGAAAAAGGGCTTGCTGAAATCCATATTCATAATCTTCGCGACTATTCTGAAGATAAACACCACAAGGTTGACGATTATTCTTTCGGGAAAGGTGCAGGAATGGTAATGGCAATTCAACCCATCGAAAAAGCGATTGAAACTTTAAAAAGTGAACGCAACTACAATGAAATAATCTTTACCACACCCGACGGAAATCTCTTTAATCAACGAGCTGCAAATTCACTTTCTTTGATGGAGAATATTATTATTATTTGCGGTCATTACAAGGGCATCGACCAGCGTATCCGTGACCATTATATTACCATGGAAATTTCGGTGGGTGATTATGTGTTAACCGGAGGCGAATTGGCTGCGGCAATAATTACCGATAGTGTAGTTCGCCTTTTGCCGGGTGTGCTTTCCGACGAAACTTCTGCATTAACGGATTCCTTTCAGGATAACCTCCTTAGCCCACCTGTTTTTACCCGCCCAGCGGAATACAAGGGCATGAAAGTACCTGAAGTATTATTGAGCGGCAATGACAAATTGGTTGATGACTGGAAACATGATCAAGCTATCGAACGGACAAAAAAAATGCGACCCGATTTGTACAAAAAGTTTCTGGGGGATTGACTTTCTATGTTTACTATTTTAAAAGATTTATTTTTTTCGGTAATGTACCGAAAAATGGTTGGTGGAATTGAGAAAGTATTTTTATAAATAGGAATATTATTTATTTGATTCATTTTCATTGATTAATCCATGATAACGTCCCATCCAATATGGAAGGAGAAAATATGTACCGGTTTCTTCCCGCGTTCCGCTTCTTCCGGTATCGAACTGACGTGGAATTGTATTCCATCTGGAAACCCCACTTTCGGGTGTTGGGATGGTGCGGGTAGCCTGGGCTTTCTGAAACCTGTCGGCGATAGGATCTTTATGTAAATCCCAACGGTGGCTGTTTTCCATAGTCCAATCAATTAAATCTACCGGATATTGCTGAAGTTCTTTTAAGGCAAGCTCTAAGCCGCAATCTTTTTGCAATGAAACACTTGTAATGATATTCCATGCCGGAATATTATCCGGTTGTGAAACCGCCCAGGTTCGTTCCAGACTTTTTTTGTAAAAAGGCAAATATTCATCGGTGGGGGTATAGCGAAAAATATTGTAATATGGAAAATAAGTAAGAATATCATCGGAATGACTGTTTTCGAAGGGACCGAACATTTTAGCCTGAACTGCATTTTCTGCATAATGATGTTTCTGAATCAACATTTGATATGTTTTTTTAAATTTCGGATTTTCGGTTATATAAGTAGCCGTTTTCAGAAACGAAAGGATTTCCAAAGAATAGAGGCCTTTTTCGAAAGCCCAGTTTTTTGAATGATTGATTGAGTCGGGATGCCAGACCCCCCAGCGAGTGGGTTCTCCGTCATAATCGATCAAATGAAATTTATTGTCAATGATGTGATTCATGATTCGCTCCACGAGGTTTTTTACCCTGATTTTCATTGTGTCGTCGGCTACCAGATCGTAAAAGAGCGGAATGGCAAACATGTGCCCCACAATTTCGTCGGAGCTGGTATCGTCGAGCCACTGCCATTGTCTATCCGGCGAATGACGCCACTTTTTGGGGTGCGGTGAGTGCGATTGCTCAACACTATCGCTGACCAGGGCATACGAGCGGGCTGGTAAACCCGAAATACCGGTGACGGTTTCGAGTCGTTCCAATGCTTTGTACGTTCGAATGGCATTTTCTTTGGCATCAGCATCTTTTGTAACTGCATATCGGAAACATTCGGCTGCAAGATAGGTGGATGTCCATAGCCCGTCGTTGTCTTCATTTTTGGTTTTACTGGTTGACAAATCACTAGGAACCGATAAGTGTGAAATATTCACTAACCCACGCCGGTTATGACGTTTCTGAATGATATCTTCATAAATGGCAGCCTTTTCTCCAAGCGTCATTTCAACCTTCTGGATCTGGCTAATTCCCTTTGGAGTAGCTATCCAAATAGTTTGGCTATCGATGGGCAAAATGTCGTTAATCTTGTTGTCGGTCAACCATCTTTTTCCAAGGTAATAGTGCCAGTTTTTATCTTTTTTGATGGTTCCTTTATTTGTTCCCAACCAAAGTGTTTTCTTTTGTGATTTTATTGTAGTTACCGGACCGAAAGGTAAACCATCTGCTCCACTATACATCCAATTGTCGCCGTTTTCGGCAATACATCCAATGGAAAAAAGCCCGCCAAATAATATCTCATTTTTCCCTGCCGGTTGTTCCAAACTAAAATAGACCCGTTTAGTTCCATTAGCCATTAACATATCGTCAAGATTAAACCAGTCTTTTGAAGTTCTTCGCAAAAGGCCATCATTTGTGGCCAGCCAGAGATTATGGTTATCGTCTGAAACAATCGAATGTACCCGTTTCCCTTTGGTAAATGTGTTTTCATTCCATATCCCGTTGTATGAAAGCAAACCATTTGTAGTACCTACCTGCAAGGTTTTTTCATCTTCCCAAAAGAGGTATAGAATGGTATCGTTTTTAGCTGATTCCGGCAGCGATATTTTTGTTTCCTCTCCCTCTTTTTGAATATTTTTGTCAGTCGCCAGCCAAATTTTGTCTTTTGAATCAATCGCAGCTGTCACGTATTTGTTGCCCGTTGTTTTTCCGTCCCATTTTCCATTCCTGAATTTAAAAATACCGGTTGTTGTAACCGCTACTACACCATTTTGAACAGGAAACAATTTGATTACATTTCTTCCGGATTCTTCGGGAAGCGCAATATCGGTTTTAATTTCCTGTAAATATTTCCCCGATACCACTTGTGCTTTCAACAAATTAATGTTGAACACAGTCAAAATGAATATAAATAGATATTTGTGTTTCATCCAATTAAAATTAAAAGTTTTCAAAGGTATTGGATGTAACTCCCTCATTTTAAATCTACTTGTTTGTGAAGTATTTCTACATGGTCGTTTCATAGAATTAATAAAATTACTGATTTTTATAGGATATATCTTTGCAAATATTTATCAGGTCTATCACTCGTTTATCGGGTGTTCCGAATTCAATGTCAGCCGCAACAACATCACAAGGACCATAATTTTTTGCAATTTGTTCTAGATCTGAACGGATTTCTGCAACCGTTTTGTTGACAACATCCGTTGGAGTGTACATAATTGAGCGGCGCGTATTCGGAAAAAGGGATCGGGTTTTCTCTAAATCTGAATCAATTCCCATATCGAGGTAGGACACTCTTGGAATTTTTGCATAATGTTCGAGATATGGATTGGCATTCCACGCGCAATTATGTATTCCAATAACATCGAATGAAGCTGCAATTTTTTGATCGAAGGGTAAAAGAAACTCCTCGTACAATTCTGGATTCACCATATTTACAAGGCAGTTGCTTACGGTGAAAAACGCAAAGGTTTTCGCATATTTTTTTTGTTTTTGATGCAACCGTTTGGCAGCTTCAATCATGGTTGTACAAACACAACCGAGCAGATGTTTTGTTCGCTCAGGAGCTAAATACATATCCATAAAAATATCTTGACCGCGAAGTCGCTGTGCATTGTTGAGTACTCCTTGCCAATTCATAAAACCGATAACTTTTCCTTCGTTTTCACCAATCCAGTCAACTTGTTCCAGCAACGATTGAAAAAAAACATTTTTTTCAAAATCGGGTGGAGTGAGGTTTTCAAGTTCATCTTCTGAAAGGTATTGATGTTCTCAAGTTGGCCATTGTTCTTTGTCGTATTTAATCGGGATTCCATAAATTGCAGCGATTGCAGAAGCGCCAAAAGTACCTGTTAATAAATCGATTGCCGATGTTTCCATTTGTCCGATCCTACTTGTTGGAAATCGTTTGTTTAATTCCTGAACCATCTCTATCCTGGTTTGCCGTCGGTATTTTGGGTCGGTATGCCATTTCTCTCCAAAGTCGATGTTCAACGCTCTGTGATACCACTTTGGTGTAAATCCAATTTCAGGCCTCAAATAAGGCAGATTTCCTGTGGCTGGACGTCGGGTAGCTGGTGCACCGGGAGCGATATAACTTATTAATTGTTGTGCGGGCTTCATACTATCTGTTTTTCAATTCATCTTCCAGTTGAATAATCATTGCAATGTGCAAATCAGCAATTTCTTGATGAATACTGTCGAAGGACAAAATGGGTTCGCGAACATTGGTAGTGGGGTAGATGCCCTGCCGATACAAAAGTCGTTTAAAAAAGTGGATGGAAATATCTAAATGTTGGTTTGAAAATGCAAGTACAGGCAGAATTTTAATGAATAAATTGCTTGCTTCATTTTTATTTTCTTGTATCCAAAGTTTGTAAATTTTAGTATAAATCCAGTGCATGCCGGTTGGCATAAAAGCATGGACACCACGTTGCAGCCCTTCAATCATTTGTGTAACAGCCCAACCACCACTTAAATTGAGCCGACCATTGGTTAATTTAAGAATTCTCGAATATTTTATCCCAGCCGGAACCGTTTCAATTTTAAGGCAACGAAAAGCTTCAACTGCTTCGAACAACTCAAGAATCAAATTATCTGGTAATCCGTAGCCGAAAGAATCCCAGTCTTGTAACATGATCATTTCGGGTTCAAGGTCTGCCAGTTCCATAAAATGATTTTTGAACTGCTCATTGTTTTTGTAGGGAATTTGAAACAGAACATTTCTGCAGCCTAAACCGATGTACTTTTTTAGCAGGCATTTGCTTTTTGAAAGATCGGTTTCACCGGCTCCGGCAATAACGGGAACTATTCCGTGGGTTTCTTCCAAAACAGTAGCAACCATTTCAATTCTTTCTTTTTCTGAAAGTTTGTAAACTTCAGAAGCCATTGCCGGGACAAGGAAACCGGCAACTCCGGCATCCAATGCATTGCGCACATTGTTTTTTAATGCCTGAAAATTTATTGAATCGTTAGAATTAAAAGGGGTGTTTAGCACTGTTACAATGCCTTTTAATGGGTAGAGTTCCTTCATTTCATATTTCTTTTAATCGATGCTTGAGCCATTTCGTCCGCCAAAAGGTTGGTTTTTAAATTCTGACCTTTTGGCGGACGGGATCGTGATATGCATTTTACCGGGGGTTAAAACCCTAGGCTATCAATATTTCGCCCCTCTTGTGCTATTTTTAAAACTTCATTTTTAAAGTATATTACTTATCATCAATTGCTCAAATCTTTCCCCCCTGGGGGGAATCAGAAGGGGGCCTTCAACACCCAAACATCAGTTACCCGCGATTGCTTGCGCCAGTTCAGATGTTCTTCATCAGGTTTGTCGAAAGTTATTTTCAATTTTCCATCTTTAATCAACTTTTTCGGAAGCGGAAACTCTTTAAACTGTTCGAATCCCTTTTCATATTTTGTGGGTTTTAAAAGTTCTCCGTTGGCTCGCAAAAGTGCTTCACCATAACCCGAAACCCGAATTAAATAATCCGCATTTGCATCCAATTCATTGTATTGTAAAACAGGAGAGAACTGGAACAATTGGGTTGACAAACGTTTGCGACTAAATCCGTCATTTTCCCATAAATAATCGATGGCATCATCGGTTTCGGATATTACATGTAGGGCATCGGCACTGGATATGTTATCGTAAAAAGAGCCTTCGCCCGGATTTTCATAGTTTCTGATAAATTCTAATTTGGCTAGTTTTTCAGCTTCCGTTTTCATTTTACGAATTTTATTAAACTCATCTTTCAACCACCAGCGGTTGTTTAGCGGATAATCGATAAAGTCGAGAATGGCTCCTCGCTCGTAACCTCGCGCCTGGTATTTGGGAACACTGGTTTGAAGTCCAACAGATTCAAACAGGTCGTCGCAATATTGAACTACTTTTTGTTTTAAATCCTGAGCTACAAATTCATTATCCGCTTTTTGAACATGTTCCAGAGCTTCATTCATAGCTTTATCTGCCCCCAAATTTTCGGCATTGGCAAGAATTGAGTTGGCTTCGGTTTCCAGTCTTTTTTCGTAGGTTAAACGTTTCTGAATATAAGCATCGTAATACGAGCGCATGACCAATTGTTGCCATCTCCAGTTTCCTGCCAATTGTGGATTTTCGGCTTCCAGTTTTTTCCAAAGGATTAAAGTTTCGTCGATTGAAGGATTTCCCAACAACGGTCCAACCCAGTTTTGTTCGAGGGCAAGAATTCCGTCGGCTGCTGTTTCTGCAACTGCTGCTCCGAAGAAAAAACGGGAATATTCAACCATAATATTTCTGACATCGTTTTTAGTATTCCATCCCATTTGGCTCCAGATTACCTTGTTTACATCGTCGTGAACTCCATCTGAATAGGAAATAAATCCATCGGTATAAACGGCATCACGATTGTGAATTTCGGCGTAATAAAGTGGTTGTGGATTGGTGCATTCCCGTCCCAAAGTAAGAGCAAAAGCCTGATCCCAGCGTTTCACCGGATACTGACACCTGACCGTATGTGTAAGATCGGGGTAAGCACGAAGCATGTATTTTTTCGGTAGGTGTTTGCGTTCAATTTCCAGTGGCGGACTACTTGGCCCGTTTGCCACACCTTTTAACCAGTCAGGACTTTCATCTTCCAAATACTTGAAAAAATATTCCACTTTCTCGCGGTTAAATCCTTGCAGCGAAACCCACATTCCAGCATTGGGATGGTATTTATGAAGAATTGAAGATAAATCTTTTAAATAGGGTATTAAAACAGAGGGGTGATTATCGCCCGGATCACCACCTGGGACAAAAACGCCGTCGAGGCGGGGACAAGCAGCATAAAATTCTTCCTGCTCTTTCAATCCTTTTTCATGCGCATTTTCAATTGACAAATCATGCGGAGCCGGAGTCCAAACCCAATAATCGGCATCGTAAGAATCACATATTTCACTTAAATGAATTTCCATTTCTTTCGGATTAACTTTAAAGTGAGGACTTGAATTGGATTCTTGAAACGGAATGTTTTCAAAACTGTTGGCGCCAAAAAGTACCTGTTCGCGGAAATGTTGGTCGAATTGTTCCACCGTCCATGCATCCCACGAATTTGCTGTGTTGCGGTAGCCAAACTGATGCCCGCGTATGGGATATTCGGGTGATGCTGAAAAATCGATTGCATTTGCGATCATAATTTCCCCCTTTTTCATTTCAGCAATCCTTAGCAATTTTCCTATTCCGTAAAGTATTCCTCTTTCATCGTCTCCAATAATCCAAACAATATTTTTTCCATTTTTAATTTCATTGAAAAGACGAAAACCTTCTTTCTTTGATTCCGGTAAATTGTCTCCATTTCTTTTGGGAATAACCCCGCCAAACAATTTCTTATCAACAGAAAGAGCACAGGCAATAATGGTTTTATTGTCCCAGTTTTCCGCTAAATTTAGTTGAAGAGAAGTTCGTTTTCCAATTTCTTCAACCAGAATTTTTTCTGCAGTTTCATGCACTGGTGTTTTTATTGAAGGAGAAATCAGAATGGCGACATTAGACAAGTCAAGCTTATTTTGTGTTTTGGTGGTACACGATGCAATAACAATCAATACAATTGCAATCCAAATTTTGTATGGGCCTTGTAATTTCATTTTAAATATTTATTGAGTGTTGATATTGTATTCAATTTGTTATTGATTTTGCAGTTTTAATAACTTCAGTTGAAATTATTTCACCCAAATCGGGGCCATAAAAACTAACACTCGATTCGTATCCTTCGCCATTAACGTATTGGTAGCGGGTGAGGATGTAGCTTATCCATTCGTTGGCAAGTCCACCGATTGCTACAAATTTTATCGATTTGTTTTTTATCGATTCTTTTACTTTTATTCCCAGTTCCGCAGTCATTTCACCTGGTACTCCAGCAATAATTAAATCATCGATTCTGAGCGCACCCAAACCAACTTCGGTTGGGCCAAGCATATTCATTACTAATTTTACCGTATTTTCATCCAATCCGTATTCCTCGCCTCCGGTTTCCATAAAAGTTGGATGTGCTTTGTGTTCGGGCAATTGAATGGTATTGTAGCTGAATTGAAATGTTTTAACTTTTTTCGATTTAATTTCTTTGTAAATATTGAATGCTTCCAGTGCTACTTTTTTTCCATAGACTTCCACTTTTTCGTATGCACTGGCCTGGAGGTTTAGAATTGGCGATTGATCGCCTTCAGCTCCATTGTAATACATTGCTGTTACTCCTTTGCCAATTAGGTTTTGAAGGTCGCTTTGAAGATAACCTGGCCACTCTCCTGAAACCAACATATCTTCGCCGCCAATGAAAGTGGGGTGGGCAGTCCAGTTCACCAAAACGGCCAGCGGAATTCCATTGTTAAGGTCAACACGTGTGACGGTTAGTTCGTTGTCAACATTTGGATCTCCACGTCGATTACGGTTTAGACCATCAATTTTTTTACTTTCTGTACCGACTTTAACAGGAAGGTAATTTTGGTCAGCTTCTATTATTACAGCCTCCAGTTTATCCAAAATAAATTCCAGCAGTTCCGGTTGAAATATTCCAATTTGTGGACTGTTCAGCAAATTTTTACTGTTCAATGCAGCCATTTCCAAACTACCATGCGAATGGCTGGGTAAAAGCATTACATTTTCCATGTTCCACCCCTGACTTTTAATTCTTTCCAGCAAATCACTTTTTATATTGGATGGAAGCCCTAGAATATCAAGCGTAATGATTACATACTTTTGGTTTTCATTTTGAAAGGCCAGTGCTTTTGCCCAAATCCGGTCGTGAATTCCTTCAGCAGGTGCATTCATCCGTTCGCCGTAACCACCTAAAGTGTAATTCATTTCAAGCGGAGGAGTAATATCGACCGAAGCAATATTTGCTGTTAAGTTGGTTGCTTTTGAAGACATACAAATTCCAGTAAATAATATCAGGCTGATTATAAATTTTAGATTTCTCATTGGTATTTACCGTTTAATTATTTTCTTTTTTATGTTAATCGTTAATAAAGCACCTTTCGACTCCGCTCAGGGTGACTGTCAGTCTGAGCGGAGTCGAAGACTTTGATAGCTATTCAAGCTGCATTTATCTTTCAATCTCAACTTTAAAATCCTGAAATTCTACCCAATATTGGTTTTTGTCGGGCGAGCCGGCTGCCATTCCAATATCGATTGATTCTTGCAATCCGGGAATGTCGTTTGTTCGTTTTTCGATCACCCAGTTTTTTCCATCATAACTTACATAGCCGGTAAAACTATTTCCGTGGCGTACCAATTTTAGCCAAATGGGAACATCAATATCTTCCGGAATGTTCTGGCTGCTGGCTTTGTGCATGCAGCCATCTCCAAATTCATCGTAATGAATTCCGGCACGTCCGGTTGAACCAAACATTAGCACCGATCCTTTACTCCCCGGCTCAGTATCGAAACTTTGAGAAATATCGTTGCGGGCAAACAGTCCGGCACGGAACCATTCATGCGTGCGATTTCCAAAGGCTGTAATTTTAACGGTGGCAACAAAATCGCCTTTTACGCCGGTTGCATAAATCGAAGCATACGAATCTTCAGCATGGAAAAAATCGGAACCGCTGGCTTTTATTCGGTAGATATTCTTTTTTGTATCGAAGTCAATTTCCGATGGTTCAGCCGTTGGTGAACAGTAGGTTTTTAGTGTTTTATTTGAAATAGTAAGTTCTTTTTGTTCATAAACAGACAGGCTCAATTCAGAACTATTTTCAATTCGTACAATGTGTTCACCTGTCTCAGGAGTAAGTTGAAACATAACCTCATTTGTTTCCAATCCTGCTAAGTTTATTTCCATTTCACTAACAACTTTATTGTCAACAAAAAGCTGGATATTATTTTTTTGTGTTGAATTTTGAAGATTTTTAGCAATGGCACTGATCGATATTTTTTCGCCTGCAGGAATTCTAGCATGAGATAAATTCAGCTCTTGGAATACAAATGTGGGCGTATTTCCCTCAACATTAAACGATTGATATTCCGTCTCTCCAATGGCAACTTTATGTTCTCCCGATGTGTAAATGCGTACCTCGAAAGATATTGTAGTTGTATTGTTGTGAATTACCGGGAATTTTTTCTTTTCATAAACTTTACCATTCAGATAAAAATCGACAGAAGTAACTCCGGTTGAGCCAACGTTGAAAATATCAGCACTAACATTTATTATACTTCCTGTTTCTGCTGCCCCCGAAGTTGTTTTTTGAGGTGCTGTTACAATTAAATTGCTGAATTTAATTTCAGGATCACCATCAATAATCATTTCCGGCTTATTTCTCGGAGGGTCAATTTTGAAATTGTTTCTGTAAATATTGTCAACCAAATTGGCGGCGCACAACTTCATTTCTCCTTGTTCCAGATTGTAGTAAATGTTCTCCTCCGAAATCCATTGAGACGACATATTATCAAACCAAAAAGCAACGTTATCGTTGAAAAATCCAGCTCGGACATCGTGAATTAAATTTCTGCGAACTACTGAATTAAAGGTCAGCCCGGTGGTTTTAATTGCACCTGAATCATCCGCATCTTTTTGTACATCGTCAAGGTGGTTGTATTCAACCAAATAATTTCCGTCAATTGCTTCCTCAAGGTTGTGCCATCCACCCACATCAATACCATAACGACCTTTGGTTTTAGTAATGTAGTTGTGCGAAATAGTTGTGTAAAGCGAATTAACAGCATAAATATTTACACCGCCGCAATCGTAAAGTTGATTGTACGAAATTGTTGTTTCCCGAAGAATATCTTCCGCATCTTCCGGGTTGTCTTCCCCTTCAACAACAATTACCCGATTTTCAATTTTTTCGAAACGGTTTTCAAAAATGCGTGTTTGGTAACAACCTTTCTTCAACCGAATTCCAACATTTCCGCACGAACGTATTTCGGAACCTGCCAATTCGAAAGCATGTGCATATTCAACGGTAATTGCATTATTCCCCGGCAAAGCCCCTTCAAAAGTAAGTCCATACAATCTTAGGTTTCTTACCGGCTTTCCTTTTTTACCAATAATTGAAATCAATTGATCCAATTGCGATGAATAGATATTTGATTGATTTGGATCACCCAAATTAACTTCAGGAATAAAACTCAACTCTTTGCTGGTTTTATCAAAAAACCATTCGCCCGGTGCATCTAAAAGAGCTTTTACATTCTCTACGTAATATCTGGGAGGAACAATAACAACACCATCTTCTGGCTTTTTAAAATATGCAATTCCATTTTTTTCGTCGATTTTAGTGAATGAATTAAATCCGCTATGCCAACGTAAAAGCATTATTACCCGGTTATCTTCCATGTTATCCCAGGCTTGAATATCGCCTGGTTTGAAAGGTAATTCGCCCGTGGTTTTCGATACACTTGGTGGAGTAAAATAACCAAGGTTTGGTGTACGTGCCAACGTTTGAAGTTTGCCATCTGCAAGTAACATTTCAACTTTGTGATCGTTTACTTTTGTGGTCCACAATTTTCCATTTTTTTTCCAATTCGAAATTGCTTTCCCGCCTGTAATTACTGGTTTTTCACCTGGATAAGCTGCATAAGTTACGTAGTAGTCTTTTAGTTTATGGTATTCAAATGCGCCGGTTGGTAAATTGGTTTCCACACGTTCGCCTCCATCTTTGGGTGTAAAAACAAGTGGTTTATCAAAGGAATAATAACCATCACGGATGTAAACCACAATATCACGTCCTTTTCCAAGCGGATGAGGAGAACCAATCCAACGTGTTTCAACGGGTTCATCTTTTGGGAAATATACTTTTGCTTTTAATTCCCGAACGGCTTCTTGCGCTTTTTTAATGCTTGCAAACGGGCCGTCAGAATTGTCTGAATTGGGATTTGCAAGTGTTCCCGACCAACTGTCGTTGCCATTTGTGGAAACATAAAAATCAGCTGTTTCTGTGGGAATAAAACGTTGCCATTTTTCACCCCGAAGCAATTTTCCGTCGCGGGGTTGTTCCTTTATTTCCTGTGAATACGAGGAAAAACTAAGGATTGCTGCAAAAAGGATAGTTCCTGTTAAATGCCGTTTTAAATGTTTTCTTATGATCATGTTTAGTTGCTTATAGATTGACTTAATGTTTCAACTGAAATAAATTAACAGCATTATCATGAAGTATCATCGATGCAATTTTTATTGCTTCTTTTTCAGAAAAATACCCTGAATTTACTTTTTCAATAAGAACGTTTCCAATAATCTCTTTGGCAAAAAGCAAGTGCCCGTAAACATTTTCAACGTTGTGGTAGTCGCCGCCAAATCCCATGATTTTATTTGCAGGAACTGTTTCCAACCATTCGTGAAGGTATCTTTCGCTATAGGATGGCGAAATAATGTACAACCAGCAAAGATCGATGTAAACATTCCGAAAGTTTTTTGCGAGACTTGCCAGTTCGCTGCCAAAAGGATAGCTTCCGTGAAAAAGAATAAATTGTACATCGCGGTATTTTAGAAAAAGATTAGCCAAATGAGTCGGGTTTGAATTTTCAATGTAATTTCCATCTCCGGCTTGAAGTCCGGTATGAATTTGTATTGGTGTTTTGTATTTTTCGGCTAAATCCAACATCCGGTGCATCATATAATCTGAAAGGGGTTTTACCATTTCAAAAGGAAGTGCCTTATCACTGTTCTGTATGAGGTCGAATACTTTCTCTGCTTTTTCTTTGCTAACATCTTCGAAACTTAACGACCTAAAATAAGCAGCAGTTGTTTTTAAGGTTAGAATTCCTTCTTTAAAAGCTTTTTCAAATTCAATTTTCAGTGAGTTTTCAAGTTCGTCCAAAGAGTGAATGGTAACATTATTTTGTTTGGCTAAATTATCTATTACTTTTTTCGAATCAATTCTTAAATAATTGAAATGTTGCGTATATCTAAATATGGAGGTGTCTCCAAAACTGCGATCGCCGCTGTTATTGATTACAAATTCAATGTTGCATTTCTCTTTTAAAACAGTGTTTAGCCAATCTTTTTTATAAACTTCCTGAATTTTATTGGAAAGTTCAACCACTGTTTTTTCGTTTAATTCTTTTATTCCAAACAATCGATCGGCGGTTAGCAAAACCACACGATTGTATGCAGTATTAAACGATTTCTCCCAATATGGTTTAAGTATTTTCCATTTTTGTAAAACAGTTAACGAGTCTGTTAAGAGGCGTGCGAAAGTTGGTTTCGACATGCCACTCGATTTTATATCATCGTCGGCATAATGATGAAACAACAACATAAAATCAAACATCCCGCTATTTGGAATCCCTTTTGGATTCATTAAATGTTCGTGCGTATCAACTACTTTTTGGGCATCAATGTGATTCCTTATTCGTTGTTCGAAGCCAGGTTGCAGTGCAGATTTAATCGTTACTTGAGCATTTAATAAAAAAGAGATTGCAACCAGGATCAATGTGAATTTTATCTTTTTCATTTTTAAATCTCTTTTAGTTAATGCGCTATTTCGAAATTTTTCTGATTTTGATGTTGCGGTACCACGAATCATCACTGTGATTGGTGATTACAATGTGACCTTTGCGTTTCTTTTCAAAATCGGGATAATTCGCATATTTACTTAGTTGAAACAAAGAATCAAATTCCGTAGTTCCAAATTCGTATTCCAAAACTTTAACTCCGTTTAGCCAATGTTCTCCATGGTTTCCATTCAATACTATTCTGCTTTTATTGAACTCTCCAATCGGATTTATCTTTACATTTTCAGCTTTGTACATTTCGTACAAGCCAGCAGTGTATTGCGATGGTTTTAATTTGCCTTTGTATTTTTCAGAATCGTCGTCCAAAATCTGGTACTCAAAACCAAGTGCAGAGTGATTTCCGCCGTACGTAGTTGAAATCTCCTCCGAAACATTGTATTTGATACCGCTGTTTCCATCCTTTTTTATTTTCCATTCAAACGTCAATTCAAAATTATCGAAGGTTTCGATGGTCATTAAATCGCCGCCATCAATCTCTATCCCATTTGTATTTTCCAGGACTTCAATGTTGTTTACTTTTCGAATGGTTCCATTTTCAACTTTCCAATGGTCAGGCTGAACCGTGTCTCTTCCAAGTCCGCGCCATTTTGATAAAGTTTCACCGTCAAATAAAAGTTCCCAACCTTGATTTTTTTCGGCCTGAGTAAGTTGGTTGTTTTTTATTTCCTCTGTTTTGTTTGAACCAGGCTTTGTATTACACCCACTAATAATTAACACGATAAGAGAAATTAAAATGATAAAAGGTTTTTTGTAATTCATGATATTATTTTTATAAAAAGTTTAATTTTTTATGAGCCACATTTCTGAAACCTGCGAACCTCGTTCTCCTTCTCCGCAGGTCCATTTGAAATTAACAATTCCATCTGAAACCGCATTTTCAGGAACAGGAAATTCATAAATAGCTTGAATTCCGGTTTGAATAAAATCGTGCACCAGAATATCGTCGGCAACCATTTTCATTTTTGAACGAAAACGGCCGGTGTAGGCAATCTGAATGGTGTATGAACTTTTTGGATCGAGGTTGTCATAAACAATCTCCAGCGGTTGATCATACAACGTAGTTACCTGATTCATCCAAGATAAGGGGGAAGACTTTCCCTCGAACCCTTTGGCAGTTACCTCGTGCACCCACTCTTCACTACTCAATCCTATTCCAAAACTAATCCTAGGAGATAAAAGACTTCCGGGGTCATCTTGCCAGTAAATTTGTGTTTTAACTTTCGCCTGGCTTTCGGGAGAACCAAAATTATCGTAAAATCCACTGGGGCCGGGATTATTTCTTTGAAGTAATTTCTCAATTTCCTGCAAACGTTCGGTTTCATTGGGAAGTTTCTTTATGATTAAAAACTGATCCAACAACCACATCGCATCGTTTAATGGTAAGTCGATGTTATCAATAAAATTTCCACGCCCGCCCATTGCGTGGTGTTTTGCAATGGTTAATTGTGTACCGATGCTAATAAAAAGTGAATCGGCCAGCGCGTAACAACGTTCTTTTAGTTCAGGAAGTACTGGGTTTTCCCACGCTTTTGACAAGATTTCAGTAGCTTCGTTTAGGACTATAATTGAGCCTTTGTTTTTTGCCGATAATAAAATTTCACGGGCCATCTGTTCTAATTCCGTTTCATAGATCAGGCGACGGTACTGATACGCATCAAAATAAGCCCTGATTAATCCCATCTGAAAACGGAAATTACTAAGTACTTCTTCCGAAGCATTTTTCTCCATGTCCTGCCATTGTTGAAATGTTCGTACTACTCCGTTATTTGTTAACAACGGACCTTGAATATTTTTCTCCAGTGCCATAATTCCCTGTGCAATTTCTTCCGAAAAATCGGGGCTGATAAAATACCGAGCATAATCCCGAAGAGTTTCAATAACCGGTGTTTTTGGATTCCAATCCTGATCGCTCCAAATAAATTTGTTCACGTCATCGTTTGTTCCTTCCGAATAACTTAAACTTCCCTGTGCAAATTGGTCGAATGCATTGTGAATCATCTTTTGATCGGAAGGGCGAGGATTGATGCACTCGCGGCCCAGCGTAATTGCGTACGCCAAATCCCAGTTTGGAATGGCATACTGACTGCTTAAACTATGTGTGATATCAGGATATCTGCGTATTGGGATGTTTGGATTAACGATTTTTCTTATTTCCTGAATGGGTGTTTTAATCCATGGGCCAAAAACAATTCCACCAAACCAGGGATATTCTTTATTTACATGGCCATAAAAGGCATCAAACCATTTTTGTGTGGGTCGAAAAACCTGAGGTGAAACCCAAATTTTAGCGTTGGGATGGTATTGTTGTAAAACCTTCGCTTCTTCCTGAAGCCAGTTAAAAAGTTCGTCGGGTTCCAAATCTCCAGGGTCGCCACCGGGGACAAACAATGCATCGAGCCGGGGCAAAGCTTTAAAAACTTCGCGACGTTCATCAACTTCTTTTTTAATGGAGTCAGTATTTGTATAATCTGTTCCCATATTTGGATACCACATCCATACATCAATTCCATACGAATCGCAGATTTTCGATTGTTCTGTAATCATTTCTATGGCTGGCAATTTCATATGAACACTGGTAAAATCGTCGTCGGTTCTCGGAGGCATTATTTCAATGCTGTTGGCGCCGAAGATGGCCAAATCGCGAATGTAATTGTCGAATTGTTCGGGAGTCCAAGCATCGTACGAATTGGTTTTTGGTCGATATCCTATTTGGTGCCCGCGAATGGGATAGGCAGGAGTTGAAGCAATTTTTAGATCTCCCGGCAGAAGTATTTGCCCTTTCCGAAGCTCTATTTTTCGCAACAGTTTCCCAACTCCATATAAAACTCCGCGAGAATCGTGTCCGATTACCAGTACTGTTTTTGAATTTTCCAATACATTAATTTTATAACCTTCGTCACCTATGCTTCCCATTTTTGAAATGGCATTTTGGTATTCTTTAGGGAAATCGGACAAATTGTTTTCCAGCCCGATTGCAAAAAGAGTTTTTGAATTACCGGGCCATTTTTTTGTTTTAGGAAGAAGAATGTTACTTCTTTTTTCAATTTCTTCCTGTAAAATGGAGACAGATTTTAATACTAGTTTGTCGTTCTTTTCAAAACAAATAATTTTTGCGGTTGAAAGTTCAAGAACTTGTGTGAATCCAGAATTTGCTATTAAAAGTAAAAAACTGATGAGAATTGATAGATGTATGAATTTATTGGTCATTTTGACGGATTTTTTTGTTTTAAAAAATGTATTGTCAAATTGCCAAACCAGAATCTTCTGATTTTGCAATACTATCACCGGCCGCAACCTTTATCTTATTTATATCTTGTTCTAATTTCTGACTAAACAGAAACATATCGGAACTGTGCAACACAATATTCACTCCCTCTTTCATCCATTTGATTTGACGCTCCGGAATTCCCGGAAAATGTATTCCGGCTGCTATTCCTTTGTTTCTTGCTTTTTGTATGATTTCCTTTACAACTTTTTCGTATTCAGGATGGTCGTATTGTTCGGGTAATCCCATGTTTATGGATAGATCGTGTGGTCCGATAATCACTGCATCTAATTCCGGAACAGCCAGTAATTCATCCAGATTTTCAACGGCTGTCACACTTTCGATGTTTATAATACATAAACTTCCTTCGTTGTATTTTTTAAGATAAGCATTTAATTCAGGTTCCAGAACTTCAGTACCGTTAAGCACATTTTGTAAACGATTGCCTTTCAACGGGCGATATTTTGTGGCTCCAACCATTTGACGAATTTGTTCAACACTTTCAATGTACGGAGCAATAACGCCAATCGCTCCGGCATCTTTTGCCATGCAAGCCAAGTAGGGATCGGGGCTTGGGATTCGTACAATTGGTGAAATTTTCATTGCTGAATAGGTCTGGCATAAAAAAGTCAATTCAGTCCGATCCATAGGAATGTGTTCCGTGTCCAGAAAAACAAAATCCAATCCCGAATTTGCAACTACCTTCGACCAAATTGGCGAAGTAGAAATAATGCAGGTTCCGTAAATGTTTTTCCCGTTTTTGAGTTTTTCTATCAGATTTTCAGTCATAATCCAGAGTTAATATTTAATCACAATTGGCTTAAGATGTGCTGTTTCCGTTCTTTTTTCAAATTAAGGTAATGAATTAATAATAAAACTACTAAGTTGCATAATTATCTTTTTGCCCACTAATTAAATATTATCTAAAAGTACATCAATTTTTACCACGTGGTTTAATTTTTTAACTATAAAGGACATCGTTTTTTTCTATAAATGTTAAGATACAATGGATATTGATTGAAATATCAGAAGATTTTTGCAAGCTAAGTTTGTTCATTTGTGATAATCTTTTTGATAAAATGGTTACTAACATATTAAGAGTTTAAATTTCAGAAAAATGAAGAGGCGAATTATCATACTGTTTTTATTATTGGTTGGGATTTATACCAATGTATTTAGTCAACAGGAATTACCGGACAAAGGGGTACAAACATTTGAATTTGCATTTTTAACAGATATTCATTTAAAACCTGAGATGGGTGCTCCGAAAGGATTTCAAATGGCTATTGATAAAGTGAATGAGTTGAATCCTGCTTTTGTAATGACCGGGGGAGATAATGTTTATGATGTTATGCGTGGAAACCAGGAACGTGCAGATTCGCTTTTTTCGCTGTACAAAAAAATGATAAAAGGGTTTAATATGCCCGTGTATAATGCCATCGGGAACCATGATCTTTTTGCGATTTACGAGGAAAGCCCGGAAGACAGTACTCATCCGGATTATAAATATGGAATGTTTGAACGATATTTTGGGGATACTTATTATTCCTTCGATCACAAAGGTTGGCATTTCATTGTACTTAACTCTTTAGATGTTACTGAAAACAAAAGGTACAAAGGAATTTTTCATGCAGAACAAATGGAATGGTTGAAAAGTGATTTGGAGAAAGTAAATCGTTCAACTCCAATTGTAATTACCACTCATCTTCCTATGATTAGCACCCGTTCACAAATTACTGGTTCGCAAGGGGCATCCAACGTTAGTAATTCTTATGAGATTTTTAAATTAATGGAAAATCATAATTTAAAGTTAATTCTTCAGGGGCATATCCATTGGAAAGAGTATGGATTTGTAAATGATAAGTTTCATTTTATAACGGGTGGATCGATTGCCGGAAATGGATGGAAGGGCAGGAGGCACAACACCAAAGAGGGTTTTGTGTTAATTAAAGTAGTGGGCGATGATTTTTCGTGGGAGTATATCGACCATGGCTGGGAAAATGAACGACTTTCAAAGGAGAAAATAAATCATAAATAACTTAAGTTATCAATAAGCATAAAATAAATTATTCAAAATAATTAGACCAAGGTATTATTCTTAGTAAAAAAAAATAAAATATGAAACATCTGAAACGATTCTTTTTCTTATTGATATTTATTCCATTTTCCATTTTTGGACAGTCAATTCCAAAGCAATCTTTTAAACAAGATGTTGCAATTCATCATACAAAAAAACAAGGTTTTACTGATGAAAAAGTGAATTCAATAGTTATTGACAAAGGTGGTCCAATTGCAATTTTTGAAAACTCATATGTAAAATGGGATGGGAAAAACTGGAAAACAGTAACGTTTAAAAAGAAACAGAATGATTTAAAAATACTGAAATTTCCAGAGAATTTTGGGTCTATTCTTTCTTCGGTTGAATACAAGAATAAAATTGTGGTTGGAACAGAAAAAGGATTGTTTATGTATTTTTCGGACAAAAAAGAGTGGAAAGAAATACTTCCGCAAGATGATAAATATAAATGGGCTCCTTATAATGTTTCCGCTTTGGTTGTCGATTCGAAAGGTCAGCTTTGGTTTGGTGCAGAGCAGGGATTAGGACGTTTAAATGGTAAGAGCTGGAAATTATTTTCAGGGAAAGAAGGATTGCCATACAATCATTTTACCTGTGCC
>CAYZBC010000017.1:0-32326 GCA_964476535.1 uncultured Maribellus sp.
TAAGTTTAAATTTGTCATGAGAGAAAGGTGTTTTTGTTGTTCAACTCAAAGATAACCTATCTTACGATAGCTAGATTTGAGATACTTAAATCCTTTCTCTTTTTTTTAATCGTTTAGGACGCGATTGATTTTATATAACTATTAGCACATCGTTGTACTAATAAACTTTTTAGAATGAAACACATTAAAAAATCACTCAATCAATTTATCTACCTTGAAACTTCAAGCAGTATCATTCTTTTCGCTGCAACAGTTTCCGCTTTAATTTTAGCTAATAGCCCAATTGGCGATTCGTTTTTAAGCTTTTGGCAGAACGATGTTTCCGTTACCCTTCCAGGATTTGAACTTTCAAAACCCCTGTTAAAATGGATAAACGATGGTTTAATGGCCATATTTTTCTTTTTAATTGGTCTTGAGCTTAAACGTGAAATTATTACCGGAGAATTAAGTCAATTAAAAAATGCCTCGCTTCCATTTTTTGCTGCAATTGGAGGAATGGTAATTCCAGCCTTACTATTTGCAACATTAAACAAAGGAAATGCAGGTTCACACGGCTGGGGAATCCCAATGGCTGCAGACATTGCATTTACACTGGGAATTTTAAAATTACTTGGTAATCGGGTTCCATCGGGGCTTAAGATTTTTTTAATGGCATTTGCGATTATAGATGATTTAGGAGCTGTTCTGGTAATCGCATTTTTCTATAGCTCAAACCTCATTTGGATAAATATTATTATCGGACTTGTAATTGTATTGGTCCTTTTTCTTATTTCAAAATTCGGATACTATTCAAAATACCTCTTTTTTATTGCAGGGGTAATTGTGTGGATTCTATTTCTAAAATCGGGCATTCATTCAACCATTGCGGGGGTATTATTAGCACTGACAATACCCCTAAAAAGAAAAACCAATACCCTTTCTTTTTACAAAAATGGGAATGATATTTTAAACGATTTTCAAAAAGAATGTAAAACTCAGGGTGAAAAAACAGTACTTACAAAAAAACAGCTTGCGGCTTTAGATGAATTAGACGAACTCACCGAAAAAACCGCTCCTCCATTACAATACCTCGAGCATCGTTTACATGGCTGGGTTTCTTATTTAATTATGCCCGTTTTCGCCCTGGCAAATGCCGGGGTAGTTTTCAGTTTCTCAGGCGACACAAACCTTGCTCTTTCCATGAACATTGCAATAAGTATGATCGTCGGTAATTTTATAGGTATTTTTATGTTCTCCTGGTTATCCATAAAATTCAAACTGGCAGAACTCCCTCAAAATGTTTCGTTTAAACAATTGGCCGGAATTTCGATTTTAGGCGGATTAGGATTTACAATGTCGCTGTTTATCAATGGACTCGCATTTACCGATGCGGTTCTTATTAATTCAGCAAAAATGGGAATATTATTGGGTTCAGTTATTGCTGGTGTACTCGGATTTATAATTATCCGCTTAACGCTAAAAAAAGAGACCTAAAAAAAAGGCACCGATTAAAGTGCCTTTCAATTAATTTAAAATCATTTCCACATGCCCCGTGCTTTCGGTAACTAACACCTCGTACGACCGGGCAAAATTAAGAATATTTTTTATCGAACGTTCCGATGGTTCAAACTCCATCGCTGTTAATGAATTCTCATTCACTTCAACAACTTTACGTTGAGTTGACTTAACTTGAAAATTATTAACTAAATAAATTAAGGTAGAGTGTTTTTTCATAGGCAATTTAAATCTAATTTTCATTTGCCTTTAAAACGCCAACCTTACTCCATTATTGTGTTAACAAAAGTTAAATCTTTGTAAGTGTTAATTTCTTTTGATCTATCATCTTTCGAAGGTTAATTAAAGCATATCGCATTCGCCCGAGCGCAGTATTAATGCTTACATCCGTTTGATCTGCAATTTCCTTAAAACTCAGCTCCATGTAATGACGCATGTAAATTACCTGTTGTTGATCTTCAGGTAATTCATAAATAAGTTCTTTCACATCATGCAGAATCTGATCATTCACCATTTGATCTTCAATTGTATCTTCAGAAAATTTTTGTGAATTAAAAATATCCACGTTCGAACTGTCGTTAGAGATAGTCCCCTTCAACTTTTCTTTTCTGAAATGATCAATTATCAGATTATGCGAAATTCGTAATACCCAGGAAACAAACTTTCCGTTTTCAATGTATTTCCCTCGTTTTAACGAACGAATTACTTTTATAAATGTTTCCTGAAATACGTCTTCAGCTAATTCCTTATTTTTCACAATAAGCAAAATATACGAAAACACTCTGCTTTTATGCCGTTGGATTAAAATTTCTAATGAATTTTGATCGCCTTTGATAAATCGCTGAACAAGCTCATTGTCGTTCAGTAAGTTTTCTTTGAACATTACCTTCTATTTAGTTGTAAACAAAAAGTATAGTTTATCTATAGGCGTATTTTTTTAGTGAAGTGAAACAATTTATTAATTTTGTGCGCGGTAAAAATGATACATTTTAGTGAAATATACAAATTTTTAAACAAAATATTACATTTCTCATATAATTATGCCAAATAGAAATAGAACGAAATACATTGAAATACAGAATGCCAGGGTGCATAATTTGAAAAATGTTAGCCTGAAAATTCCATTAAATAAATTTATCGTTGTTACCGGAGTTTCAGGTTCAGGGAAGTCTTCATTGGCATTCGACACCCTTTTTGCTGAAGGTCAGCGGAGATATGTTGAAAGTCTTTCGTCATACGCCAGACAATTTTTAGGACGAATTAATAAACCCGAAGTCGATTTTATTAAAGGAATTCCGCCAGCAATAGCCATCGAACAAAAAGTAAATTCCCGAAACCCACGCTCTACAGTGGGAACTTCAACCGAAATATATGATTATTTAAAACTGCTTTTTGCCAGAATTGGGAAAACCGTTTCACCCATTTCAGGGGAAGTAGTTACCCGAAACAGTGTTACCGATGTGGTTGATTATGCCCTCTCATTTGATGAAGGAACACGGCTAATTATTACATCGCCACTACATCCAAAAAATGGCAGAACAATTTTAGAAGAGTCAGAATTATTGATGCAACAAGGATTTACGAGACTGGAAACAAATGACGAGATTAAACATATAGACGAACTATTAAAAGATAAATCGGATAAGTTTTGCTCGAATAATTGCTATTTAGTTATCGACCGTATTTCTGTTCAAAACGACGAAGACACGCAAAGCAGAATTGCCGACTCGGTTCAAACTGCTTTTTTTGAAGGACGCGGAGAATGCCGTGTAAAAGTTTTTAAAGAAGATGAAACTGTTTCTCAAACCTTCTCTAATTTATTTACCGCCGATGGTATTGAATTCGAAGAACCAACGGTTCACATGTTTAGTTTTAACAATCCGGTTGGTGCTTGCCCAACGTGCGAGGGTTACGGAAAAGTAATCGGTATTGATGAAGACCTGGTAATTCCAAACAAATCACTTTCCATTTATCAGGATGCGGTGGCTTGCTGGAAGGGTGAAAAAATGAGCGAATGGAAAAATCAATTGATTTATTCTGCCGAAAAATTTAATTTTCCTATTCACAAACCATTTTATGAATTAGCACCAGCTCAGAAATTTTTACTTTGGACTGGAAACAAATATTTTAAAGGACTAAACAGCTTTTTTAAATATTTGGAAGAGAATAGTTACAAAATTCAATACCGTGTAATGCTTTCGCGTTACCGGGGAAAAACAATTTGTCCGGAGTGCAAAGGCAGCCGACTAAAAAAAGAAACCGGCTATGTTAAGGTTGCTGCCAAGCCGTTACAAGAGCTAGTCCTGTTGCCTGTTTCGGAACTAAACCTTTTTTTCGCTCAATTAAAATTAAACGACCACGACAGTGCTGTTGCCAAACGAATTCTTATTGAAATTAGCAGCAGATTAGATTTTTTATGTGATGTTGGCCTGGGCTATTTAACACTGAATCGGCTCTCTTCAACTCTTTCCGGAGGCGAATCGCAGCGAATAAATCTTGCTACCTCGCTGGGAAGTAGTTTGGTTGGTTCGCTTTATATTCTTGATGAACCAAGTATTGGCCTACACTCCCGCGACACTGAACGCCTGATAAAAGTTTTGCGCCGGTTACAGAAACTAGGAAATACAGTTGTTGTTGTTGAACACGATGAAGAGATAATTCGTGCTGCCGATGAAATTATTGATATCGGTCCGTTTGCAGGTCAACATGGTGGTGAGGTTGTATTTCATGGAAATCATACAGAATTGTATAAAAGCCCTGAAAGTCTCACCACAAAATACCTTGCCGGTGTAGAAAAAATTGAAGTTCCAAAACAACGCAGAAAATGGACCAATTACATTGAAATTATTGGTGCACGCGAAAATAACCTCAAAAATATAAAAGTTAAATTCCCGCTGAATACCATGACAGTTGTAACCGGCGTTAGTGGTTCAGGCAAATCGTCGCTGGTATCGAAGATACTTTCGCCGGCAATTACAAAAATACTTGGCGGTTACGGTGAACGAACGGGCGAACACGATGCGGTTCTGGGCGACTACAACTTGCTAAAAGCTCTTGAATTTATCGACCAAAATCCAATTGGAAAATCGTCGAGATCGAACCCGGTTACTTATTTAAAAGCGTACGACGAAATAAGAAAATTATATGCAGAACAACAAGCATCCAAAATACTGGGATTAAAACCATCGCATTTCTCGTTTAACGTTGATGGAGGACGCTGCGACGAATGCCAGGGAGAAGGAACAATTAAAGTGGAAATGCAATTTCTGGCCGATGTTTTTCTACTTTGCGAAAGCTGTGGCGGAAAACGTTTTAAAGAAGATATCCTGGAAGTTCGTTACCGGGAAAAAAATATCGACGACATTTTGAACCTAACAGTAAATCAGGCAATCGAACTGTTTTCTACTGGAAAATCATCGACAGAGAAAAAAATCACTAAACGATTAAAACCATTGCAGGATGTTGGTTTGGGTTACATAAAAATGGGACAGTCATCGAGCACGCTATCTGGTGGCGAAAGCCAGCGGGTAAAACTGGCTTCGTTTTTAGCCAAAGAGAAAGACTCTCCCACTCTATTTATTTTTGATGAACCCACAACCGGACTTCATTTTCATGACATAAAAAAATTACTCGATTCGTTTAACGCTCTTATTTCACGTGGCCATTCAATAATTATTATTGAACACAATTTGGAAATTATAAAATCGGCAGATTGGGTTATCGACCTCGGTCCAGAAGGAGGAATAACCGGAGGAAAAGTAATTTTTGAAGGGACACCGGAAGAGTTGATACATGTTAAGAATTCATATACAGGAATGGCTTTGAAAGATAAATTGATTTGAAAAAATTATCCTAACTTTTTTCAAATCATATCTTAAACAAGATTACAAATATATATTTTCACAAATATCATATCTCAATTAATCAGCTTTCCCAACAATCTCTGGCAACCTATACCACTCCCGATACAAAATAAAACCAACAGCAATTGCCGACATGGTATCTGCAATAGGATACGACAGCCAAATACCATCGATTCCCCAGAAACCGGGAAGAATTAACAAAAGTGGAATTAGTCCGATAACTTGTCGAAAAAGAGTGACGAACATCGCCAATTTGGCTTTTCCAACAGCTTGAAAAAAGTTGGAAGCCACCACTTGAAAACCAACAATGGGCAATGCAAGTAACAACAAACGAAGTCCACGAATTGCGATTTCATACAACTCTTCATTTTCGTTGTTAAATAGTCTAATAATTACTCCTGGAGTCGCTTCGATAAAGATAAATGCACCTACCGCAATCAATGTAGAAGCTATCAGAGAAATCCTTAACGCCTCTTTAATTCGCTCGACAGATTTGGCTCCAAAATTAAATCCAATAATTGGTTGCGACGCCATATTTAACGCAACAATTGCCATAATAAATAGAGTAACCACCGAATTGATAATTCCCATTGCTCCAACAGCTAAGTCACCACCAAAAATAATTAATTTCTTATTTAACAAGCCTTGAACAACACTATTGGCAATTTGCATGGTAAAAGGTGCCATTCCGATTGCAACAATCTGCGCCAATATTTTCCAATCAATGCGAATATTCCTTGTATGTAGTTTTACAACAGCTCTTTTACTTCTAAAGTGAAACAGCACCCAAACCATCAAAATAAACATGGAAATAATGGTTGCATAAGCAGCTCCTTTTACTCCCATTTCTAACCAAAAAATAAAAACTGCATCGAGTATAATATTTACCACAGAACTTAATATCATAGAAATCATGGCAATTCGTGCATTTCCTTCGGAGCGGATTACGTTATTCAACGAAAAACCAATAACCATAAAAGCCGTGCCGCCAATAATAATATTTAAGTAATCGTTTGCGTATTGAAAAGTCTCTTCGGTAGAACCAAAAGAACGAAGGATTGGCACCTTTAACAGGTATATAAAAATCATAATTATTACAGAAACCACAACCATTAAAAAGAATCCGGTACCTAGTGTTTTTTCAGCACCTTCCAAATCTTTTTTACCCAAATTTATAGAAACATAAACACCGGTCCCAATGCCAATGAGCATTCCAAAAGCCATCATAATAAGCATTACAGGAAAAATAATAGATATTCCTGAAAGCGCTTCGGCACCAACTCCCTGACCAATAAAAATACGATCGACAATGTTGTAAAGCGCATTTACGAAAACGCCAATAAATGCCGGAATAAAATATTTCAGCATTAGTTTACCAATTTTTGCCTCGCCTAATTCGTTGATGTTCTTCATGAATCCGCAAATGTAAATATTAATGAGGAACAATTGAGCAGCCTCATTGTTTTAAGCTCATTTAAATGTAATTTTGCAATCTAATATTTTCAAAAGATGACAACTGAAAAAATAGATTTAAATATCAAAGAAAAACTCTTCTCAACAAATACTGAAACCGTGATTTCTGCAATTAGTAAATTAAAAGAAAAGGGAAATAAACTTTATCTGCCTATTCTTTTCGATTTACTTAATTCTAATCCTAAAAAAGATATTGAAAATGAAATTAATAATCTTCTGGCAACCGTAAAAGACAAAGAGTCGGTTATCTATTTTATTCAAGCCATTGAAGATAAAAAATACCACCCAATATTAAAATCAATATTAGTGTCTTGCTGGCAAAATAGACTCGATTTTAGCAAATATTTACCTGTGTTTATTGATTTGGTTATTATTGAAGATTGGGAAATTGCCTTTGAAGCTTTTACTATAATCGATAATTTGGAAATCCTTCCTGAACAGGAAATTATTGATAAATCTTCAATTAAAATACGTACCGCTTTACAAACCAGCAACGAGCAAAAAACCTATTTTCTTCAAGAAATTTCAACTAAAATTAGTTAGTACTAATACCACTTCGCACCTCTTTTCCTGTTTTACTTTCGAAGAATTAAATTGAATAAAAAAAAATCGTTCCAATTTACTAATTTTGTGTCCTGTAAAACAGAATTTATTACCAATGAGCCGAAGGTTAATTCTCTTTTTTGTTTTTATTATTCCTAAAATCATACTTGGACAAGACCCGGGTTTTTCCCAATTTTTTGCTAACCCACTCTACTCAAACCCAGCGCTTTCAGGAACTACGGAGTTACCCAGAACGGTAGTTAACTACCGAAACCAATGGCCACAAAAAGGAGCAACTTATACAACCTATTCTTTGTCGTACGACCAGCCATCAAAAAAATTGAATACCGGATTTGGGATACAAATTTTTCACGACAGAGAATTAAACAATGTTTTAAATACTAGTTCCGCTGCGTTTTCATACTCGTATCATTTAAAATTCGACCATCAAAGTTTTATAACACTTGGTTTGCAAGCTGGAATGGTTTTAAAACAATTTGACACCAGCAGTCTTATTTTTCCCACGGAAATCGACCAGTTGAGCGGCGTAATTTCAGGAACTACGCCAATTACATATTCTGATGAAAAGAAAATTTATCCCGATTTTGCGGTTGGAGCTGTGGGGCAACACAACGAAATATTCTGGGGTGCCAGTGTTCACCATTTAACACAACCAGACGAATCGATAATTAAAGGTGACCAAAAAGGAAAGTTACCGATGAAAATAACGTTTCATGCAGGAGCGAGATCAAGAAAATTGCACCATGGACTTTTGTCACGCGAATTTACGCTTTCCCCAAATATTATCTACCAGCAACAAGGAAGTTTTAAACAGTTAAATCTTGGGGTTTATATGATTGAAAAATCGTTTTTATTTGGAGGTTGGTACCGGAACAACATCGACATTCGCCCCGATGCGATAATTGCCTTGATAGGTTTCGCACGAGAAAAATTCCAGTTCGGATATAGTTTCGATTTTACGCTTTCGAAACTTTCGAACTACAGTAGCGGTTCGCACGAAATTTCACTAACATTTTTTATGGGTGAAATAGGAGAAACGTCGACAAAAGATAAATTATTGATTCCGATGATTTGAATTTAATACAAAATCAAAGCAAAGAAAAAGTTCAACTTTTTTTTTCAAGATTGAACTTTAACCATTACGCCGACTTTGTTAAGTCCTCACTACTTCTCTCAGCAAACTTACTCTACTACAATTTCTCTTTCCCTTGTTTTTTCCATTTGCCAAGGAACTACGAAATGCTGATTTTCAAATTGTTTGAAACTCCTTTCTTCATCTGAAGAATTAACATTATTGCGATAAAACGGTTTGCTTTCAAAAATATTTTTTTTTCTATCAATTGTTCTCATAACATAATGCAATACGTAATTGTACGTAGTTTGTTTTATAAAAACACTTGCTTTTAAACAACAATAACAAAATTTAACACAAAGGGAATAGATAAACCTTTACGACATTTCTAATTTACAATCTATTAAAACAATAAAGTAACCGTTCCTTGTTGTTTGTATTTTTCACCTCTAAAATCGAGATATTGAATTACCCAGGTATAAACACCGGCCGGAGCAAAATTGTCGTTTTTCATTTTTCCGGCCCAACCAAACTCCTGATTTTCTGATTCAAAAACAACTTCTCCCCAACGATTAAAAATCAACAATTGATATCCTTCGTCTGCAATTCCTTGTGAATGAATTCGAAATTCACGGTCTTCTTCCAATAATGCGTTTGGCGAAAATGCAGTCGGTGGAAATATTTTATCGAATGCTACCGAAATTTGTTGAGTAACTGTATCCATGCAACCAAAATCGTTTAACGACGATAATTTCACATCAAAAAATCCCATTTCAGAATAACGATGTTCCAGACTTCGCTCATCCGAAAATACCGAATTATCGCCAAAGTCCCACTCATAAAATGTAGCATTTTCACTTGTATTTTCAAATAGTATTACCGGGTTGCTAATTATTACTGAGGGTGGATTTGGAGTAAAAAATGCCTCTGGTTGAGGATAAACAAATACACCTTCCAATAAGACTAATGTGTCGGAACAGCCTGTCAAATTCGACTTTGCCACTACTTCAATGTTATATTTTTTATCGTCCTGAAAAAATTCATTAGTGATAAATTCACCAAACCCTGAATTTCCTTCTCCAAAATCCCAGCTGTAATCAGCTTCATCAACCGAGTCTAATGTAGTTGCGGTAAATTCAATATTTAATGGAAAACAACCTTCCTTTTTATCAAGCTCAACATTAAAAATTGGTTTTCTGGAAAATGTTCGTGAAAAAGAATCGGTTTCGCAACCAAATTCAGAAACCACTTGTATCCCAATTTCGACAAGGGGACTAGAACTTCTTTTAAACTCGAATGGCCCGGACGATTTCTCAGGATTCAGTAAAATTTCGTCGGGCTGAAAACCTGTTAAATCCCAATAGAAGATATCGTTTTCATTTCCTGAACCAGTGTACCAAACCGTTGCAATTTCATCATAACAAACATTTTCTTCAAAATCTAAATTGAGGGTTGGAATCGGATGAACGGTAATCGTATCGTTTAAAACACCACTATTTTCGCAACCTTCGGCTGACACAATTTTCAATTGTACATCAAAATTCAGATCAATAATTCCAGAGTTCTGGTAAATATGGGTGGGATTATTTTCAATGGAAAAAGAACTATCTCCAAAATTCCAATAAAAACTATCGACTTGTTCCGTTGCCGAGAAATCAAATCCTGTTTGTAATGGAGTACATCCTTCCGGGTGTTCCGGCCAAAAATTTAAAATAGGGGTTACTGTTACGGGTAATTTTAATGAATCGATACAACCCTGTTCATTAATAATGAGTCCCACCGAACGATTAAATGTTCCAAATCCCAAGGGAATTTCAATTGAATCTTTGTTTATTTCTGAAAAGAAAAGTGTGTCGTTGGAATACCAGTTAAAAACTGCATCTTCCTCTTTTTCTCCTTCGTAAAAAAGCTTCAGGTTATAACCTTCACATTTAGCTTCATCTTTTTGAAAAAATGCAGTTGGTTGGTTATGAAATTCGATATTTAAAGTGTCCAAAAATTCACATTGATTTTGGTCTTTAATTTCCATTTTAAAACTATATATCCCATATTCATCAACTTCAATTATAGGTGAAAGTGTTTTTGGGTCAGCTATATTTGTATTAGCATTTAGTGCGATAAGATTTGTCGAAGCCTCTCCATTTTCAAACACCAAATGTATTTTCTGTTGTTTACTCCCGCACACCAAGGTTTCCAATTCACCATAATCCAAACTAGGTAAAACACTCCATTTTACTTGTGTGCTATCTTTGGCGGTGCATCCAAATTCGTTGGTCAATTCCACGGAGTACCAATCTTCCTGAGAAACAGTTATGGTTGAAGTTGTGTCCAGGTTTTCCCATAAATATGAAGAATGAACTCCCGGGTCTAATTTAATGGAATTACCTTCGCAAATTACATTAACCGAATCCCAGGCATGAACAGGAATTGGATTTACTTTTACATTAAACTCAACCGAATCAACGCAAAAATCAAGTTTTCCAACCGCCTTATAAACAGTAGTGCTAGCAGGATTAACAGAAGGATTTAAGCCTGTTAAATCATTAATATTTTCGTTGGGCGACCACGTGTAACTGTAAATATCAGGGGCTTCAAAATTCAATTTTTGACTTTCTCCATAACAAATTTCAAATTCCCTTTCATCAGAAAAAGCAATTTTACTCACTTTTATAACCGCAGTTGCTGACAGCTTAACTTCCGGTTCACCTTCAAATCCTCCGAATTCAACAATAAATCCCTGTGCTTGATAATACCCACCTCCCCCAGGATTTGGCAAATCGTTCCATGATTTTTGCTCTTTATCGGGATTTTGATTGATATGCGCAAAATCTTCGTCCCCCGAATTATTCGGCTCCCCACTTGACCAAAAAGAATATTCACCATTTATTCTTGTTCCATTAGAAAGTCCTCTCCAAAATAAAGTTCCAGCTTCAGGTCCAGTTACCCACTTCCAGTCACCTTCAACGGCTTCATCCGAACCACCAATCCACCCAACTCCATCAATTTTTGTCCATATAAAATCATTTTCGCCCGAAGAAGTTATCGTGGTGAGATAACCTTGCAAACCATAATATTGCAGGCTTGCAGCAGAATCTCTTGCTTGTTTCCAGGTTATATCCGTCTTTTTTACAAATCGGTAAAAATGTTTTGTTTGAGGCAAGTAGTCAGCGTCTAAAAGGCTTATAGAGAAAGATCTATCGGCTAAATTTGGTACAGTGGAAATATTCTTATAATAAACTTTTCGAACAGCAGATTGGTATTCTTCAGCTGTTGCAATACCCTTAATTTCCAGATAACCGTAATAATCGACCCAGTGGTAGTCAAAGCCGGGAACTTTGTCGT
Organism: uncultured Maribellus sp.; assembly: GCA_964476535.1. Classification (GTDB taxonomy): domain Bacteria; phylum Bacteroidota; class Bacteroidia; order Bacteroidales; family Prolixibacteraceae; genus Draconibacterium. The sequence goes on from CAYZBC010000017.1 coordinate 11,809, forward strand.
AAACCAAAACATCTTCACCTCTTTTGTAATTGGCAATGGAAATTTTCATTCCTTCGTTTGCCTCATCTATTTCAATATTTTGAATGGAGATTTCAGGGACAACCAAAACAGAATCGTTACAATAACGAATAGTATCCGAAATAAGATTTTCGATTCGAGGTGGTTCAGAAGTTTGAGAAAATACAGAATCACTATTCCAAACCGCAGAAAAGAACGCAATTAGAAACACAGATTCTTTCAATCTCATAACTAAACAAAATTATTTTCGATTCGAAAAGTATTTCATAAACTGCGAGCGCTCATAAACCATCGGATCGGGTATGTTTTTATAGGAAAGACGCCCACGGAAATCGTCCATTTTTTTGAAATTCCATTTTTTCATGAATTCAGAAATCTCAGCTAACATTTCACCAACAACATCGGCTCCATTTAAATAAAGTGTCGAACAAAGTTGGGCAACTTGTGCGCCAGCCAGAATTTGTTTAATTACCGCATTTCCGTCGTGAATTCCGGTTGAAGCTGCAATATCCAATTTAGTAACTTTCGATGAAACCATACCCACCCAACGCAACGAGCGACGAATATCTGACGGCGAACTAAACACTTCGGATGAGGTTAATTCCAGTTTATCCAAATCAATATCGGGTTCGTAAAAACGGTTAAACATTACAATACCACTCGCTCCGTTGGCTTGCAGTTTATCTGCCATTCCAATAATATTGCTGTGGTAGATTCCAAATTTAACCGATACCGGAATTGAGACTTCACTTTTCACCTTTTTCAACACATCGATATACAATTGTTCAACCACACCCGGTCTTTCATTTCTGTCGGTGGGAACGTAAAAAATATTCAGTTCAAGTGCATCGGCTCCGGCTTCTTCAAAGTCTTTGGCAAAAGTTGTCCACTCGTCAGACGACACACAATTTATACTGGCAATTACCGGAATGTCAACTGTCTTTTTAACTTCAGTCAATAATTCAATGTGTTTTGTAATCGTATTATCTCGCAGATAACTTTTAATGTAATCCTGCGCCTCGGGATAATCCATGTTTTGTTGATCTTTTGCCAACATACTTGTTACCTCGTTATTAATCTGCTCTTCAAAAATCGACTTCAAAACAACCGCACCGATTCCCGCTTTTTCCAATTCCTTTATTTTATCAACCGAACCGGTTAATCCCGAACTTGCTGCTACCAAAGGATTTTTTAATAGTAATCCTAAATATGTCGTTTCTAAATTTGCCATCACTTTTGAATTTAAAGTTTTACGTTTACTATATAAAATTAATTTCTCGCACCAAATATTTTACTACCAACACGAATTAATGTACTCCCCTCTTCAATTGCAATGAGGTAATCGTCAGACATTCCCATCGAAATTTCCATAAAATTCTTGGAATCGGAAAAGTATTCATTTTTTAGCATATTAAAAATATTTTTTAATACCTGAAATTCATTTCTTATCTGGTTTTTATCATTGGTGTAAGTTGCCATTCCCATCACACCGGCAATTTTAATATTTTGTAAGGATTTGAATTCTTCCGAAGCTAAAAACTCTCTTGCTTCCTCCATTGAAAATCCAAATTTTGAAGATTCCTCGGCAATGTGAAATTGAAGAAGACAACCAATAATTCGTTTGTTTTTCCGCCCCTCCTTATCAATTATTTTTAACAATTTCAGTGAATCAATTCCATGAATTAAATCAATAAAAGGAGCAATAAATTTAACTTTGTTCGATTGTGGATGTCCGATAAAATGCCACTCAATATCTTTGGGCAGCACGGCTTGTTTTCGAACCAAATCCTGTACTTTATTTTCACCAAAAATTCTCTGCCCTACTTTGTACGCTTCCAAAATAGCTTCGTTGGGCTTAGTTTTCGAAACCGCCACCAAATTCACGCTTTTCGGAATATTATTAATTATCTCTAAAATATTTTTAGCAATATCCATTTATTTTGAATTTGCTGTAAAAATAAAAATTATGAACGTATAAAACGATGATATTTAAATTCAATTTATTAGGAACAAAATATTATACCTTTGCAGCCGTAAATGCTAAAGTCGCAAAAAATAATAGATAAGTTGAATTCTTTGGGGAAAGGGGGAAAACCATTTGTATTTCTCATTGATTTTGAAGGAAATACCCCTCTAATTTTCCGGCCCGATGAAACTGATTCGATTTTCTGGCAAACTCCCCAAAAATCAAACTTCACAAAAAATATTAGTGATCCGCAATTAATAAATTGGAAAATCCAACCGGTTTCGTTTGAAAAGTACAAAAATGGGTTTCAGTTAATTCAGAACCACATCCACAACGGAGATACCTATTTGTTAAATTTTACACAACCGACCGAAATTGAAACAAACTTAAATCTGGAGGAAATTTTTCATCGAAGTAGTTCCCCTTATAAAATTCTTCTGAAAGATAAATTTGTCTGCTTTTCGCCGGAAATATTTGTACGAATTGAAAATGAAAAAATTTCGTCGTACCCGATGAAAGGCACAATTGATGCATCGACAGAAAATGCAAAAGAGTTGATTTTGAATGATTTGAAAGAATTGGCTGAACACAATACAATTGTTGACCTTATTCGGAATGATTTAAGTTTGGTTGCCGAAAATGTAAGCGTTGAAAAATTCAGATATTTGGAACGCATAAAAACCAATCAAACTGATTTATGGCAGGTTAGCTCAAAAATAACCGGCGATTTACCTGAAAAATATACAGAAAATATCGGGGAAATAATTTATACAATGTTACCCGCCGGTTCAATTTCGGGCGCACCTAAAAAAAAGACTATTGAAATAATTCAGAAGGTTGAGAATTATATCCGGGGATTTTACACTGGCATTTTCTGTTATTTCGACGGAAAAAATTTAGATAGCTGCGTACTAATTCGATACATTGAAAACCAGAATGGTAAATTTATTTATAAAAGCGGAGGAGGTATTACGTTCAAAAGTAATGTCGATTCTGAATATGATGAGATGCTAAAAAAAATATATGTCCCAATTGTGTGAAACCATAAAATGCCAAGACGGAAAACTGTTTAATTTGCCGTGGCATAATATCCGATTTAACAAGGCTCGTCAAGAATATTTTGGTCTTTCTACCAAAATGAACCTCGGAAATTTTATTAAAATTCCTGTTTATTCAAAAAATGGATTATTTAGATGTCGGGTTACCTATTCAAAAACCATAGATGAAATTGAATTTATTCCTCATCAATCCAGAGAAATAAAAAGCTTGAAACTGATTGAAGCAAACGACATCGATTATCGTCTAAAATATGCGAACCGTCAGGAATTACAAGCCCTGTTTGAAAAAAGAGCAGAATGCGATGATATTCTTATTGTAAAAAACGGTTGTGTAAGCGATAGTTCAACTGCAAATCTTATTTTTTACGATGGAGAAAGATGGTGGACTTCTGACACTCCCCTACTTTTGGGCACCCAAAGAGCCCGACTAATTAACGAAGGTAAGATTTCTGTTTGTCGCATAACTATTAGTGATCTTTCAAAATATATAAAAGTGGGATTGATAAATGCAATGTGGGATTTGAATGAGATGCCGGAGATTTTAACTAAGCAAATCCTTTTATGAAAAAATTTAAATAAATAGGGATTTCATTGTTAAGGAAACCTTGAAGCAGGTGTACAACTAAATACAACACCTTTCAGAACAATTAATAAATCGCAATAATATAAAGCAGGTGTTCCATCTACCGACGAAACACCTGCTCACTAGTTTATATCCGATTCAAACTTCAATACATTTGTACATTCATAAACCTACTTCTTTATTAATGCAGATTTACTTAATACTTTCCCCTCAGAATACAGAACCACTTTGTATAATCCTTTCGATAATCCATATGAATTGATATCTACATTGTGAATTCCTGGCGAATCATCGAAACCCGGAATAATGTCTATTACCTGACCCAGCGGATTTAATACCCTTATTTCTACTGCACGCTGTTCGCCCGTTGCATAAGTAATTTTAAATGAACCATCGGACGGATTGGGGTACAAATTAAGAAATTCAAACATTGTAGCAGATTTATTTTCCACCTCATTAACGGCAGTATTAACCGTATCCGATATGGTAACATCAATATCGCCCGAGAAAATAATATTTCCCTCCTCGTCGAATAATGTACAACCCAATTTTGGTAACATTTTACTAAAAACAAGGTTAAACGCTCCAAGATCGTCTCCCGCCATTTTCGGCTGACCCAATTCAAAGAAAGCATTGTATTTACTCATGTATGCTGCCATTGGAGCCACTAAATCTGCCGGATATTCATCTCCATGGAATTCAGAAGCCGAAATGGCAAAGAATTGTGGATCTGATTCAGCGATCTCTTGTTCATCCCGCATTCCAAACGAAACATATTTAACTTTTTCATCCGTTGTAGTAGTTACTATCGGATTAACAGTTACAGCCACCAACTTACCTGACGATGGTAATTGTCCGATCTCAATACCAATATCAATTATTGGTTTTTTATTCCATTTAAAATCGAAACAACATTCGGTACCGTCACATTTTACGACACAAACCGTTATGTCGCCGTGGTAATTTACACCAAACAGACTAAATACAATTGTATTTACTGCTGAAGGAGAAAGAGTTCCTGATGTTGGAATTGATGATGGATTCCAGGTTTGAGTTGAAACAACACCATCGACAACCAAACCTCCACTTGTAAATGTTGTAGCAGGTGCAGCACTTATTGTCACCGAGCAAATTGGCGACAAAGGATCAGGATTGGTAATACTAAATGTTCCAATCTGAGTACTAAAATGCGGCCATTTTTGTTTTAGTTTAAAATCGATTATCGGACAACAATCAGAAGTTTCTACTTTACAATCCATTTGAATACCCGCATCGCAAGATTGACCATTGGAGAAATAAATTACATAACTGATAGAAACAGCCCCTGATTGATCAGGTTCAACACAATTTATCATATCCAGCATGCAACCGCCAGACACAAAAGTATAATTACTTAACCCAACAGCAGCCGTTGGAATTGGCGTTGCACAAGTCCAGCTATTCGAACCAAACATACCGTTTGAAACGGTTGCCCTTATGGAATCAACTTCGCATTTTGTAATGATTTCTGCACAACAGTCAACTGTGCCGTCAGAATTAACTACCTGTCGAACTTCTACGCTATCGCAACAATTTATTAGAGGAGCTTTACAATCTAATTGAATCCGCCTTTCGCATTTCTCACCATTTTGGAAGTAAATCACATAATCAATCGTAACTACTCCAGTTGTATCTGCTTTTACACAAGTTGTCATGTCAACCACACAAAGCGCAGCATCGAAAGTATAACTACTTTGTCCTATGTAGCCAGCCGGGATTGTTGCACAATTCCAACTTGCCATTGAGAATGTTCCATTACTTATATTTACAGCTATTGAATCCACTTCACAGTCCGTTACCAATCTGGCACAACATTCGTCTTGTAAGTCAGGATCCTGAGTGACTTCCAGTTTTACATGCTCGCAACACTCTTTTAATGGAGCTTTACAATCCAATTGAATCCGCCTTTCGCATTTCTCACCATTCTGAAAGTAAATCACGTAATCAATCGTAACTACTCCAGTTGTATCTGCTTTTACACAAGTTGTCATGTCAACCACACAAAGCGCAGCATCGAAAGTATAACTGCTTTGCCCCATGTAAGCGGTTGATATCGCACCACAATTCCAATTCACCATAGAGAATGTTCCATTACTAATATTTATAGCAATTGAATCTACTTCACAATCTGTTACCAATCTGGCACAGCATTCTCCTTGTAAATCCGGATCCTGAGTGGCTTCCAATTTAACATTCTCACAACACTCTTTTAGTGGTGCTTTGCAATCTAATTGAATCCGCCTTTCGCATTTCTCACCATTTTGAAAGTAAATCACGTAATCAATCGTAACTACTCCGGTTGTATCGGCTTTTACACAAGTTGTCATGTCAACCACACAAAGCGCAGCATCGAAAGTATAACTACTTTGTCCGATGTAACCAGCCGGGATAATTGCACAATTCCAATTCACCATTGAGAATGTTCCATTACTTATATTTACAGCTATTGAATCCACCTCGCAATCCGTTACCAATCTGGCACAACATTCTCCTTGTAAATCCGGGTCCTGAGTGGTTTCCAATTTAACATGCTCACAACAATCCTCAAGAGCTTTACAATCCAAATCAACAACTTTAACACAAGAATCGCCATTGGTAAAATAAACCGTGTAATTCACAATTACAATTCCTGTTTGGTCAGCTTCGATACAGTTTGTCATTTCAACCACACAATTATTCGAAACAAATGTATAACTACTTTGTCCGATTGCCGCAGTAGGAATTGGTGTTGAACAATTCCAGTTATTTGAACTGAATGTTCCATTGGTTAAAGAGACTGTAATGGAATCAACTTCACATTTGGTAATAATTTCAGCACAACATGCCACAGTACCATCCGCATCAATTGTTTGACGAGCTATAACGCTATCACAACACGAAGTTGAAACGATAGATGTGTCAATTGTAATACATACCGGAGGCGCAGCAATTGGGGTTAATGCAATAGATGTTGGTGTTGTTCCATTAATAAGAAAATTTGCAGTTGAAAGAGCAGCAAAATCATTGCATGCTGTTTGCTGATTCGTTGCATTGGGAGGAATTGTGACATCAAAATCTTCGCGAACAGTAACATTTGGTCCCTGTAAATATGCACCATAATCTATACCAACATTCTGGTCGGCAGTTCCACTCCAGGTAACCGGATTACAAACTCCGGGAGTAATACCAAAAGGCGGTAAACAGATATTTACTCCGTTCGCAAAACTTGGTGGCAGCGGTGGAGGAGCAATTCCAGCTGAAACGGAAGTACTATGGTTGGCATTGTAACCCACGCTAAAAGCACTTCCTCTCGAAATTGTGCGGTTTAAAATCAACCAATCATTGGCACCGTCATTCATTGGAAGTAAATCAACCAAATTCACATCTGTAACTGAAACATTCGACGTGTTTTTATAATTCATACGATATCGTGCGCCACCTCCCGGGGCAACTGTACCCGAAGAAGCAAATGTAGTTCCGTTATCTGTACTTACCTGCTTGGTAACCTCCTGTCCGAAACTAGCTACAACCAATGTATTTGTAGTATTGGATGTAACTGTTCCCGATAAATTACCACCCGAAATATCATAATTATTAGGAGTAACTCCCGGCATAGCCATACTATCAATCATCACATCAAATTCTACAAAATAGTAGGGTAATCCCCATGCCCCATAATAACCACAATAAGCTACATAAAACGATTGGCAATCGGATGGAATATCAGGTAAAGACCAACTTAGGCTATTCCCACTTTGACTGAATATTACACCAGGCCACGCAGTTGTGCCCGCCGGAATTACACCACCGGAAGAACATGCCGGATTATAAGTATTGGCAACATAATAAGTTGCATTTCCAACATAGGTGAAATTACTATGCAAATTATCCTGAAAACTAGCACCTGTAATATCGGCACTTCCAATATTCTGAACCCTTAACCTGAATCGAACAATGTCACCCGGATCGTAACTGGCCTGAGGAGAACAAACATCTTTTAATACACATGGACGTGGCTCTCCGGCTTCAACGGTAAATGAAACACATGCCTGAGGTAGAGAAAGGCTGTTAGCCATTCCATCAAAATCGGCACAATTCGTTACTAGCGTCCCCGTTGGATTAGGTTCAACGGTAAAATAAACATACAAATAAATACATTTTCCAACAGGCAAAGAGTTTGTCATTTGAACCTGTAAATCATTTACCGAATAACCGATTGTCGCTGGCGGAAAATAACCTGAAAGACCCGATGCAATTGTATTTGCACCACTATTTGCAGTTATATTATATGTAGTTCCGGAATTGTTACTGTACAAGCCAACCTTGTCAACAGAAACACCTGATGGAATAACATCATCAATATTAAAAGCGCTTAAAGGAACATTCCCATTGTTACAGAACATAATAGTATAACGTCCGGTACAACCCGGAACCCTATTTGTTAATGAAATATATTTCTTGAAATAACCACTTGGATTAGGGACAATATTTGCTACTTCAATACAAGTTTCATTACTTGTATGAGAAACTTGCTGTCCACACATAGTTCCGTCAAGATCAAGCTGATTATTTATAATACTACTTATTGGAAAGGAAACTGCAGGATAATAAACCGTAATGTCGCAATAATAATAAGCATAAGGAGTAGCCGCATTCAAGTTTCCGGAGTTTGGCTGCCACGTAATTGTTCCGGTTGAATTGACAGGAATACCACAAGTGCTCGTCAACATAACAGCACCAGGAGGTAATACATCGGTCACAACCGCGCTGCTCATATTTTGTTGCCCAACTACATTCCCATAATAAGGGCTACTTTTTAATACCGAAAGCCGATAAGTTACGGTGTCGCCGGGCTCCATTAGGTAACCACAACTTCCACCCATCGGATTTACTCCCGCACCTGAAACGATTGATTTAGTAACTCTCCACGGATCGGCAGCGATTGCCGAAGTACTAACAAAAGGAGTATAATAAGGTTTATCATCAATTACAATTGATGCACGATTTCTTGCAGCTGCACCATTACAAGTTGTTCCTTCCGGAAATTTTACAACGATTGTAAACGAACCAGATGAAGCACTTCCCCCGGGAAGTCCTGTTAGCCCATAACTTACAACTTCATTAACACCTGGCGACCCGGTTGTTGTAATGGTTGGTGAAATGCCATTAACTGGTGCAGGAGGCGGAACACTAACTACTACTAAACTTGTAGGAATTTCGTCGGCAATATTTATTGTTGTTGCTCCTGCCGGAGCAGAAAACATAATCGTGTAACTAAAATTAACCCCACTTTGGATTGTTGTGTTACTTGTTATTTTTTTTAATGAATATCCGAAACCATTCCATTCGGCTTCCACTGGAACACCTTGCGCAAAACCTTGTAATGGCAAAATTGCCACTGCAAATAAAAGAATTAGTACATGTACTAATCTACTTTTTTTACTTTCCGACTTTAAAGTCATATTACGTCGAATTGGACTCATTTTTCTTTCAGACTTGTAACAAGAAAGAATTCGATTGTTGAAAATTGTTTTCATTTGATTATGGGTAAAATTGATACCATTAGTTAATTAAATTATACATCAGTTCTCGTAAAGGTAATAAAAAATAATAATATTAGATTTTTTTATCTTAATATATTTTAATAATATTTTTCAATTTAAACACAATTTCTTCAGCTGAGAATTAAAATATAATAGTGAGACACTATATATATTGCAGGAAATGTTAAAAAGAGACAAGATTCAATTCTAAACTAATGTTTATTTATTCATTAGCTGACACTTGCGTTGAATTTGACACAAGCTAACTTGAACGAGGTATTTATTGACAATTTCAATGAAAAGAGATTTTACTCTTGCTCACAATTAAATTTCATAAGTAAAAAGACTATCTCTTTATATTATCCATCAAAGTATAATTCTTCGGATTCGTTATTATATCAGTCAGATTTTCCATTTGACATAAGTAATTCTTAGTAAAATGTTGAATCCGCGAACTGAAGGACCGCCTGACAAACAAATATTCCAGGTTATAAAATATGACAAAAAAAAACTGCCCTTTTACGAACAGTTTCACAAGTATATTTTCGGTGTTGTTAAAATGAAATATGAGAATTTGAAATTATATTCTACATTTCGAATAAGCGATCGGCCATAGAATCTGCGAGTTTGATTAGTTCTTCTTTATTATTGGCTTTCAATGCGCCCTTTTCTTCAATTGGATCGTGTACCAATTCCCACTTAATTTTCTCGGCAAATGTTTTTAGGTTTTTAACTCCACCGCCATTCCACGAGTAGTTCCCAAAAATACCTAGCAGATGATTTTTTGGCGCCATGTGCTCGATGGTAGAAAGTAAAGTTTCAACATTTGGAAAAAGCGAATTATTATAAGCTGCGCTGCCAACAATAAAACCTCTGTATTTAAAAATATCGTTTATTATGTAAGACGAGTGCGTTTTTGAAGCATCGTAAACACGAATGTTTTTAATTCCGCGAACCGATAACTGGCGTGCGATAACTTCAGCCATTTTTTGCGTATGTCCATACATCGACCCATAAACAATAACAACTCCCCTATCTAAATCGTACGAACTCCATTTGTTATATCTTGAGAGAATCCATTCGAGGTTAGTTCTCCAAATCGGTCCGTGTGTGGCAGCAATCATTTTAATATCGAGATGAGCCAGTTTTTTAATAGCGCGTTGCGTGTGCGGACAATATTTTCCGACAATATTAGTAAAGTAGCGCATCACTTCAATTTCATAAAAATCCAGGTTAATTTCATCGTCGAAAATACCCCCGTCCAGCGTTCCATAGCTTCCAAATGCATCGCCCGAAAAAAGAATTTTATTGGTCTCTTCAAAAGTTACCATGGTTTCGGGCCAGTGCACCATCGGAATCATTTGAAATTGCAATTTATGCTTTCCCAATTCCAGCACAAAATCGTCGTGAACCAACAAAACATTTACCGGTTTCATGTAATAGCTTTCAACAAAACCAAATGTTTTTTTATTCCCTACTAAAGTAATATCGGGGTATTTCTGCACAATGGCTTTTAGTGCACCCGAATGATCGGGTTCCATGTGATTTATAATTAAATAATCAACCTTACGATCACCTATTATTTCTTCTATATTATCTAAATAATCATCGATAAACGAACGTTCAACTGTATCGACAAGTGCAATTTTATCGTCGACAATTAAATACGAACTATATGAAATTCCGTGTGGAATAGGCCAAATATTTTCGAACAAATTCGTACGTCGATCGTTAAAACCCAAATAATAAATATCTTCAGCAAGATTTACTTGTTGCATAATTTCAATTTTTATGTTCATTTAGAGCTTGCAAAATTAATCAAATTACACAGAACGATATACGAAATTGTCATCAAAACAATATATTAGAGCTTTGGTTGTTTTCAATTAACGAATAAGCACTATTTTTACAACAAAATAAAATTTTATGTCCATTGAAAAGAAAAGTCGCGCAATGTTATTTCCACGAATTGGTAAATTTATTATCATTTTTTTCGCCATTGCATTTATTGTTGTGGGAATTAGAGCCTATCAACTTTACAGTTATGTGTTTGAAGAAAATATAAAAACAAATTACGTTTTGTTTATTCCTGAAAATGCAACTTTTCAAACTGTTTCCGACAGTTTAACAATCAATAATATACTGCTTAACTACAAAGCCTTTAAATGGGTCGCGAAAAAGAAAAACTATCTGGAAGCCGTAAAACCGGGTAGATATCTTTTAAAGAAGGGGATGAATACCAATCAAATTGTAAATATGTTGCGGGTGGGAACTCAGGAACCAATTGATGTAACTTTTAATAATGTCCGTTTTAAAGAAGATCTTGCCGGAAAAGTCAGTAAATACATTCGGGCAGATTCATTGTCTATTCTAAATTTATTCTCGGATGAAAAAAAAATAAAGGAATTTGGTTTTACAACTGAAACTTATCGGGCGATGTTTATTCCCAATACTTACGAATTTTACTGGACTACTTCTGCCGAAGAGTTTGCCAATAGGATGAAAAACGAATACGACCGTTTTTGGACCGATTTACGAAAAGAAAAAGCCGAAAAACTGAATCTTACTCCGGTAGAAGTTATTATTCTTGCATCAATCGTTCAATCGGAAACTGTAAAAGCAGATGAACTAAAACGCGTTTCAGGACTGTACATAAATCGACTAAAACGAGGTATTCTTTTACAGGCCGACCCCACAATAAAATATGCCGTTGGCGACTATTCCTTAAAGAGGGTATTAAACAAACACCTGGAAATTGATTCGCCATACAACACATACAAATATGCCGGATTGCCACCAGGACCAATTGCATTTCCAGAAACATCGGTTATTGATGCGGTGTTAAATTACGAAAGCCATAAATATTTGTACATGTGCGCAAAAGAAGATTTTTCGGGCTACCACAATTTTGCTTCAACACTGGCGCAACACAACCGAAACGCAGAAAAATACCGTGCGGCTCTGGATAGCAACAGGATTTGGAAATAAACAGGTTAGAACTTTCACCTGCTTACTTTTATTCAGTTGGTGAATATGATACTGGTTTCACTATTGAGCAAGTGAATCCTGATCAACATATCAAACACAATTCACTTCGCGTTCCAGCTCCACTCCAAACTTCTCTAAAACCGATTGCTTTATTTTTTCAGAAAAATTATAAATATCAGTGCCGGTTGCCTTTCCGTAATTTACGATAATAAGTGCTTGTTTTTCGTGAATCCCAACATCTCCTTCCCGATAACCTTTCCAACCTGCCTTATCAATTAACCATCCGGCTGCTAATTTCACTTTCCCTTCGCCAGCCAGAAATACAGGCATTTCCTTAAATTTACCTTCTATCTTTTCAGCAATCTCCTCATCAACAATCGGGTTTTTGAAAAAACTACCTGCACTACCAATTACGTTTACATCGGGTAATTTTGCCGAACGAATTTCTATCACTACTTGTTTTATATTTTGAAGGTTTACTTCGCCATAATCGCTAACCTTTTGTTTTAATACTTTATAATCCAACTGAAATTCAGGGAATTTGTCCAAACGAAAAACAACCGACAAAATTACAAAACTACTTTTTAGCTGACTTTTAAAAATACTGTTTCGATATGCAAACTGGCACTCTTCGTTGGAATACTCAAGCAATTGTTGTTTATCCAGATCATATCCTTTTACCAATTCAACCACATTACACACTTCTTGTCCGTAAGCACCAATATTCTGAACCGGAGCTGCACCCACATTTCCCGGAATCAAGGCAAGATTTTCAACGCCACCAAAACGACTGTCAACACAATAGGTTACAAACTCGTCCCAATTTTCGCCTGCTCCTGCTTCAATCCAAACATTTTGTCTGTCTTCCTTCACAATCTGAACACACGGAATATTTGGGTGAATAATTAATCCATCAAAATCGTTTAAAAACAAAATATTACTTCCTTCGCCAAGAAGTAGAATTTTCTCTTCTTTCCAGCTCTGGTTCGACTGCAAAAAAATATCTAATTCATCATATTCAGTAAATTCAAAAAAATATTTGGCTTTAACATCAACCCCAAATGTGTTATAAGATTGCAAATTATAGTTTTCAGAAAAACGAATCATAAAATATATTTTTTTTTTACAAAAGTAATGAAAGATAAGAATCTTGGTAACTAATTATTTGTGATTGATTAAATATTATTCTGCCTTATCATTTAATGCACTCCAAATTTTTAAAAACAATTTAACCATTTTGCCCCCTAACAATAATTACCCTTTATAAAAGTTCTATATTTACGCCTACATTAATTGAATTTCTTGAAAGCAAACAACATTAAAAAAATTATAGTCTCGGTAACCAACGACCTTGTTTCCGATAATCGAGTACATAAAGTTTGTACCACATTAACAAATATAGGATTTGATGTTTTGCTGGTGGGTCGAAAACTGTCTGGAAGTTTAACCATTGCCAATCGCGGTTACCAAACAAAACAGTTTAATTTGATATTTAAAACCGGTGCGTTGTTTTATGCTGAATATAATTTCCGACTGTTTCTGTTTTTATTGTTTGCAAAGTTTGATGTACTTCTTTCCAACGATCTCGATTCGTTGACTGCCAATTTTCTGGCGTCAAAAATTAAAGACAAACCACTGGTTTACGACAGTCACGAATATTTCACAGAAGTACCGGAACTGATAAACCGACCAAAAGTGCAACGTGTTTGGGAATGGCTGGAACGAAAAATGGTTCCAAACATAAAACATGTCTATACAGTCTGCGATTCCATTGCAAAAATTTACTTCGAAAAATATGGTGTTCCTTTTAAAGTAGTTCGTAATATTCCACGTGCATCAAAAAATTCCATTCAAAAGAATGTAAATGCAAATTCAGAAAAAATAGTATTATATCAGGGAGCAGTAAATATTGGTCGTGGTTTGGAACAAGCCATTTTAGCCACGAAACTTATCGACGATGCAATGCTAATAATTGCCGGCGATGGGGATATAAAACCGGAATTAGAAAAATTGGTTGAAAAAGAAAAACTTCAAAACAGAGTTAAATTTACAGGTCGTTTACCGATCAATGAACTTGAAAAACTCACTCCAAAAGCCGATCTCGGACTTTCCATTGAAGAAGATTTAGGATTGAATTACCATTTTGCGCTCCCGAATAAATTGTTCGATTACATTCAGGCACAAGTTCCAGTGCTGGTTACGAACCTGCCCGAAATGGTTGCGATTGTAAAACAATATCAAATTGGTGAAATTTCAGATTCGTTGCAACCCAAAGAATTGGCAGAAAAGATAAAAACAGCTCTATTCAATATTGAAAAAAGAAAAAAGTGGAAGGAGAATTTAAAAGTGGCTGCGAAAGAACTGACTTGGGAGAAAGAGGAAAAAATATTAGTGGAAATATATTCTCAGTTTTTAGATTAAATTCTAATGTCATATTTTATACTGTCATTTCGAACCTGAGACACGACTGAGAAATCCCTTCACTCCAGCAGATTTCTCAGTCGTACCTTCTTCGAAATGACAGATAAAACCGTCATGCAGAACTTGTTTCAGCAACTCAAACTAAGACAGATTCCGAAACAAGTTTGGAATGACGATCATTCTAATTATTCAACTCCAACAATCCTTCAAAATCAACCATTGTTTCGTTTTTTGCTGAATCGGTAATTTTTCCATCGGCACAAACCAAAGTGCGGGCTGGTTTATTGGCTATCGACGCATAATCGTGCGTAACAATAAGCACCGTTTTTCCTTCCTTGTTTAAACTTATAAACAAATCGAGAATCTCCGAAGAAGTTTCCGGGTCGAGATTCCCGGTTGGCTCATCGACTAAAAGAAGATCCGGATTATTTAAAATCGTCCGAGCAATTACAACACGCTGCTGTTCGCCGCCGCTCAATTCGTGTGGCATCTTTTCCGATTTATCCACAACTCCTATACTTTTTAGAACTTCTTCAATTCGATTATTAATCTCGTTTTTGTCTTTCCAACCCGTTGCTCTTAATACAAAAACAAGATTCTGATACACATTGCGATCATTGAGCAATCTAAAATCCTGAAAAACAACACCCATTTTTTTGCGTAACCCTGGCACCTCTTTCTGTTTTAAATTTAGTAATTGAAAACCCAGTACGCTCCCCTTTCCTGAAACCAATGGCAATTCAGCATTTAACGTTTTAATGAGACTCGATTTACCTGTCCCCACTTTACCAATAACATAAACAAATTCGCCTGAATTCACTTCTAAATTTACATTGGAGAGAATACGATTTTCACGCTGAAAAATGTCTGCTCCAATTAATTCTATAACCTTGTCGTTCATCATGACAATGAAATATTCCCCAAAATAACTGGAATTTATTTAACCGTTGGTATAATAAACAAAAGAAATAAACAGTTTCTTGTTAAGAAATTACTGCTGATTAGAACAGTACAACAAACGGATTAAGCTATTTTTGAAGATTAAACCGTTTTTAGCAGTTGAATACAATTCGACTGGTTACAGTTTAATGCTAATTCATTGTAAATGAAACAAACAGAAACATGAGAACAATTCAATCCATCTTTTTATTATCCATATTTTTCCTTATTCAATTTCAACTAAAAGCCCAACAAACGGCTTATTATGAAAGTATTCAGAAAGACATTAAAGTTGCAAAAGATCTTTATTATAACGAAAAATACATTGCATCTTTCAAGGAATTTGAAAAAATTCAGCAAAACTTAGACAAAAAATCAGAGCTTTATTCCGAAGCTGAATACTACAAATCGGTGACCGCATTAAAAGCAGGCTTCAACTCGGGCAGCAAACTAATAAAAAGCTTTGTGAAAAATTATGCCGAAAGTCCGTATATAAATAGTGCACTATTTAATTACGGCGACTACCAGTTTGAAAGAAGACAATACACTCCTGCTCTAAAAACTTTTGCCAAAGTTAACCGCCCCGACTTATCGGAAAGCGACCAAATTAAATTGCAGTATCAAATGGGATATTCGTATTTAGTGACCGATAATTTGGAAAAAGCAGTAAAAGAATTCTTTGAGATTAAAGATGCCAACAATTTGTACAGCAAACCGGCAACCTACTACTGGGCACATATTATGTATTTGCAAGACAATTACCAGGAAGCGTTGGAAGGTTTCACGAAATTAAATAACGATCCGGCTTATTCAAGGGTAATTCCATTGTATGTAAGCCACATATACTACAAACAAGAAAAGTACAGGGAAGTGGTAAATTACACCACCTCAATAATCGATGAAGTTGAAGAGGAACATAAAACGGAACTATCTAAAATTGTGGGCGACTCCTACTTTCATTTGGGGGAATACCAAAACGCGATTCCATTTTTAGAGACCTATTTCGATGCAACCGGGCTAAAAACACGCGAAGACAACTACATTCTAGGGTACTGTAATTATAGTGTGGAAAATTTTAACGAAGCAGCTCCTCTTTTTGAAAATGCAACAAAAGGCAAAGATGAAATGGCTCAAAATGCATATTATCATTTGGCAGATTGTTACATAAAAATAGATGAAAAAGAGAAAGCAAAATTAGCTTATAATGCAGCTTCTGAATTCGATTTCAATGAAAAAATAAAAGAAGATGCACTTTTTAATTATGCAAAACTAACTTACGAACTATCCTATTCGCCTTTCAACGAAACCATAAAAGCATTCGACAAATACATCAGCCTTTACCCGAATTCAGAAAAAAATGCCGAGGCATACCGAATTCTTACCGAAGTTTATATGGTGACACAAAATTACAAGGATGCAATCAGTTCAATCGAAAAAATAAAAGTTAAAACACCTACTATTTTGAGCGCGTATCAACGCGTTACCTTTTTTCGCGGATTGGAGTTATTTAATAATCTGGCGTATAACCAGGCTATCGATTTTTTCGATACATCGATTGAAAGTAATGGGCACGACCAGG
This sequence comes from uncultured Maribellus sp., assembly GCA_964476535.1. Lineage (GTDB taxonomy): Bacteria > Bacteroidota > Bacteroidia > Bacteroidales > Prolixibacteraceae > Draconibacterium. The sequence goes on from CAYZBC010000017.1 coordinate 28,922, forward strand.
AATTTAAAGCCCGTGCACTTTTCTGGAAAGCCGAGGCTTTATACCGCGTTGGAGATTACAACAATGCCATTGCAAATTACACGCGGTTTTCCTCAACTTCCGGCGCATATTCTTTAACTGAATTCCGGGATGCAGAATACAATTTAGCCTACTCATATTTGAAATTGGACGATTACGAATCGGCAGTCTCTCATTTTAGGAAATATGTAAACAGTGCTAAAAATAGTCGCACTGAAAAGATGGGCGATGCATTAAATCGTGTGGGCGATTATTATTTCCTGAACACCAATTATATCGAAGCGCTGCAAAAATACAAGCAGTCGTTCAATATGAAAATTTTTGAACCCGATTATGCCCTTTTCCAAATCGCATTTTGTCAGGGATTACAACGCAACCAACAAGAAAAGATTTCGAATCTCGAAAAACTACTTGCCGATTTCCCTGAGTCGGATTATCAGGATGATGCTTTGTATGAATTGGGACGTGCCTACGAAAGAACAGGAAAAAACTTCGAAGGAACAGCGCAATATGAAAAACTCATACAAAATTACCCCCAGAGTAATTATTACCGAATGGCACTACTTCAACTGGGATTAATAAATTTCAATAACAGCGATTTTGCAAAATCGTTAACACAATACAAACAAGTTGCCGAGAATTTTTCAGGCACACCCGAAGCTCGCGCGGCAATGTCGGGAATTAAAAATTGCTATGTTGAATTAAACAATATTGACGCCTATTTTGCCTACGCAAAAAAATTAGGTACCGGAGTAAATGTTACCGTTTCAGAACAAGATTCGCTTACATTTATGGCAGCCGAAAGAGTTTACATGGCAGGCGAAGAAACTGCAATTTCTCAATTACAAAGATATTTACAACGGTACCCCAATGGAAGTTTTAGTGTAAATGCTAACTTTTATTTAGCTGAATCGCTATACAAAAAGGGTGAATATTCTGAGGCTAACCGGCATTACACTTTTGTAACCCGACAACCCGATAATATTTTTAGTGAACCTGCACTTTCGCGTGCATCGGAATTGACATTTAATGCAGAGAATTACACCGAGTCGCTGGAGCTGTTTAAACGACTGGAAAAATTGGCCAATAGTAAATGGAACGTATTAAAAGCGACCACAGGTCAAATGCGCTGTAACCTTAAACTGGAACGTTACGAAACTGCAATTGAGGCGGCAGGTAAAACAAAGAAGTCGGACATTGCAAATGAAACTTTAATCCGTGAAGCAAATTATACGGAAGGAAAAGCATATTACGAATTGAATCAACCGGAAAAAGCTTTGCCTGGATTAAAAGCAGTTTCGGTTGACACAAAATTTGAACAAGGTGCCGAGGCCAAATTTTTAGTTGCTGCAATCTATTATCAACAAAATAAAAAGCAGGAAGCCGAAGACGAAATAATGGATTTTGTTTCGAAGAACACACCCTACCAATTTTGGCTCGGAAATGCGTTTTTATTGCTTACTGATATTTACCTCGACAAAGGCGACGATTTCACAGCAAAACATACTTTAAAAAGTCTGGTGGATAATTACAATAACGAAACCGATGGAATAAAAAATGAAGCTTTAAAAAAATTGAATGACATAGAAGCAAAAGAGGCAGAGGATGAAAAAAATGCCATCGACAGTTCTTTTCAAATGGAAATCAAATAAAAATAAAAACTGAAATCATGTTCAAACAAACAAAATATATTTTCCTGCTATTTTTTATCAGCTTTGCAATTTCGGTAAATGCACAACGCGACACTACCCTCAACCGTGAGGTGGAAGTAACAAAAGCTTTCAAACCCACCATTTCGGATGCAAATAAAATTAACGAAATGCCGAAGATTGACGAAACAGAACATCAAGCTCCCAAATTTGATTACAGCATTTACAGCCAGCCCATTTTAAATACCTTTTCGGTAACCACATTAAAAGCTGCAACAATAGACAACACTCAAAAGAAAGAGACTGGCTACGGGCTAATAAGAGCAGGAGTGGGAAATTACAACAAACCGTATGGCGAATTCTTTTTCAATAATTTGAACTCTAAAAATTCTATTTTCGGAATTCATGCCAAACACCTTTCGTCGCATGGAAATGTTACGTTAAAAGGCGGCGACAAAGTAGATGCCCCCTATTCGAAGAATGAAGCTGAAGTTTATTATAAACACAATTTTAGCAAATCAATTCTTTCGGTTAATGTGGATTTTAACCACAACGGTTTTAATTATTACGGCTATCCTGAAAAAGCAATTCCATCAGTTTTATTGGAAGAAAATCAAGACATAAATTTTCAGGGAACCAATCAATCATTTTCCAAGGGCGGAATAGATATAAACCTACAAAACCCGGTTGCGGAAATGGACGATCCGGTTTTTAACTTCAATTTAAAATACCACTACTTTGGTACAAAAACCAACCAGCGCGAACATTTTGGTAAATTCGAAACAGATTTCAGAAAACCATTAAATACCGGAACATTATTAACAAATGCAGGAGTTACATTTGTACAAGCAAATGAAATTTTCAACCAATATTTAGGTGAAATTGGGAAAAAGACGCAAACGTGGTTATTTGCCAAACCTGCCTGGTATTTCGAAGGAAAAACAGCCAACATCAGCGTAGGTTTTAACGGTTGGTTTATTCTGGACAACGACATGGATGCGCAGGCAAAAATAACTCCAAATATTCGTGCAAACTACATGCCGGTTAAAGATATTATTAAGCTGTACGCTGGAATTGACGGGAATTACAACAACAACCACTACTCAAAAATTGCCTACGAAAACCCATTCGTCAATCCCTTGCACGATGTAAAAAATAGTTTCGAAAAACTGCATTTTTACGGAGGATTTGATGGTAAATTCTCAGCCAAAACAAACTTTAAAATAGGAGTTGATTATTCGATGATTGATGACCAATCCTTTTATTATTTACATGAATACATTTATCCTGATCCACTCATTAATCCAAATCCTTCGGTAATTGATAACGATTTCAAAATTGTATACGACGATATTAAATTATTGAAACTCAACCTTGAATTTTTCCACGCCTCATCAGAAAAATTAAACCTTTTACTTTCAGGAAATTATTATGCTTATAATTTGAATGAACAAACCGAAGCATGGAATATGCCGGAATGGGATGCTACACTTTCAATCGATTACAAAATTACCGAACAGTTGAGTGTGGGTACTGATATTTATTTAATTGGGGGTAGAAAAGCTTTAATTAAGGAAACATTATTTAAATACCTTTCGCCGGCTTCCTCTGTGGCTAATCCAACAACTTACAAATCTTACAATCTCGACACTGCATTCGATTTAAATGTAAATGCCAATTATCAAATCACACAAAAGTTCGCGGCATTTGGTCAGTTGAATAATTTTGGATTTCAAAA
>CAYZBC010000017.1:32426-37132 GCA_964476535.1 uncultured Maribellus sp.
TCAGGTTAATAAATTGTTGAAAAGTTAGCTTAACATACCGACAAAAAAGACCATGCCTTCAGTTAAATTTATTATATTTGCAACATGATTTTTAATACGATTTTAAACACTATTAATAATCTGAAAATCAACTAGTTTCCTCAAAAAAGTAATATTCACTTTTTGACTTTGGGAACTATTTTATTTTAATGAATTTGTAAAAGATAAAAAATTAAGAAATACAGGATGAGTGAAATAAAGAATGAGAGTAGATCGAACGAAGGAAACGGAAATTATTCTGCCGATAGCATTCAGGTACTCGAAGGATTAGAAGCGGTTCGAAAACGTCCGTCGATGTACATTGGCGACACAAACGAAAAAGGATTACACCATTTGGTTTACGAGGTAATTGACAACTCAATTGATGAAGCACTAGTAGGTTACTGTAATAATATAGATGTAATTATTCACCCCGATAACTCAATTACTGTTAAAGACGACGGACGTGGAATTCCAACTGAAAATCATACCAAAGAAAATAAATCGGCTTTGGAAGTGGTAATGACTGTATTGCACGCCGGTGGTAAATTCGACAAAGATTCCTATAAAGTCTCCGGAGGTTTACACGGTGTTGGTGTATCGTGTGTAAATGCACTTTCGTCTCATTTAAAAGCCGAAATTCATCGGGAAGGAAAAATCTGGGTACAGGAATATTCAATAGGAAAGCCATTGTACACTGCGAAAATTATTGGAGACTCCGATATTACCGGAACGATTGTCACTTTTAAACCCGACGAATCTATCTTTCTGGTTAAAAAATATAAATACGAAATTCTTGCTGCCCGTTTACGTGAATTAGCATTTTTAAATGCAGGTATTAAACTTTCACTTATCGATGAACGGGAAACAGACGAAGAAGGAAATTACAAGTCTGATAATTACTTTTCTGAAGAAGGATTAAAAGAATTTGTGGAATATCTTGATGAAACGAGAGTTAAACTTACCAGCGAGGTTATTCATATATCTTCTGACAAAGGTGGTTCTCCTGTTGAAATTGCGCTTCAATACAATACTTCTTTCTCAGAAAACATACATTCGTACGTAAACAACATCAATACCATTGAGGGTGGAACGCATTTAACCGGATTTAGGAGGGGATTAACCCGAACCCTTAAAAGCTATGCCGACTCATCCGGTATGCTCGCAAAAATGAAATTTGACATCAGTGGTGATGATTTCCGAGAAGGATTAACGGCTGTAGTTTCAGTAAAAGTTCAGGAGCCACAATTTGAAGGGCAAACAAAAACGAAACTAGGCAACTCGGAAGTTAGTCTTTCGGTTGACCAGGCAGTTAGCGAAATGCTCAAAAATTACCTGGAAGAAAATCCAAAGGACGCAAGAATTATTGTTAGCAAAGTAATACTAGCAGCACAAGCCAGACACGCCGCACGGAAAGCACGCGAAATGGTGCAAAGGAAAAGTGCACTTACCGGCGGCGGACTTCCCGGAAAATTAACAGATTGTTCTGAAAAAGACCCAGCCTTGTGCGAAGTATTTCTTGTTGAGGGAGATTCAGCGGGAGGAACTGCAAAACAAGGACGAAATCGCCGAACTCAGGCCATTCTTCCATTACGTGGAAAAATCCTGAATGTTGAAAAAGCGATGGTTCACAAAATTTTTGAAAACGAAGAAATAAAAAATATTTTTACTGCACTTGGTGTTACCATAGGTACAGAGGAAGATTCCAAAGCATTAAACATGGAAAAACTCAGGTATCACAAAGTGGTGATTATGACAGATGCTGATGTGGATGGCAGCCACATTGCAACCCTAATTATGACCTTCTTTTTTAGGTACATGAACGATTTAATTAAAAGTGGATATTTGTACATTGCAGCTCCACCTCTTTTTCTTATTAAAAAAGGTAAAAAGGAATCTTATGCGTGGTCGGAACAACAACGATTACAATTGATTAATGAGTGGGCAGATGGAAACGAAAGTTTGGTACACACACAGCGTTATAAAGGTTTGGGTGAAATGAATGCAGAACAATTGTGGAGTACCACAATGAATCCGGAACAACGTACATTGCAACAAGTTACAATTGATAATGCAGCTGAGGCCGATCATATCTTTTCCATGTTAATGGGCGACGACGTACCACCTCGCAGACAATTTATCGAAGATCACGCGACCTATGCAAACATCGATGTTTAAAAAAGATAATTAGATTTTTAGTTATGAGTAGTGAGACAAAAAAAGTGTATTTACTCATTCTATAAATCCTTAAGATATTACAATAAAATCCGGGATGAACCCGGATTTTTTCTCACTAATAATTACTAACTATTCATAATCTAAAAAAAAATGAACATTTGCGTTTTTTGTTCTTCGAGCAATGCCATTGACAAAATTTATTTTCAAGAGGCTCATCAATTAGGAAAGCTAATTGGCGAAGGAAACCACACCATGATTAATGGTGGTGCCAATGTTGGTTTAATGGAAGCAATTACAGTCTCTGCCAGCAAAGCCGGGGCAAAAACCATCGGAATAATTCCCGAGAAATTAATTGGTCGTTCATTGGCCTCCGACAACGCTCACGAGGTAATTATCACCAAAGACATGATGGATAGAAAAGAAAAAATGCGTAATATCTCGGATGCGTTTATAGCTTTACCGGGAGGATTTGGGACTCTGGAAGAGATTTTAGAAGTAATGACTTTACGTCAGCTTTCGTACCATACGAAACCTATTGTTTTCATCAATACAAATAATTTCTTCAAATACCTGTTTAAACAATTTGAAGTTTCGTACAAAGAGATGTTTGCCAAAAAAAATTATCGCAATTTGTATTTTGTTGCAAACAATTCAGCTGAAGCGATGGATTATTTAAAGAATTATAAACCAATCGAATTGGACAACAAATGGTTCGTTGTACCTGAGAAGAAAGAATAAAGAGAGTTTAAAGTCACAATCACAGTGTTCAATTTAGACGGATAAAGAGAGTTTGAAGCCTAATTATTATTTTTGCAATGTGACATTTTTACAGTTCTTCAAATTTAAAATTAGTCATCTTTTTAGCTTCTTCTCAATTATGTCCAATATATTTTCAACTTTTTAACACAAAAACTGTTGCTAGTTAAAGTATGTAAAAACTTCGAAACCATTATAACAATTCAAAAACAGTGGCCGTATATTTGCGTTCTACTCGTACAATTTTGTAGAACTTAAAATTTTAAAACGATGAAACAATTTGGAAAATTTACATTTACGTTTTTATTAGTAGTAGCAGGAGCTTTCCTTGCAGTATTGACTTACAGTACATTTTTTGACAAACCCGACGTAGTTACAATTAAAGAAGAACAACCAATAAAATATGCAAAGCTTCCGGCGAACGGAGATATGATGCTATCCGATCTAACCTTTGCTGCTGAAAAATCCATACATACTGTCGTTCACATTGCCACACAATCCGTTCGCGGTGGTGGATGGTCAAGCGGCAATCCTTTTATTGATGAATTATTTGGAATGCGCCGTCAGCAAGAACAACCTCAATTAGCTCAAGGATTTGGCTCGGGTGTTATTTTGTCTGACGATGGATTTATTGTTACCAATAATCACGTTATTGAAGATGCACAGAATATCAAAGTAATATTGAATGACAAAAGAGAATTTGATGCTAAATTAGTTGGGGCTGATCCTTCAACCGATATTGCTGTATTAAAAATTGAGGCTAAAAACCTTCCTTTTTTGACATTTGGCAATTCTGATGAATTAAGAATTGGGGAGTGGGTTTTAGCAGTTGGTAATCCCTTTAATTTAACTTCAACAGTAACTGCTGGAATTATTAGTGCACTCGGGCGAAACTTACAAATCAATCAGGACCAAATGGCAATTGAATCATACATCCAAACCGATGCCGCCGTAAACCCGGGCAACAGTGGAGGTGCATTGGTTAATCAGCAAGGAGATTTAGTGGGTATTAATTCAGCCATTGCATCGAGAACTGGCTCTTATTCAGGCTACTCATTTGCAGTTCCGGTAACTATTGTTAAAAAAGTAGTAACCGATTTGAAAGAATTCGGAGAGGTTCAACGTGCACTTCTTGGTGTAAACATAAAAGACATTGATGCTGAAAAAGCAGATGAATTGAATTTAGAAAAAGTTGAAGGCATTTTTGTTGCAGGTGTTCCTGACAACGGGGCAGCAAAAGAAGCTGGAATTAAAGAAGGCGATGTAATAATTAATGTTGGCGGCGACAAAGTAAAAACTTCAGCAGAATTACAACAAAATGTAAGTCAGTATCGGCCGGGAGACGATTTAAAAATTGTTGTAATTAGAGACGGAGAAAAGAAACAATTTACAGTAACTCTTCGTAATAGACACGGTGATACTCAAATTGTACGCGATAACATTACTATTTTGGGCGCTGAATTTGAGCTTGCCAGCAAAAAGGAGAAACAAAATTTAGAGATTAATAACGGGATAAAAATCACAAATCTCACCAAAGGAAAACTAAAGGAAGCGGGACTAAAAGAAGGATTTATTATTACCAGTGTGAATAAAAAACCAATCTTTGAAGTCAACGATTTTAAAAGAGAGATAGGAAATGCGAGAGGAGGAATTTTAGTTGAAGGATTGTATCCAAACGGAGAATTAGCATATTACGTTTTTGGGGTTGAATAAACACACATTCGAAATACCTTTAACTATTTTGTTAATTAATC
>CAYZBC010000018.1:0-37004 GCA_964476535.1 uncultured Maribellus sp.
ATTTATTAGGTGCATTAAAACCCAAAGGAGTACTCTTTCTAGGTAAATGTGGCGGATTGAAAAAGAAAAATAAACTGGGTGATTTAATACTCCCAATTGCAGCCATCCGAAGCGAGGGAACATCTAACGATTATATGCCGTCTGAAATTCCTGCCCTACCCGCTTTTAATTTACAACGAGCTGTTTCACACATTCTTCGGAATTCGGGCAACGATTATTGGACCGGGGTTGTATTTACTACCAACCGCCGGGTTTGGGAATTCGATATCCGCTTCAAAAAATACCTTACTAAAACACGTGCCATCGCCATCGACATGGAAACTGCAACTCTGTTTACAGTCGGTTTTGCAAACCAGATTCCTACCGGTGCATTGTTACTTGTTTCCGACCAACCCATGATTTCGAGCGGTGTAAAAACGGTCGAAAGCGATAAAAAAGTATCTTCAGAATTTGTTGATCTGCATATTGATTCAGGGATTCAAGCACTATTCGAAGTAAAAAATAATGGCCTTTCAGTAAAACATCTAAGATTTTAGAATGGATTTTAGTACAATTATACAAAACATAAAAAAGAATATTTATCATCCAATATATTTATTACAAGGCGAAGAACCTTATTATATCGATGAACTTTCGAATTACATTGAAAAAAATGTATTGACCGAAGCCGAAAGAGGTTTCAACCAAACTGTTTTCTACGGAAAAGATTCGGATGCAATGACAATCGCAGAAAGTTCCATGCGTTTCCCAATGATGGCTAGTAAACAGGTAATTGTTGTGAAAGAGGCGCAAACACTAAATAAAATTGAAGTTCTTGCTTCATATGCCGAAAAACCTCTCGCTTCAACCATTTTAGTTCTAAACTACAAATATAAAAAACTGGATTCTAGAACTAAATTAGCAAAGTCGATTAAAAAGAATGGAGTTATTTTTACTTCGTATAAAATCAGGGACTATAAACTTCCCGATTGGATTAATGTTTACCTCGCAGAACGAAATTTTAGTATTACGCCACAAGCTGCACAAATATTAACTGCTTATTTAGGAACAGATTTAAGCAAAGTCGCCAACGAACTGAATAAACTGGTAATCGCTGTAAAAGACACCAATAAAATTACGCCAGAACACATCGAAAAAAACATAGGATTAAGTAAAGACTTTAATATTTTTGAATTGCAAAATGCTTTGGGAGAAAAGAATATTTTTAAGGCAAACCAAATTATTCAATATTTTGGTGCTAACGATAAATTAAATCCCATTCAAAAAACAACTTCTTCACTCTATTCTTACTTCTCGAAAATCTTTAAATATCATTTTCTTAAAGATAAATCGGAAAGGAGTGCAGCTGCACAATTAGGTGTACATCCATTTTTCGTAAAAGATTATGTTGCTGCAGCAAAAAGATACTCGCCAACAAAGTTGTACGAAATTATAGGTATTTTACGCGAATACGACATGAAAAGCAAAGGTTTTGGCGTTTCAACAATGGTGGCCTCCGCAGATTTACAAAAAGAAATGATTTACAAAATATTACATTAGAATGATAACATGGTTAATTATTGGAGTTACGGCTCTTGTTTCTTATTTGGCATTCCAAAATGCCGGATTGATGAATAAATTGCAGTTTAACGCTGCAAAAATTATACACGAAAAAGAATATTACCGACTAATTACGCACGCCTTTATACATTCCAACTGGTCGCATTTAATCGTTAATATGTTCGTTTTGTTTTTCTTTGGCAGAAACATTGAAGCCTATTTTGGGTATTATTTTGCCAACCGTGCAATTGCGTATTTTTTATTGCTTTACTTTGGTGGAATATTAGCCTCCAACATTTGGAGTTTAATTAAACATCAAAATAACTACTATTACAATGCCGTTGGTGCATCGGGAGCAGTTTCGGCAGTTTTGTTTACAGCTATTTTCTTCAACCCGTGGGAGAAGTTATATCTGTTTGCCGTTATTCCAATTCCGGGAGTTTTATTTGCCGCAGGATATCTCTTTTATTCCTATCAAAAAAGTAAAAAAAGCAATGACAATGTTGCCCACGACGCCCATTTGTTAGGAGCTCTTTTTGGTTTTATTTTTCCTATTTTATTGAACCCTGATTTATTCGGACAGTTTATTGATAAACTGTTTGCTTTTATGTAAAAATCTTAAAAGAATTACACAAATACAAAATGGATTTTCTAATTATAAACGGCGAGATTGTACGAAAAGAAGCGGCAAATCTAACGTATCTTTTTTGGAATAATTCGGTTATATTATCACAGGAAATTTGGTTTGGTTTTGGTGGAATTCCCTTGTTCAGTAAAAATATTGATTTCATGCGCCAGCAATTGAATGCATTCAGTTTTGAAACTCCCAAATTTTTAAAAAATACCAGAGAGCTTTTTAGGATTTCGAAACGGATGTTGAATAAAAATAAATTGTATCGATCAGGTTTAATAAACATTCAACTGTTTATCCACCAGTCGAAAATAAATTATATAATAACCAGTAGTAGTTTTGCAGAATTTGAATTTCCAATTTCAGAAAAGGGATTACTGGTTAATTTTGCTGAATTACAGAAATATTCAGGAGATAGGCTTGCACGCTATTCGTTTCATAACCGTACCAATTGGAAAATTGTGGATGCCCAACTTCGTGATTCCTCTTTTCAAAATTCAATTATTACGAACGAAAAAGAGATGATTTGTGAAGGAATGAACTCCAATGTTTTTATGGTAAAAGACAATGTATTAATCACTCCTTCGCTTGACAGTGGTTGTTTTGAAGACACAATTCGTACTCCAATTTTAGAAGTTGCAGCCGAACTTCAATTAAAATCTATTGAAATCTCAAACATAAAAAAAGAACGTATTTTTGAAATGAACGAGGTGTTTTTAGCCAGCGAAGAATATGGGATTCAATGTGTTCTAGGAATTGAGAACAAACGTTTTGTTCATCAACTCGCTGCACAAATTCACGAAAAATTAAACGATTATTTGAAAGAAAAGGTGAAAATTGAGTAGTTAAGATTTGTGGTAATTACTTGTGATAAATAGAAATTCAGTTACATCAACTCATAATATAATGGGTACTTCATTCCGAACTCGATTAGGAATCTCTCTGATTTGCAAAACAGATCCTGAAACAAGTTCAGAAGGACGTTAAGAACGAACAATTACTGAAAACTGAGACTGAGACTAAAATTGCACCTGCAACTGAAAATAAAAAACTAATTCAACGTTGGATTCTCAGGAAAGTGTTCCCAAATAGCATAACGATCGCCTGCTTTTTTCACAAAATCTGCCCACGAAACCTCATCAAATTCTCGCATTACAGCAGCCTCTTCTACATCGGTTACCAACCACGAATTCTCTTTTAACTCCGCTTCCAACTGACCACTGTCCCAACCTGAATAACCTAAGAAAAAATGAATATCAGAGGGCTGGATTATACCAGTAGAAATTTGATTTTTTAATACCTCAAAATCGCCACCCCAATACAAATCGCCAAGCACTTTTATGCTCCCTGGAAGTTTATCACCTAGTTTATGAATGTAATAAATGGAGTCGGTAGAGACCGGACCGCCTAAAAAAACTTTTGCATCGAAATCAGGAAAATCAGGAAATATATCCTGAATTTCAAAATCTATCTCTTTATTTAAAATAAAACCAACCGAACCTTTATCGCTAAAAGCCACTAAAAAAACCACTGAGCGGCTAAAATAGCTCCCGGGCAGAAATGGTTCAGCAATTAATATTCTGCCTTTTCGTGGCTGAATGTTATTGGTTTTAATTCTGAATATGTCGAGATTATCCTTCATTCTTAAGCAATATAAGAAAATTATACCATCCTTCAAATAGTACAAACTTACAACGCAAAAGTTCAATGTTTATTAGGAAGTGACTCAGACTATTTTTCTTCTTCAACAACAATGAACACATCTTCATCGGGTTTCGACATATAATATTGTTCGCGGGCAAATTTTTCCAACTCTTCAACACCCGATTTTAAATCTTCCAGTTTTTGTTTGTCGGACTCAATTCGCTCTTTATAATATACTTTTTGTTGAGTAAGTTCCTCGAGGCGCTTTTTATTCTGTTGGTGAGTAACAATGCTGTTTTCATCAAAAAAAATAATCCAGGCTAAAAATAAAAGAATAGCTATTAAATATTTATAGCTTAACATTTTTGAGATTTTGCCTTTTACTTCTTTTTTGTTCATTGTTTTATTTATTCAACAAAAGTAGAATTAATAAGGCGCAAAAAAAAGAAGCTGAAAAAATTCAGCCCCTCATTTATAAACAAAATACCGTTAACTTATTCATCATCAGCTTTAAAACTGGGATAAGTATAATTTACCGATGGCACAAAAGTTTCTTTTATTGTACGAATTGAAGTCCAGCGCAAGAAATTAAAAATAGATCCTGCTTTATCGTCGGTCCCCGAACCACGTGCTCCACCAAAAGGTTGCTGGCCAACAACAGCTCCGGTTGGTTTATCGTTGATGTAGAAATTACCTGCAGCATTATCTAAACGTTTGGTAATTTTCTCGATGTTATATCTGTTTTGTGATAAAACTGCTCCTGTTAATGCATAAATTGAAGAATTGTCCAGAATCTCCAAAGTTTCATCCAATTTTTCGTCATCATAAACGTAAACAGTTAACACAGGTCCAAATAATTCCTCAACCATAGTTACGTAATCTGCCCTATATACCTCAATAACAGTAGCTTCAACAAAATAACCCACCGATTTATCACACTTTCCACCAAAAATTACATCTGCATCTTTATCACCTTTGGCATTGTCAATAAAACCTTTCAGTTTATCGAAAGAAGTTTCGTCGATAACTGCATTTACAAAATTAGTGAAATCTTCGGGTGGCCCCATTTTAACCGTTGCCAACTCTTTTCCCAGCCGCTTTTTTGTTTCTGCCCAAATGCTGCGCGGAACATAGGCGCGCGAGGCAGCTGAACATTTTTGTCCCTGGTATTCGAAAGCCCCGCGCAACATCGCTATCGCCAATGTCTGAGGACTAGTTGTGTTATCCGCAAAAATGAAATCTTTTCCGCCAGTTTCGCCAACAATACGTGGGTACGATTTGTATTTATAAATGTTATTACCAATTGTTTTCCAAATACTTTGGAATACTTCGGTTGAACCAGTAAAGTGAATTCCTGCAAAATCGGGATGAGTTAAAACCACATCGGCAACAACCGGTCCCGAAGCAAAAACAAGGTTGATTACACCATCGGGCAAACCAGCCTCTTTAAATATTTCCATAATTACTCCGGCTGAATAAACCGCAGTTTTTGAAGGTTTCCATACAACAACATTCCCCATTAATGCAGGAGCCGCAGGCAAGTTTCCAGCTATTGATGTGAAGTTGAATGGAGTCAAAGCAAATACAAATCCCTCCAATGGGCGATACTCGTTGTAATTCCACATTCCTGAAGCCGACTCAGGCTGAATTTTATAAATATCAGTCATAACCTGAACTCCAAAACGTAAAAAATCGGCCAATTCGCAAACGGCATCAATCTCTGCCTGAAATGCATTTTTAGATTGCCCCAATATTGTTGCAGCATTCATTTTAGCACGATAAGGACCAGCCAATAAATCAGCCGCTTTCAGAAAAATAGATGCTCTGTGTTGCCAATCCAGATTTTTCCAATCTTCTTTTGCTGCCAAAGCTGCATCAATTGCCATTTCAACATGGCTAGAATCACCTTGGTTGTAATACCCTAAGGTATGTTTGATTTCGTGTGGTGGATACATCCTAACTTTACGATCTGTGAAAACATCGTTACCTCCAATTACCATCGGAAGTTCAATCTCTTTAGAACGTAAATCACTGAGCATTTCTTTTAATTCTACTCGCTCCGGAGAGCCTGGAACATAGCTTAAAATCGGTTCGTTTTTTGCAACCGGTACATTAAAAAATCCTTTCGACATAATATTATATTTTTATTTGTATATTTTCTACTGCAAAATTAAAGAATCCCATTCGTGAAAATCATAACAAATATCAGTGACAAAAAAAATACTCATTTTTCAAATCACTCATTTTCAACGTCTTTTAAAAACCAAAAATAAAAACAAGATTTAAGTCAGTTTTTAAAATACAAACAAGGCCAATGTTTCGGTTGATAACGCAGTGAAATACAAGGTAAAAGGAAACATTACCATCTACTATGAAATGATTAAAAACGAACGATAAAATTTATTATTTCCGACACTGAAAATGGAATGCAGGAGGGAGAATACGAGAATATTTTAAACCAGTGTTACAGGCCAAACAACAAAATTAACGAATCTAGATCCGGTTCTGGAATTGGACTTTCAATCACGCAGCATTATGTCGCATTTCTTGGCGGAAAACTTGAGTTTGAATCGTCTCAAAATGAAGAAATTAAGTTCTATTTTTAACCTACCATTTAAAAAAAGCAAGGGATTCTTGATGATTGTCAATTGATTTTTTCGTTCAAAAAAAAAAATCTAAAACATCATGTAAAAAAAGAATAAGAAAACAAAAATGCCGAACTCTAACTTTCTGATTTGTTATTTCTTAATCGACATGTTCTATTTTCCTTCGTTAAAGTTTAAGCTTAATTCCTATTATCCAAAGAATTTAAAATACGATAGCCAACTAACCTATCATACCTTCCAGCCAAATCCTTATAATAGACAAAAATCTGGTAATCGTTTTCTGCTTCCCAAAAGCTACCTTCAATATTTTTAGAATCGGCAACCAACGAACCTTGCGGTACATAAACGTATTGATAGTTATAGTATCCCTGTTTCAACAGCAAAGTAAGCTCGTATTGGCTAGTAATAAAATTCCATTTCATTTCATTGCTTTTATTAGCATTCCAACCCGTAAGTGCGCCAAACACATTTACCGAACCTCCCAATAGTATCGACTCCAAAGGCAAGCTAAAATGGGTAAATACATAATCGCACTCCAAATCATAGTCCTGAATTTCGCGATCCTGACTCTCAACCACATATTTTCCATTCATCTCTTTGTACAAATAGAAATCCTTGTTAGCGCGCACTTCATCTGTCATTAATGTTTTATGGAAATAGGGACGATGAAAGTCGGTTGACAAAACATTTTCTCCGGGAATACGATTGGTACGAATGTCGAAATAACGAAATTCGTTTCCTGCCTGAAAAACATTTTCGCGATTGTAATTATATATCAACGATTTCTCTTTAATAAAAAGTGGTTTCAAATCGCGAATGGCATTGTCCCACCTATTGTTTTGCATAATAACCACTTTCACCTCCTGACGAGGATTAATAATTTCCAAATTATCATGAAAAATGGTAAAATCAACTTCCTGGTTTTCGCCTTCGAAAGCATCCAAAGTAGCCCGACGAACCGTTCCTTCAAGGGTAACTTTCTTTTCATAAACATAAAAACGCCGGGTTAGAACAATCTTTTCCTTATCGTAATCCTCATAAATTACCAATGCATAATTTCCGGATATTTTAAATTGAACATCTTCGTTGGGCAAAAATAACTGGTAATTTACATATTCAAACGTGGTATTAAAAGACAATTCGTAGTCGTTAAGAGGGTTTTCCACAAACCCTTCCAAATAATCTGCTTGTATTAAAAAGCTTTCATTCCAATCTGCATCGCAATGTATAATTGTATAATAGTAATTTTTAACCGAGCCTGAAAAATCGTCGAATTTACAAACAAGAACGGTCTCTTCATTCAACTCCAATACCGGATTCGATAATTCAAATCCTTCGCGTTGCATCAAAACGGTTTTAATGTTTTCGTTATAAACAGCGTTCTCGTAATAAAAACTCTTATCCTGAGCCGTACTATTCAAAAGTGAAAAAAGGAAAACTGTAAATGGTAAAACATATTTCTTCATACCCGAAATTTTTCAAAAAACCGTATCCAAAATTCTTAACTATTCTTTAATAACGTCAAAAATGTCAATTTAATCTGAAACCAACATAAATTTGTATCAGTTAAATTCAACAGCAAGTAAAATAAATTTATTCAGAAGTTAAATGAACCCGGCATATTTACCGAGTTTCCTGTCCAAACAACAGTCGATATTCATAAAAAGTATATTTACAGATAAATCTCTCAAAATTCAGTGGTAGAGAAATGATATAAATCAATAAACATATTGACTTATTCGTATATATTGAAACATGTAACTTTGCCTCCATAATATTGTATGAAGACAATTAATTATTACTTTTGCACAGCAAAAAAAAATAACACTATTCGAGTTAAATATGTCAGAAGCTATTAAGTTAAGGAAAGGGCTGAATATTAAGCTAAAAGGGAGTGCAAACAAGGAACTGGAAACCTTATCCATTCCGTCAACGGTTGCGCTTAAACCTACAGATTTTCCAGGACTGACTCCAAAGCTAAAAGTAAAAGCTGAAGCACTTGTAAAAGCTGGTGATGCTTTATTTTACGACAAATACCACCCTGAAGTACTTTTTACTGCTCCTTTTGGAGGAAAAGTAATTTCAGTAAACCGTGGTGAAAGACGTAAAGTTTTGGAAGTGGTTATCGAAACCGATGAAAATGCAGGTTCGCTTGAGTTTACTAAAGCTAATCCAACTTCATTGTCTGGGGATGAAATTAAGGAACAAATTTTAAAAAGCGGTATTTGGCCGTTTATTAAAAAACGCCCTTACGGTATAATCGCATCTCCGGAAGAGAAACCCATTTCAATTTACATTTCTACATTCGACACTGCACCAATGGCCCCCGATTACAATTTTGTAATTGAAGGCCAAATGGACACATTCCAAACCGGAATTAATGCATTGGCAAAATTGACTGATGGAAAAGTAAATTTGGGAGTGAATGAAAATTCTGCTTTTACTTCAGTGAAAAATGTAGAAATAAATTCATTTAAAGGGCCTCACCCAGTAGGAAACGTAGGAATTCAAATCCACCACACTGCTCCGCTTAATAAAGGCGACGTTGTTTGGACAGTGAATGTACAGGATGTACTTTTTATCGGCCGTTTATTCGAAACTGGAAAAGTAGATTTCACGAAAACATTTGCTGTTACCGGTTCCGAAATTGAAAACCCAAAGTATGTAAAAACTATTTTAGGCGCTCCTGTTATTTCGGTAACTAAAAGAAACTTAAAATCAGTCGATTACAAACAGCGAATTATTAGTGGCAATGTTTTAACCGGAACAAAAGTTAAAACGCAGTGCTATTTAAGTTATTACGATTCACAAATTTCTGTAATTCCAGAAGGTGATGAATTCGAATTATTTGGTTGGGCTACTTTGGGTGCTAAAAAATTCAGCGCTTCAAAAACTTTCATTACCAGTTTATTCCCGAAAAAGGAGTACGAAATGAATGCCAACCTTCATGGAGGCGACCGTGCTTTTGTTGTTTCTGGTCAATACGAAAAATTGCTTCCAATGAACATTTTACCGGTTCAGTTACTAAAAGCTATTTTAGTGAATGACATCGACAAAATGGAACAACTTGGAATTTATGAAGTTGTTGAAGAAGATTTGGCGCTTTGCGAATATGCTTGTACTTCGAAAATAAAAGTACAGGATATTTTACGCACCGGAATCAATACAATGATAAAAGAACTAGGATAATTTAATTAGTCTGTTTTAAGATGAAATTTATAAAAAACTTTTTTGAAAGGACTGAACCATTGGTTCAGAAAGGAGCTAAATACAATTGGCTCGGCTCTGTTCACGAAGGATTCTTTACCTTTTTATATGTATCAAAAGATACATCAAAATCGGGAACTCACATTCACGATTATACAGATTTGAAGCGAACCATGTCTATTGTTGTACTGGCACTTGTTCCAGCCATATTATTTGGCATGTACAACACCGGACTTCAACATTTTCTTGCAATCGGAGAAGCATCTTCAACCGGATTCTTAGAGATATTTTTGTACGGTTTAATCAAAGTACTTCCGGTAATTGCCGTTTCGTACATTGTTGGACTGGGAATTGAATTTGTGTTCGCACAAAAACGCGGCCACGGAATTCACGAAGGATTTTTGGTTTCGGGAATATTAATCCCGATGGTAATGCCAATAGAAACTCCACTTTGGATGATTGCAGTTGCAACGGCATTTGCAGTAATTTTAGGGAAAGAGGTTTTTGGCGGAACGGGAATGAACATTTGGAATCCGGCGTTAATCGCCCGTGCATTCCTATTCTTTGCTTATCCGGCACAAATGTCTGGCGAATCGGTTTGGGTGTCGTTAAAAGACAGCGACAAACTGGTTGACGGATTTTCGGGAGCTACTCCAATGGCGCAAGCAGCAGCAGGAAACATCGATAATATTAGTGTTGCTGATGCATTCTTTGGATTTATTCCGGGTTCAATTGGTGAAACTTCAACTTTAGCAATTTTACTCGGTGCAATAATATTAATAGTTACCGGAATTGGAAGCTGGAAAATTATGGTTTCAGTAATTGCCGGCGGTTCGGTAATGGGACTTATTTTAAATGCTGTTTCGGGCAGTGCAGGTCTTTCTCCTGAAGTTGCTACCTATTTCTCGTTACCATTTTGGCAACATTTAATTCTAGGTGGATTTATGTTCGGAGCTATTTTTATGGCAACCGACCCTGTTTCAGCAGCACAAACCGACAAAGGAAAATGGATTTACGGATTCCTAATTGGTATCCTTGCCATTTTAATTCGTGTATTAAACCCGGCCTTCCCCGAAGGAATGATGTTAGCTGTTTTATTGATGAACACTTTTGCACCGCTAGTTGACCACTACGTCGTTGCAGGCAACATCAAGAAAAGAATGAAACGAGCTAAAATTTCTGCTTAACAGATAAAATAGAAATCATGAACAGAAATAGTAATACATACACATTTTTATACGCAGCAATCATGGTAATTCTGGTTGCAGCGGTTCTGGCTTCTGTGTCGATGGCGTTAAAACCAAGGCAGAAAAGGAACTTCGAGATTGAGAAAAAGAAAAATATTTTGGCTTCGGTAAACATCGTAAGCGATGCTACCACAGCGGAAAAAATATATGCAGATAAAATCCTTAACGAATACGTTGCAAACGTAAAAGGCGAGCAGATTGATGGCGATGCTTTTAACACCGACCTAAAAAAGGAACGGGCGAAAGAAGCCAACGAAATGGCACTTCCCATTTTTGAATTTCAAACTGACGAAGGATTAAAATACGTGTTTCCGTTACGTGGCTCAGGACTTTGGGGTCCAATTTGGGGATTTATTGCGTTAAACGAGGACATGAACACCATTTACGGCGCCAACTTCGACCACGAAGGAGAAACTCCCGGATTGGGTGCAGAGATTTCAACAACAGCGTTTGAATCGTCGTTTGTTGGAAAAAAATTGTTCGACAACTCTGGTGCACTAGTTTCAATTTTAGTTGCTAAAGTTGGACAAGGACAAGGTGTTGCAGACGAGAATAAAGTTGACGGTATCTCCGGAGGTACAATTACAAGTAAAGGATTAGAGAAAATGCTTCTCGACGACTTTACCAGTTATCAGGAATTCTTAAAAAAGAAAAAGTAAGATGAGCGAACCATTATTTTCTAAAAAGAATATGAAACTGCTGTCGGACCCATTAAACAACAGTAATCCAATTACTGTACAGGTTTTGGGAATATGTTCGGCACTGGCAGTTACAGCACAGCTAAAACCATCGATTGTGATGGCACTTTCGGTAGCAGCCGTATTAGCATTGTCAAATGTTATTGTTTCGTTATTAAGAAATACAATACCAAACCGAATTAGAATTATTGTTCAACTTGTAATTATTGCCACATTGGTAATTTTAGTTGACGAGTTTCTAAAAGCTTATGTTTTCGATGTAAGTCGACAGCTTTCGGTATTTGTAGGATTAATAATCACCAACTGTATTATAATGGGGCGTTTGGAAGCATTTGCTTTAGGGAATCGTCCATGGCAGTCGTTCCTCGATGGAATTGGTAATGCAGCCGGTTACGGTGTAATTCTAATTATTGTAGGTTTCTTCCGTGAATTACTCGGTTCGGGTACTTTGTTTGGATTCAAAGTAATTCCGGAAAGCTGGTACATTGCCAACGGAGGTTTCTACGAAAACAACGGTTTAATGGTACTTTCCCCAATGGCATTGATTGTGGTTGGAATTATCATCTGGGTACAACGCCACCGCAACCGTAAATTAATCGAAAACTAACAGCAAAACAAAATCTAATGGAAAATCTGATTAATATATTTATTAAATCAATATTTATCGAAAACATGGTTTTTGCGTACTTCTTCGGAATGTGCTCTTATCTGGCCGTGTCTAAAAAAGTAAGTACCGCCATGGGATTAGGGATTGCCGTTACCTTTGTATTGGCCATTACTGTCCCGGTTAACTACTTGCTAGAGAATTACATATTAAACGAAGGTGCTTTGGCTTGGTTGGGCGAAGATTTTGCCACAGTAGATTTAAGCTTCCTCCGTTTTATCATGTTCATCGCAATAATTGCATCAATGGTGCAGTTGGTCGAAATGATTGTTGAAAAATTTGCTCCTGTATTATATACCCAATTGGGAATTTTCCTTCCTCTAATTGCTGTAAACTGTGCCATTTTAGGCGGGTCACTTTTCCTTCAACAAAAAGCTTTTGTTAATATAGGCGAAGCTACTGTTTACGGAATTGGTTCAGGAGTAGGTTGGTTGCTTGCCATAGTTGGTATTGCAGCTATCAGAGAAAAAATTGAATATTCCAATGTTCCTGCTCCTTTACGCGGCCTGGGAATTACATTTATTGTTACCGGTTTGATGGGTTTGGCCTTCATGGGTTTCATGGGAATTAAATTATAAAAATAGAAAAATCAAAACTCAATGATATTGTTATCAGCACAAATAACCGTTGTAATTACCAGTGTCGTGGTATTCTTAGTAGTAATACTGCTATTGGTTGGCATCTTACTTTATGCAAAGAAAAAACTAATGCCTTCGGGGATAGTTAAAGTGAGCATAAACGATGGCGACGTAGAAATGGATACCGAACCGGGCGAAACACTTTTAACCACACTTGGAAACAACAAAGTTTTACTTCCTTCGGCTTGCGGAGGTGGTGGTACTTGCGGGATGTGTCGTTGTCAGGTTGATGAAGGTGGGGGTTCTATCCTGCCAACCGAAACCGGGTTCTTTACACGTAAAGAGCAAAACGACAACTGGCGTTTAGCTTGCCAAGTGAAGGTGAAAGAGGACATGAAAATTAGAGTTCCTCAGGAAATTTTAGGTGTTAAAAAATGGGAATGCACTGTGGTTTCAAACGTAAACCAGGCTACATTTATTAAAGAATTTGTTGTTAAACTTCCAGAAGGTGAGACATTGGATTTCAAATCGGGGGGATACATTCAAATTGATGTTCCTAAAATTGAAGTGGCTTTTAAAGACATGGACATTGAACCTGAGTACCGCGATGATTGGGAGAAATTTGGCATGTTCGATTTGGTTATGAAAAACCCTGAACCAACTTTCCGGGCTTATTCAATGGCTAATCATCCTGCCGAAGGAAATATTGTAATGTTAAATATTCGTATTGCAACTCCACCGTTTGACCGTGCTAACAATGGGTTTAAGAAAGTTAATCCGGGCATCTGTTCATCCTATATTTTCAACCTAAAACCGGGCGACAAAGTTACCGTTTCAGGACCTTACGGAGAGTTCTTCCTGAAAGACAACGACAACGAAATGATGTTTGTTGGCGGTGGTGCCGGAATGGCTCCAATGCGTTCGCATTTATTCCACCTTTTCCATACATTAAAAGAATCGAAGAAAAATATTACATTCTGGTATGGAGCGCGTTCGTGGAAAGAAGTTTTCTATTACGACCAATTTAAAGCAATTGAAGAGAAATTCCCTAATTTTAAATTTCATTTGGCTCTTTCTGAACCAGAACCACAAGACAATTGGGAAGGACCAGTTGGATTTATTCATCAGGTAATATACGACAACTACCTGAGCCAACACGAAGAGCCGGAAGATATCGACTTTTACATGTGCGGACCACCAATGATGAACGACGCCGTTCAAAAAATGCTTTACAACCTTGGTGTACCAGACGAAAACGTTATGTTTGATGATTTTGGAAGTTGAAAATAGTATTGAGTATTTAGTATTTCATTCAAGAAAATATAGAAACCACTTTCCGTCTGTTGATGGAGGGTGGTTTTTTTCTGTCCGTGCTCCACGTTTCCGAACGAGAGGATAGTTGTTAAGAGTTTGCAACTCACTAATTGTAAATGAAATCGACAAATTTTAGAGTTAAAAAAACCAAGACATCTAACAAAATTTCAAAACAAAAATCTTATTCTCTATAAACAAACTTTAGTGTAAAAAATACGCCCACCTTAAAACCAACCTTATTAACCCTATTTTTGTATGATTTTTAATAAGGCAATAGGGTTGGATATTCGGTGGATTAATCATTATAGAGTTTTCAATTGTTTAATACCAGAACCTACTAAAAAAATCCTTCTTTTGGTTAAATTATTTACCTTCTTTATAACTTATAGAAATTCCTGAAGGTCCTGAACGATCAATGGTCGTAATATAATTTTCAAGACCTTCAATATAATCGAGAAACTCCTTAATTCCAGTTGTGCGCATTGAAGTATTGTGCGCAACAAAACATCCACCTTGTTTTAGTTTTGGATCCATTACCATAAAATAATTTTTATACCAATATTTGTCAGCATCGCTAAAAACAAAATCGTATTTACCTGGCAATTTGGGAACCAGCTCATGTGCATCTGCAAGTCGAATTTTAATATATTTTGATACTCCGGCTTTTTTGAAATTTGCTTTAGCTTGCATATAACGCTTCTTGTCAATTTCGATTGTAATAAGTTCCCCGCCCGTTTTGCTCAAAGCCCATGCAATCCAAATTGCCGAATGACCCGTGGATGTTCCAATTTCAACTGCACTTTTATAATTGTTATTGATAATTATGTCATACATTATTTTACCATCAGAAAGTGGCACATTCATATCTCTCCAATTATTGGCATTTTCCTCCAAGAATGTTTTAACCTTATTGTCAAATTCGTTTTCAATTTCAGGGAATTGAGCAAAAACAGCTGACGTTAGAAGTAACCCGGCTATTGTTAATATGAATCTATTTATTCTCATTTTTTATTTCTGTTTGAATATCTTTAAAGATAAAACAAAATCCTTAAAATAAAATTATACATATTCTGCTTTAAATAAAAATATAGCAGAATTAAAAACCTATATCCAATATAAAACCGATCTAAATTAAATACATTCATTAGTTAGAAAGACTGAAAAATTTAAAAACTGCTTGTATATTCCAAAAACTCATTATATTTGCAAGGCATTTGGGATTCATCCCATATTGTGTGTTTGGGGGTTAACATTTAGGAAGGAGGCTGTTGAGCCTCCTTCTTTCCGTTTAAACGTTTTTGAAATCTTTCTTTCATCCCATTTCTATCCAAAAAAAATTCCAAAAGTTATTGATACCGGGGAGAATTTTTTAATATTATTTTAACCGATTGTAAATTAACAACAATTTTTTGCCAACCCGGATGCTTTTCTTTTATGCAACTACCTTGCCTTGATTGTTTGTGCGACATTCAAGCAAAATACATCCTGAATAATTTATTCCAATAAACCAATATGTTGCTGATAAGGATATTCTCCAATTATTAATTTATACCCATTCCAACGATTATGATTGGACTTTCGTCGATTTGATTTTTAACTTCACTTCTTTAGCCCACATGTTAAAATTAACTCCATGTGCATGTATCACCAGAAGTTTAACCTATAATCTATTAAATTAAGTTCAATTTTTATGATAGTAGGAAAATTCAAGTCCTTGATTCAGAAATAGGATACCAAGCCCAGATCAATTTCCGAACGTGTTACATTGCCTTCTATAATACAAGACAGGGAGCCAAAACTGTTGCTCTGGCAATTACGAATAAACTATCTTTTGATTAATTTAGATTCAATTTATTAAGATTAAATTAAAAATTTAAACTCGGATGTTAGTTTTGGTATTAATGCCACAAAAAACCATTTATGAAATTTGCTAAGTTTTTATATTTTTGTGCAAAATAAATAAAGAGAATATGAAAGTAGCAGAAATACAGACTTCAAAAGGAGTTATGAAAGTAAAGTTTTTTGAAGAAGATGCTCCAGGAACCGTGGCAAACTTTGTGAAACTTTCGGAGTCGGGTTTTTACGATGGGCTTACTTTTCATCGGGTAATCCCGAATTTTGTAATTCAAGGCGGATGCCCTGATGGGACAGGAGCTGGCGGCCCTGGATACTCAATTGATTGCGAATTGGATGGTAATAATCAATATCACGACAGGGGTGTATTATCAATGGCACACGCAGGCAAAAACACAGGTGGATCTCAATTTTTTATTTGCCATAACAGACAAGGATCACAACACTTAGATCGGCATCATACTTGTTTTGGGAAAGTTTATGAAGGATTAGAAATTATTGATGACATACGACAAGGCGACGAAATCATAAAGATTATCATTACTGAAGCTTAAAAAATGTTAAAAAAGCTGAAGGGGAAGTGCCATGCATTTCCCTTTTTTTTGAATTAATAATTTCAATGATTGATTCTCTAAATCTCGAATTATTAAAACATCCCAAATGATAAAGGAATTTACATTTACATTTGAAGAACTAAACCTATTACCCGAAGACTTAACCGAACTTTTGGGTTTTGAAGAGGACAATGTACCAGAACCTTTCCCAGGAATAATTCAACAAGCACTAAACGATGCACCACAATTTTGCAATATTAGTGGAGGATATAAAATTTTTGATACAATTGATATTAATTTAAAGGAAGTATCAATTCAGATTGAAAATATGATTTTTTCACCTTCCAAAATTGTTACAACCCAATTAAAACATTCAACAGCTGCGGCACTTTTTATTTGCACAGCCGGAGCAGAAATCTCCAATCATTCAAAAGAAATATCAGGTATGGCAGACCCGTTACTTGGATATATTTTTGATGTAATAGGCTCTGCTACTGTAGAAAGAGCGATAGATAAAATCCAAAAATCAATGGGAGAGGAACTTCTAAAATTGGGATTAAATATTTCTGACCGATTCTCTCCGGGATATTGCGAATGGAGTGTGGCAGAGCAACAGAAGTTGTTTCAACTTATGCCAGAAAATTTTTGCGGAGTTTCGCTTTCAGAATCATCATTAATGAATCCCATAAAATCGGTGAGCGGAATTATTGGAATTGGAGTGGGCTTAGAACAGCAAGGATACCAATGCCGCTGGTGCACTGATAAAAATTGTATCTACGGCAGAATTAAACGCAAAAAACAGCAATAAAAAGAGCTTGCAAATACAAACCCTTCTCTATTACAATTTTATATTTAGTCAAAATTCAGAAAAATATAATCTTATTATTGCAAAAGACTTCTCACTTTCGTTGAAATATCTTTCCCATCAGCTTTGCCAGCTAATTTCTTCGATGCTATTCCCATTACTTTCCCCATGTCTTTCATCGATGTTGCACCCGTTTCATCGATTATAGCTTTTACGATGGATGATAATTCTTCGTCAGAAAGTTTTGCAGGAAGGTATTCTTCATAAACTGCAACTTGAACCATTTCCTGATCATACAAATCTTGCCGGTTTTGCTGTTTATAAATGGTTGCCGAATCGGTTCCTTGTTTTGCCAGTTTCGTAATAATTTTCAACACCTCGGTATCGCCAAGCACAGCATCGGCACCAACTGCCGATTTAGCTTCAATCATAACTTTTTTTATATTCCGCAGTGCTTGCAATTTCTCCTTTTCGCGAGCTTTCATTGCCGTTTTAATGTCGTCGTTTATTTGGTCGAATAGTGCCATAATATATCTATTTTAATCTACTTGATCGTACAAGTATGAATTTCTATCTGAGATTTTATTGTCTTTTGTTATGGAAAACTTAGATACTTTGTTTTTGTATTTCGGGTCATTCATTCGAATTTGCCTGCGTTGGTAAGCCGGAATATTTTCCATTTCTTCTACTTCATCCTCAGTCATTTCAGAGGATTTGGTTATAATTTTTTTTTCCTCCGGATTTCCACGTTTTTTTAAAGTAGTTGGATACAACGCTTCAAAATCCCTTTCCTCCTTTTTCTTTTCTTCACTTAAATCAAATTCGAATGTATTTTGTCGTGTTGCGTGCGATTCACTTTTCTGTGAGTTGCTTTTCCCCACAACATTATTTTGTTTTGTATCGCTTTCGGATAACAAATGTTTTTCGCGTTCAGCATTTTTTATTCCTTGGATTTCAGGAATGCTACTGGTACTAAAACCGGTAGCAATTATGGTAACCGAAAGATTTCCGTCTAATGATTCCTCTTTCCCATTTCCCCAAATAATATCGGCATCGAAACCCGCTTTATTCTGAACAAAATCGGTTATTTGACCAATCTCGGTCATAGTAACTTCCATATCTCCTGAAGTTATATTGAGTAGAATATCTTTCGCACCACGAATATCATTATTATTCAACAAAGGCGAATTTAGTGCATTCTCGATGGCCTCCAATGCACGATTTTCACCTTCCGCAATACCAGTTCCCATAACCGCCAGCCCACTATTTCGCATTACCGTTTCCACATCAGCAAAATCCACATTTATATAACCCGGAACGGTAATAATTTCAGCGATTCCTTTTGCCGCTGTTGCTAAAACATTATCTGCTTTTGCAAAGGCTTCAGATATTCCAAAGTCGCCATACATTTCACGAATTCGTTCATTATTGATGACCAATAAGGAATCGACATATTGTTCCAACTCCGCAATTCCATCAATTGCTTGTTTTATTCTTCGCCTGCCTTCGTTTCTAAATGGTATTGTAACAATTCCGACGGTTAAAAATCCAGCTTCCCTGCATGTTTTAGCTATCACAGGTGCAGCACCCGTTCCCGTTCCACCACCCATTCCGGCGGTTATAAACACCATTTTTGTATTTTCCGAAAGTGCCTTTTTAACGTCTTCAATATTCTCAAGAGCAGATTCTTTTCCAACCTGGGGTTTATTACCTGCTCCACGGCCTTCGGTTAATGAAGCTCCCAATTGCACTCTGTGCTGAATTGGGCTTGATTCCATTGCCTGCGCATCGGTGTTACAAATTATAAAATCGACATCTCGAATCCCGTGTTCGAACATGTGGTTTACCGCATTTCCACCACCACCACCAACTCCTATCACTTTTATTTCAGCGCCTGGGTTTTTCTGAAATGTAAAGTCTGCTAATTCTTTAGTCATCTTTTTATAGTTTAAGGTTTTGGCTATTCATCCATCGATTGGTCTTCGCCATCGTTAAATAATTTTCCGAATTTCTTATAAAACCAGTTGTCAACATTCGAATCGATAACCGGCTCATCGATTTTCTCTTTTCTTTTTTTAGCTTTTTTCTTTTGTTTAACAAAAGAAGATCTCTCTTTTCGAACTTTTTCTTTAACGGTTATAACTTCTGCTACCTTTTCTTTTACATGCTCAAAATCAATCTGGTGTTCATCTGCATCGTCCAAAAATAAATTTTCATACGTTTCATCAATAATCTCCTCGGCAGGCTCTTCCTCTAATTCAAACTTTTTAGGTTCTTCTTTGGGTTGTTGTGTTTGATTGGGGTTTTTCACAAAACCAGTAGCTAAAATAGTAACACTTACTTTGTCTCCCAAAGATTCATCGTAGCCATTTCCCCAAATAATATCGGCTTCCTGCCCCGCTTTGTCCTGCAGTGTTTCTATGATTTCGCCAATTTCGCCAATCCTAATTTCTTCCGTTCCCGAGACAATATTTAATAATATATTTTTGGTGCCGAAAATATCGTTGCTATCTAGAAGAGGAGATTCCAATGCAAGATTAACTGCATCCATTGCACGCCCTTCGCCCGAAGCTAAACCAGTTCCCATAATAAACACTTTACTATCGTGCATTACGGTATGAACATCGGTATAATCAATGTTTACATTTCCATGAATAGTTATTATCTCGGCAACTCCCTTTACCGCTGTGGCCACAATGTTATCTGCCATTTTAAAGGCCTGACGGGCAGGCAGATCGCCATAAATATTTTGCAGCCGTTGGTTACTAATTACCAACATACTATCTACAAATTCACCCAACTTTTTAATACCTTCCATTGCCTGACCATACCGTTTCTTACCCTCGGCAGGCGAAGGAATAGTAACAACAGCAATGGTTAGAATATCCAACTCGCGAGCTAAACTAGCAATTACCGGAGCTGCACCAGTTCCAGTACCACCACCCATTCCTGCGGTTATAAATAACATTTTAGTATTATCTTGTAATACGGTTTTAATGTCTTCGTAATTCTCGCGAGCCGATTGCTCTCCCATCTCTGGTTTATTCCCTGCTCCCCGACCTTCAGTTAAAGTAACACCCAACTGAATTTTAATGGGCACTTGACTTGATTCAAGTGCCTGTGAATCGGTATTGCAAATTAAATAATCTACACCTTTTATTCCTTCTTCGAACATATGACTGACCGCATTGCAGCCACCTCCGCCAACGCCAACAACTTTTATAATTGAGGACGATGTCTTTGGAAATTGAAAGTTTACTAATTCTTCAGTCATCTTTTTTAATTTTAATTCAACTCTATATCTTCATTATCATCATCAACCAAATCGAGTACACCTTGTACTACCCTATTTACAATAGAGGAAAAACCCCCTTTTTCTTTTCTCCTTTTTTGTTTTCTACCTGTGACTCTTTCGGAAATTGTAGTTTCATTCACCAATAAATTCAGCAATCCAATTGCCGTTAGATTATCTGTGTCTAGTATTATCTCTTTAGCACATTTTGGATTAAACGCCAAATTAGCTTTACGGGCATCCATTCCTGTTCTATATTTCACTAACGATTGGAAATTATTTAGGTTTGAAGTTCCTCCGGCAATTACAATTCCAGCCCCCAATTGGTCTATAATTTTCGATTTTTCTATCTCCAAATTAACACTATCCATAATCTCTTCTAACCTGGCCTGAATAATAAATGCCAAACTTTTAAATGAAATTTCCTTTGGTTCCCATCCGTTGTGCCCTGGAATTGTAACTACTTTTTGGTCATCGGCAAAATCGCCCAAGGCCTCACCATATTGTATTTTTAATTGTTCAGCCCATTTTAAAAGTATTGAACACCCCTCTTTAATATCTCTGGTAACCACACTTCCCCCAAATGGAATTACGGCAGAATGTATCAATCGATTATCATAAAATATAGCCAACCCAGTTGTTCCTGCCCCAATATCAAGAACAATTGTTCCCATCTCTCTTTCCTCTTCAGTTAACACAGCTTCCGCACAAGCTAAAGGCGACAAAGTTATTTCCCCTAATTCAACACCAACCCGGTCGAAAACCCGATGCAGATTTGCTAAATATTCGTCAGGAATAATTACCAACTTATAATTCGCAATTATTTCGCGTCCTGTAATTCCAAACGGATCCATCGTGGAAATTTCACCATCAACCTGATAATTTGTAGGTATAACCTGAGCAATTTTATAACCCGTTTCCAATTCAACTTTTTGCGCCTGATTATATAAATGATCAATATCAAATTTAGAGACAACACCATCATCTGAAGTAAATCGAGAATCCTGATAATCAATTGTTTTCATGAGCTGCCCGGCATAGGCAACATTCACCCGCTCAACTGCCTCTTCCAGCTGTGGCTCGAGTTTAGACAATGCTTCCTTAATGCAAGTTGCTGCTTCTTCCACGTTGTACACCACGCCGCGGCGCACACCTTTCGAAGGAACTTTCGAAACGCCTAAGATCTCCAGTTTACCCAACTCATTTCTTTTGCCGGCAAGGGCAACAATTTTTGATGTACCAACATCCATAACAACCGAAAGATTACTTTTTGAAGCCATAATTATCTTCTTTTTGCTATTACCTGATTATTATATTTTAGACTAACAGTCTTATATTTATTCCAATTGTTTCTTGCCAGAACCTGCTGATAAAATGCTTTCATTTTTTTCAGCTTTTTCTGATAGTCATCTAATGCCCCAAATTCAATTATGTGATCGCCAACCAAAGGAGTAAGCAAGGCATCACCGGTTTTTTCAATATGGATCTGCTCGATTTGTGCCTGCCAGAATTCATCATTCTCAATGAATAAAACAAACGGCAACAATTGTTCAACCGCATATTTTTCAGAAAAGTAACCGGTGGTTGCCAATACATTTGCCGAGTAATTCGACGAAATTGGGATTTTCCCGCCAAACTCATCCAAATAATAACTTGCCGTTTCGGACATAATTCTGACCACAGGTTCGCGGTGTTTTACTCTTACCGCCAAAACACCTTTGTACGAACTACTGTCTTTTTCAATTACCGTATAAACTTCTGCTTTTAAAATGGCTTCATGCTTTTCGACTGCCTGTTCTATCGTTTCACAATTAATTTGAGTTAATTTTTTATTCAGAACATCATTGTCGGCTCCCTTTGCCAATCGAATCAATTCATTTTTATTCACCTGAATTATTTCATCGTTTTCGAATTTGATAACAATGTTACCGCAAAGCACATCTTTGCTTTCCGAAGATGTAAAAGCGAGCGTTACGATAATGAAAATCACTAACGCTAAAATCCCTGCTATTTTTAACAACTTCCGAAACATTAACTTTTACTTTTTAAAATCTCCACTATATTTTTTGTCATTCTATCAATATCTCCGGCACCCATTGTCAGCACCACATCATTCTCCATGTTTTGCAGCATTTCCAATGTCTCTTCTTTACTAGCCAAATGTTTGTCAGCCAATTTCATTTGCTTGAAAATAATTTCAGACGAAACACCTGCCATTGGTTCTTCCCGCGCCGGATACAACGGAATGAGAATCGCCGAATCGAGCAAATCCAAACTTGCTGCAAATTCGGTTGAAAAATCTTTTGTTCTCGAGTACAAATGTGGCTGAAAAATACCCGTCACTTTTCTAGTTGGGTACAATTTTTTTATGGATGAAATCACCGCCTTCAACTCTTCTGGGTGATGTGCATAATCATCAATATAAATGTATTTTTCATTCTTAAATTGAATATCAAACCGACGGGCAACACCTTGATATTTTTCCAACCCAGCTTTTATTTCGTCTGGTGTTGCACCCGCAAAAAATGCCAGTGCCGATGCGCCAACAGCATTTTCCACATTTACCAAACCCGGATAATTTAATTGGCAATTGGCAATTGTCCCCCCGGGTGTTTTTAAATCGAACTGATAAAATCCACCTTCAACATTTAACCGCAAATTAACCGTAGTAAAGTCAGAATTTTCCTTAATTGAATAATAAAATATTTCAGCCGAAGTTTTGCCGACCGCATCAAAATCAATTCCCTTTTTCGCCACCAATTTTCCCCCGGGTTTTATTTGAGAAATGAATTTTTCAAACGACTCCACAATGTTTTCTCTATTCCCGTAAATATCCAAATGATCAGCATCAACACTGGTAATTAAGGCCAATTGCGGTTTTAGGTGTAAAAACGACCTGTCGAATTCATCGGCTTCCACCACAATCCAAGGCGACTCGTTTTTTGGCAGTAACAAATTGCTACCAAAATTTTTTGAGATTCCACCCAAAAATGCACCACAACCAATTACGGTGTTATTCAAAGTATTCGCAACCATTGTGCTAACAGTAGTTTTTCCGTGCGTTCCAGCCACTGCAATTCCACTTTTATCGTTGCTAATTAAACCCAATACTTTTGCCCGCTTAAACATAGCAATTGGGCTTTCTTTAAACCATGTGAGTTCTTTATGCTCGTCGGGTAAGGCAGGGGTAAAAACCGCAATCGTTTCCGCCGGATTCCAATTGGTTGGAATATTTCGAATATTATCTTCAAAATGTACATCAATTCCCTCTGCCTGCAATTTATCGGTAAGCGCAGTTTGCGTTCGGTCGTAACCCGCCACATTTCGCCCCGAAAACTTAAAGTAACGGGCGAGCGCACTCATTCCTATTCCACCGATTCCGAGGAAATAAACATTTTTTATATTTTGAAGACTATTCATATTTTTATTAATTTTTCCACCTCGTCAACAATTGTATTTGTTGCTTTGGGTTTTGCCAGAATTTTTATATTCTCCGACAGAGTTTTACATTTCTCTGCATCGTTTGCAACATCAAAGGCAAGCGGAAATAATTTTTCACTAATTTCACTATCTCTTACAATCAAAGCAGCATTAATATTAACCAAAGCCATCGCATTTTTGGTTTGATGATCTTCCGAAACGTTTGGCGACGGCACTAAAACAGCAGGTTTTCCGACCAAACACAACTCCGAAATTGTTCCTGCACCGGCTCTGGAAATTACTACATCGGCTACCGAATATGCCAAATCCATTCGCGTTATAAACTTATGAATTTGCAAATTCCCCGGTTTTTTGCCTTTCAATTCTGCTTCAATTTCGTTGAAGTAAAAAGCTCCGGTTTGCCAAATTATTTTTACATCTGATTTCGCTATTTTAGCGATATTATTTACCACCGAATTATTAATGGAACGTGCCCCCAAACTTCCACCAACAATTAGAATTACTTTGTCCTTTTCGTTCAATTCGAAATATAACAAGGCTTCTTTTTTATTTGTGTTATTTTGAATCAGGTTTTCGCGAACCGGATTTCCCGTAAAAATTATTTTTTCAGCTGGAAAATAGCGTTCCATATTATCGTATGCTACACAAATCGACTTCACCTTTTTGCTCAATAATCTGTTTGTGATTCCGGCATACGAATTTTGTTCCTGAATTAAGGTTGGAGTTTGCATTTTTGCGGCGGCTCTTAAAAGCGGACCACTGGCAAATCCACCAACTCCAATTGCAATTTGCGGATTAAAATCTTTTACAATATTTCGGGCAAGAGAGGCACTTTTCAATAAATTCACAAAAAATTTAAAAATTTTTAAGCTCGGTTTTCTGGGAAATCCCATAACCGGTAAGCCTATAATTTTATACCCGGCAGCCGGAATTTTCTCCATTTCCATTCGGCCCAATGCGCCAACAAATAAAATGTCCACATCCGGATTCCGTTTGCTGATTTCATTTGCAATGGACAATGCCGGGAAAATATGTCCCCCGGTTCCACCTCCACTTAATATGACTCTTTTTATCTTCATTTTTCCATTTCGTAATCTTCGTCAGGTGCATTTACCTGAACCGGTTGTTTTTCAATTTGGTGATCTACCTGTGTTTGATGACTCACACTTAAAATACATCCAAAAGCAATGGAAGTAAAAAGCAGCGAAGTACCACCCAAACTAATCCACGGCAAAGGCTGCCCTGTAACCGGCAAAGCTCCGCTCGAAACTCCAATATTTATCATCGCCTGATAGACCAATACCAATGTTAATCCGATTACCACAAACGCCGGGAATGTTCGCGTCGACCGCCGAACAATTACAACTCCCCTGAAAAAGAAAATCAGGTAAAGAAATATTACTCCCGCACCAAAAATTAATCCATATTCTTCAACTATAATTGCAAAAATAAAATCGTTATATGCAGCCGCCATGTAATTGCTAACATCCGACTGACCAGGACCCTTTCCAAAGATTCCACCCGAATAAATGGCTAATTTCGCATAATCAGCTTGCGTTATTCCTTTTTCCGAATTTGGGTCTCCATAAATAAAACGATCAATTCTGCCTTTTATAGTATGAACACGAGCCGGTGCATTAGGGAAATTATCAGCAACAACGTAAATAATTGTGATCAACGCAATTCCAGCTAAAACAACCAATAGTAAATATTTAATGGGAATTCTACCAACAAACATCATCGTCATTATTGTAGCAAAAAGTAATGCTGAAGTAGAAAAATCGGATATAAATATTAATGAACAGACGATTCCAGTGAACAGAATAATTTTTTTAAATGCAACGTATAAATCTTTTTTAGTTTTTTGTTTTTTGCCCAATATTTTTGCTGAATAAAGAATTAGCGAAATTTTTGCCAACTCGGCTGGCTGAAAAGAGATAAATCCTAAATTTAATGTTCTACCGCTTCCCCTAACCATTCCTCCGAATTTCAATGCTACTGCAAATGCCAGTAAACCTATACTTATATACAAAAGATAATTGGCGGCTATTGAATAAATTTTCACCGGTAAAACATTCACCATAAATAATATTATCCCAAAGCCAACACCCAGAAAAAATATCTGCCGAATAAGGAAACGAAGTGTGTTACCCGATGCCACGCGATATGCCAAAGCTCCTGTTGAACTGTAAACAATTAGCAACGATAATAGCGACAACAGCATCAATACTATCCAGATAACACGGTCTCCTTTAAATATTTTTCCGATGGAAATTTCCATTATAAATTCCTTACTTCTTTTTTAAATTGAATTCCACGGTCTTCATAATTTTCAAACAAATCGAAACTGGCACAAGCCGGCGAAAGCAAAACAGTATCACCGTTTCTCGCCAGATAATAAGCAGCTTTTACAGCGTCTTCCATTGTCGAAGCATCCACAATATTTTTCACTACTCCTTCAAAAGAATCGTGTATTTTTTTATTGTTTTTACCCAGGCAAACAATGGCTTTTACTTTTTCTCTTGCCAACCCGTGCAACATGGAATAATCATTGCCTTTATCAATTCCGCCCACTATCCAAACAATAGATTTTGAAACACTTTCCAAAGCGTACCACGTGGAATTTACATTGGTTGCTTTCGAATCGTTAATAAATTCAATTCCATGCACTTTTAAAAAACGTTCCAACCGATGTTCCACCCCAACAAAGTCAGACAGACTTTCACGAAGTTGGTCATCACGAATTTCAAAAATCATACTGGCAATTCCTGCTGCCATTGAATTGTACGTGTTGTGTTTACCATGTAATGATAAATCCAGAATAGACATACTAAATTGATTTAGATGAATGTTAATAATTATCCGATTCTCTTTTGTTCCTGCTCCCGTTTCAGCGGGTTCATTCAAACTGAATGGTATTAAAACAGGTTTTATTTCTCTATTTTTTATCTCTTTTTGAATAATTTCATCGTCTGCACAGAAAATGAAAGTTTCCAATTTTGTTTGATTTTGAATGACCCGGAATTTTGAGTCGATGTAACGTTGCATGTCGTAACCATAACGATCTAAATGGTCGGGTGTAATATTCATTAAAACGGAAACATCGGCTTTAAAATCGTACATTCCATCCAACTGAAAACTGCTCAGTTCAATCACATAAACCTCGTGATTTTCTTCAGCCACTTGCCATGCGAAACTTTTGCCTACATTTCCGGCTAACCCAACATTTAATCCTGCATTTTTCAGAATGTAATAAAGGAGCATCGTTGTTGTTGTTTTCCCATTACTACCGGTTATACAAATTGTTTTTGCTGAATTGTATTTCCCCGCAAATTCAATTTCAGAAATCACCGGAACACCCTTTTTTTTCAGTTGAATAACAAGTGTTGCTGTATCTGGAATTCCCGGACTCTTCACCACCAAAGCAGCATTTAATATTTGTGCTTCAGAATGTTTTTCCTCTTCAAAATCAATTTCATAATTTGAAAGAACGTTTTTGTATTTTTCCTTCATTTTTCCCAAGTCGGAAACAAAAACAGAATATCCTTTTTTTTGTGCCAGAATAGCTGCTCCTACTCCACTTTCTCCTCCTCCTAATATGACTATCCTTTGGTTCAAGCTATCTGATTTTTAAGGTTACAATAGTTAACACCGCCAGAATAATTCCCACAATCCAAAACCGGGTTACAATTTTTGCTTCGGGTATTCCCTTTTTCTGATAGTGGTGGTGAATTGGGCTCATCAAAAACACGCGCCTTCCCTCGCCGTATTTATGCCTGGTATATTTAAACCACGAAACCTGAATCATCACCGAAAGATTTTCGAGGAGAAATATTCCGCACAAAAGCGGAATTAAAATTTCTTTTCTGATGATGATTGAAAAAACAGCAAGAATTCCACCCAAGGCCAAACTTCCGGTGTCGCCCATAAATACTTGAGCCGGATATGAATTGTACCATAAAAATCCAACGGTTGCACCAATAAAAGCACCCACAAATATGGTTAGTTCCCCTATATTTGGGATGTACATAATATTGAGGTAATCGGCATAAATTATATTACCACTTACGTAAGCTAAAACGCCAAGTGTAGCCCCGCTAATTGCAGAAGTTCCTGTGGCGAGTCCATCAATTCCATCGGTTAAATTGGCTGCGTTTGAAACCGCCGTTATAATTAGAATTATTGCGAGTGCATAAACCACCCATTTCAACCACCAAAAACCATCTCCAAAAAATGATACAATCCACTTGTAATTGAACTCATTCTTTTTCACAAAAGGAATAGTAGTAACTGTTGACTTAATGTCTTCGGTAACAAAACGAACTGTTTGTTCGCCCGTTACAGGGTCGAGAGTAACCTCCTGAACATCTTCGCCATTTGCATCCTTTACATTTTGGCGTACCAAAACATCGTCGTTAATAAATAGAGTGGCAACTACAATTAATCCTAAACCTACCTGACCTAAAATTTTAAATTTTCCGGCCAGCCCTTTTTTATTCTTTTTGAAAACTTTAATGTAATCGTCTATAAAACCAATGAGCCCAAGAAATACAGTAGTGAACAACATCAATAAAATATAGACATTGTTTAATTTGGCAAAGAGAAGCGTTGGAATAACAATGGCCGAAAGAATAATTATGCCGCCCATTGTGGGAGTACCCTTTTTTTGCATTTGTCCTTCCAATCCCAAGTCACGAACCTCTTCCCCAATTTGTTTACGTTGCAAAACAAGAATCAATTTTTTACCAAAAACGGTAGTAATTAAAAGCGAAAGAATAATTGCCGCACCCGAACGGAAGGAAATATATTGCCACATCCCTACTCCGGGAAGGTCAAAATCTGCAAATAATTCGTACAAATAATAGAGCATTCTTTTTTGCTTTAATCTTTAATTCCAAAAAATTCCTTTATCACCTCTTTATCATCGAAATGGTGTTTTACACCGTTAATGTCCTGATAGTTTTCGTGACCTTTTCCCGCCACTAAAATTATGTCGCCAGTGCGTGCCATTAACGTTGCTGTTTTTATGGCTTCCAATCTGTTTTCGATTGAAACCACCTTATTCTTAAATTGTCCGGCAACACCGGTTTCCATGTCTTTTATAATCTGTGTAGGGTTTTCGGTTCGCGGATTATCCGAAGTCAGAATTACCTTGTCGCTACCTAATACTGCTTCCTTCGCCATTTCCGGTCGCTTGGTTTTATCACGGTCTCCACCGGCTCCAACCACCGTTATTACCTGCTCGTTTCTGGTTCTGATTTCAGCAATGGCACCCAGCACATTTTTTAATGCATCTGGTGTGTGTGCATAATCTACAATGGCATATTTCCCGTCCATACTTCGCAAAATTTCAAACCTTCCTTTAACTGGTTGAAGATTGCTAATTATTGGTAAAATTTCCTCTTTGTTCTGCCCCAATTGGCGAGCAGTTGTATAAACTGCCAAAAGATTTGCTGCATTAAAATTTCCCACAAAACGTGTCCATATTTCCTGATCGTCCAAATTCAACAACATTCCGTCGAAATGATTTTCCAGTACTTTGCAACGAAAATCGGCCATTGAACGAGTGGAATAGGTGATTTTATCTGCTTTTGTATTTTGCAACATTACCCAACCATTTTTATCCTCGACATTGGTAACAGCAAATGCGTCAGAAGAAAGTCGATCAAAAAACCTTTTTTTAGCTTTAATGTATTCAGCAAAAGTTTTATGGTAGTCTAAATGGTCGTGTGTGATATTTGTAAAAACCCCACCTGCAAAATCAATTCCTGCAATTCGTTTTTGATGAACTGCATGCGAACTCACTTCCATAAAACAATATTTGCACCCAGCATAAACCATATCTGCCAATAATTGCTGAATCTTTAAAGCATTTGGAGTGGTGTGCGAAGCAGTTTCTTCCGTTTCATTTATTCGATACGAAATGGTTGAAAGTAATCCGGTTTTGTATCCCAACTTTAAAAACATATCGTACAAAAGTGTTGCGATACTTGTTTTACCATTGGTTCCGGTTATTCCAACAACCTTTAATTTTTTTGAAGGAAAACCGTAAAATGCCGCAGCCAATTCACCCAAAACTGCATTCGAATCGGCAACTCTAATATAAGTTATATTCTCTGCTGTTTCTTTTGGAAGTTCTTCGCAAAAAACAATTGAGGTACCGTTATTAATTGCAGCCTGAATATATTTGTGCCCATCGACAGTAACACCACGTTGGGCAATAAAAGCAGAACCAGTTGTTGCTTTCCTTGAATCAAATTCAATGGATGAAACTTCTTTTTCAAGCGAACCTGAAATTTCTAAAGAATTAATATGTCCTACTATTTTGGATAACTTCATTTAACTTAAAGTGAGATAAACCGTTTGCCCGGCATTGTAATTACTACCTGGTGTTAACGATTGTTTTTTAACTTTACCAACTCCTTTTATTTTCACCTTCAACCCGGCATTTTCCATCAGGAATATTGCATTGCTTGCACCCATTCCGGTTACATTGGGAACTTTTCCAGCCGGTATTTCATTGTTGCTAAGCACCAACAAACTATCTTGTGCCGTAACCGATGCCATTTGCGAATCGGGCTTTCCATGTACATTGTGCAAATTCAACTCTTCAGCAATTCTTAAAATATCTTCTGATTTTCCTTTTTTCACTGCGGGCAGTTTCTCACTTTCTTTAGCCTCATCAACCGTCTCGTTAATAAAACCTTGCAAGGCAAAAACCTTTTCTGCTATCTCCTTAAAAACAGGCCCTGCAACCGATGCACCGTAATAACCATTTCTTGGATTATTAAAGGTTACAATCATTGAATATTTTGGATTATCCACCGGGAAATATCCTACAAAAGAGGCTAAATACATTCCATCGTTGTAACCTTCGCTGCTAGTTGCAACGCGTGCAGTACCCGTTTTACCGGCAACCATAAAATATTCGCTATTTACCGTTCGTCCTGTTCCAAACTCACAAACACCTTCCAGCATTTTTCTAGCTTTTCCAATGGTTTCTTTTGAAGCAATCATCGGATTTAGAACTTCTGTTTTATATTGTTTCAACAAAGCTCCGTTATCTCGAATTTCTTTCACCAACTGTGGTTTTATCATCTTTCCATCGTTTGCCACAGCATTGTAAAAATTCAGAATTTGAAGCGGAGTCATTTTGGAATCGTAACCGTACGACATACTACCAAGTGTTGTACCCCACCAATCAGCATCCCCCGGATATTTGAAATAAGGCTGCCCTTCGCCTTTCACTTCCAATCCCAATGGTTTATTTACTCCAAAACTGTAAACCCGATCGACATAATCTCTTTGATTTTTTTCGTAGCAGGAAGTAATAA
This sequence comes from uncultured Maribellus sp., assembly GCA_964476535.1. Classification (GTDB taxonomy): domain Bacteria; phylum Bacteroidota; class Bacteroidia; order Bacteroidales; family Prolixibacteraceae; genus Draconibacterium. The sequence goes on from CAYZBC010000018.1 coordinate 31,409, forward strand.
CCATTGCCACGCCAACATTTGACGACTTTTCAAAAATTTGTTTCACCGATAATTTGCCATAACCATGTGTATCCGTAATCGTTCTTCCATTGTTATACCAACTGCCATTCCCGGTATCAAACACATCACTGGTATCAACAACACCATCTTCCAAAGCCACCATTAACGAAATAAGTTTAAATGTTGAACCGGGTTCGTAACAGCCACGAGCTCCCAAGGCATAATTATCTTTTTCGTAGTAATCGTCTTTCCCTTTACCAAGATTTGCAATGGCTTTTATATCACCCGTTTCAACTTCCATTAAAATAGCAGTTGCCCAATCGGCATTAGATTTATGCAACTGTTTATACAACGCACTTTCAGCAATATCCTGCATTTTTACGTTAATGGTGGTAATAATATCCATACCCGCTTCGGGCTCAATCTCGGTGCGGGTAACCCACCTCCCAGATAAGTTTTGTTTATAACTTATCCCGTCTTTCCCTTTCAGATAAGGTTCGTAAGCATCCTCCAATCCGGTGTAACCAATTGGACCATGCACCCCGCCGTACGCACCTTTATTTAATCCCCCGATTGTACGCAAAGCCAACATCCCAAGAGGAGTGATTCGTTCATTTTCCTGTACGATAATTACTCCACCGCCAAAACGGCCTCTTCGAAGAATTGGGAATTCTTTAATTTGCTGAAGTTCTGTGTAATCTACTTTTCGGGGAGTGAGCATAAAACCACGATTTTTGTTCCGGTAAGCAGCATTTAATTTACGATTATATTGCGCTTTTGAGCCATCTTTAAACATTGCCGACAGATGAAATGCCAGCGAATCGCTTTCGTTACTATAAACACGTTTTACTCCTTCCGAAGCCAAATCGATTCGAACATAATAACCAGGAACTGAGGTTGCCAAAACACTACCATCGTCGGCACAAATATTCCCCCTGTTTGGCTCAATAATTATTGTGTTTTTGCTCAGGTTTGACTCTATCTTTTGCCACTTTTCGTTTTTAATTTGCTGCACAGAAATCATTTTCAAAACTACAACTGTAGCAAACAGAAGTAGCACAAAATATACAATTGCTATACGAGATACGATAGTCTTTCGAATTCCCACAGTATTTTATTTTTTCTGAACAATTAATTTTTGCGGCGGTTTAACCGGCTCATGCAACCCAATATTCGCATCTTCTACTTTTTTTGCAACTTCAGAAGGTCGGCTGGCATCCATTAATTTTGCCGACATAGTAATAGATTCGGAACGCAACTCATCTAGATCGTCTTGCAAAACTTCAATTTGCCTGATTGTTCGTTCCGACCAGTTTCTATTTGTAATTAGCATTATTCCCAGAAATGCCAGAAACAACAAAAAAGGCAATTGTTTCGTAACCCGGTCGTCCGTTAAAATGGTACCCCCGATAAACGATTTCATACCTCCTGATTTTTTGCTATTTTTTGTTTGTTCCGCCATGTTATATTTTTTCTGCAACTCTTAGCTTTGCACTTCTTGAGCGACTGTTCAATTTCAACTCCCCGGCAGAGGGTACAATTACTTTTCGATTAATCGTTTTAAAGGAAGAAATAACATTCCCGTAAAAATCTTTTTCTACTTGCCCTTCAAAATTTCCAGATCTCATAAAATTCTTACACAATCGGTCTTCCAAACTATGGTAGCTAAGAACGACCAAACGACCTCCGGTTTTTAGCAACTCTCTGGAAGCTTGTAAAAACTCTTTCAAAGCTTCCATTTCGTCATTCACTTCAATACGCAATGCTTGAAATACCTGAGCTAAATACTTATTTTCGATTGCTTTTGGGGCACATTCTGACGCAATTTCTTTAAGTTGAGTAGTCGTTTTAATAAGTCTTTCACTTCGCTTTTTGCATATGGCTGAAGCAAGTCGCCCTGCATTTTTTATTTCACCGTACAATCTGAATACGGAAATTAGCTGTTGTTCGGTATATTCATTCACCACTTTTGCTGCATCTGTTCTTGCATCCTGATTCATTCTCATATCCAAAGCCCCATCAAAACGAAAGGAGAAACCACGCTCGGGAACATCGAAGTCGTGGGAAGACACTCCAAAATCAGCAAAAATGGCATCCACTTCTTTCACCCCATAGAATTTCAAAAAATTTTGGATGTACCTAAAATTATGCCGGATAAAAAAAAGGCGGCGGTCGTCTACAATATTCCCTGCGGCATCTTCATCCTGGTCGAAAGCAAAAAGCCGCCCTTCGTCTCCTAAATTTTGAAGAATAAGCCGGGAATGACCGCCCCCACCAAATGTTGCATCAACAACATCTGCTCCAGGCGAAAGATTTAATCCCAATATACTTTCCTCGGCCAAAACGGGTATGTGATAAACTTGTGTCATTTACCCTCTTTGTTCTTTTTACGTTTTTGCTTCAATTTCTCCAAAAATTCGGCTCTTGTCATTTCAGATTCATCCAATTCTTTAGCAGCCTGCAAACGAATAGATTCACCCATACCAATAAATTCAACACCTTTTTTAAGGTTTGCATATTCAAGATAACCTGCCGGAATATTTATTCTGCCGTTTGTAGCCATGGTAACTTTCACAAAGTTCTGATAGAAAAACTGAAGCAATGCATCATCTTCCTTGTCAAATGGATCAAGAGTGCTTTTGAAGTCAGCCACACGCTCTTGCCAATATTTATTGGGATGAATATCCAAACATTCTTTATGCAGGCTCATCTCCAAAACGAGTGGCTCCAATGCAAATTCACCCATCTCTTTTTTAAGAGCCGATGGAAGAACAATCCGTCCTTTGTCGTCGATAATTGCGTTGTATTTGCCTGCAAATTCTATCATTTTCTTGATAATCATGATATATTAGTCGTAAAAGTAAGAAATTATTCCAAAAAATGACACTCTATTCCCCTCTGTTCCACCATATTCTATAATTCTATAAAGCTATTTTTTGTTGAAAACATGTTGAAACGATGTTAAAAACAGCTATAAACACTTTAATAATTTTCATTAAAACTCAATCATTCAACTATTTAAGAATTCTAAAAAAGTAATCAACACTCGTTAATAACTCGCTTTTTAAGGTTAACAAATAGCGAAACTTCAAGATTCTACCATCCGTTTAAATTACTCTTGCTAGGTTCAGGTTCCTTGATTCCAACATTAAATGAGCAATGGTTTTATTTTATGCTCGTTTTTTGCTTAATTGCCAATTAAAACCTTGAAAAGTGGAAGAGCATAATACTGAAGATTTCAAACCAATAGATATAAGAGAGGTATTTGCTGCAAAAAGCCCTGGGATCGCAAAAATGCTGCCTGGTTTTATTTACAGATACATTAAACGAATTTTACACATTGATTTTCTCAACGATTTCTTAAAACGGAATGGACATCTTTATGGAGTAGATTTTGTAGATAGTGTAGTCTCCGAATTTAATGTAACAGAGCACATACACGGGCTGGAAAATGTACCCGATTCAGGCCAGTTCATTTTTGTAAGCAATCACCCACTGGGAGGTTTCGACGGAATGTTGTTAATGAAGTACGTCGATCAAAAATTAGGGAAACCAAAATTTTTCTCAAACGATATATTAATGAATATCTCTAATCTGGAGTCGATGTTTATTCCAGTAAACAAACACGGAGCAAATAGTAGAAAAGTTGCCCAAATAATTACTGAAGCCTATAATTCCGATGCACAGATTCTCATTTTCCCATCGGGTTTGGCATCGAGAAAAATAAAAGGAAAAATTGTTGATTTAGAATGGAGAAAACACTTTGTATCCAAATCGATAACACACAAACGCGATGTTATCCCTATATTTGTTGGAGGTAGAAATTCGAACCGTTTTTATCGCATAGCAAAATTCAGAAAGTTCTTTCGTATAAAATGGAATTTAGAAATGTTTTTTCTTCCTGACGAAACAATGAAACACAGAAATTCAGACGTACACATATATTTTGGAAAACCCATTCCACACTGTACTTTCGACAACTCAAAAACCCACAAAGATTGGGCGAATTGGGTGAAAGACCAAGTTTATCTATTACGCGAATAAGTTGAACTTGTAAAATTAAATTAACGGTTAACAAACAACCTTACCAGATTTTTTTAATTTTGTACTCTATTGTTCAAAAAATATAACGTAAATGAAAAAGATAATTACACCTCTACCAAGAGAAGAGATTTACGCTGAACTAACTCCAGAAAAACTACTTCGAAAAACGAATAAGGGGGGTAACGAAATTTATGTGGTTACATACCACGACTCTCCAGCAATTATGCACGAAATTGGTCGATTGCGAGAAATAACATTTCGCGATGCAGGTGGTGGCACTGGCAAAGAAACCGACATAGATAATTTCGACACAGCTGAATTTCCTTACAAACAACTAATTGTTTGGGATCCGGATGCAAAAGAAATCTTAGGAGGTTACCGTTATTTACTTTGCGGGGAAGCTCAAAAAGATGAGAACGGAGATGTTCATTTAGCTACATCGCGTCTTTTCCATTTTTCGAAAGATTTTGTAAATAACTACCTACCCTACACATTAGAATTGGGTCGTTCTTTTGTTCAACCAGCGTACCAATCGAGCAAAGCAGGTGCCAAAGCACTTTTTGCCCTGGATAATCTTTGGGACGGACTTGGTGCTTTAATTGTGAACCATCCAATTAAATATTTCTTCGGTAAAATTACAATGTATATGCACTTCCATACCGAAGCTCGAAATTTGATTCAATATTTTTTTACTAAATATTTCAGGGATAAAGAAAATCTGGTCTATCCGAAAGACCCGGTTGAATTTGATTTTGATAAGGAAGCCATGGAAAAACTTTTTGTTGGAGAAAACTATAGCGAAGATTATAAAATTCTCACACAAAATGTAAGACAATTTGGGGAAAATATTCCGCCACTAATTAATGCTTACATGAATTTGTCTCCATCGATGAAAACTTTTGGCACAATTAACAACGAGAAATTTGGAAATGTTCTGGAAACCGGAATTATTCTGACGATTAAAGATCTATACGATGTTAAAGTTGACCGCCACATAGAAACCTACATAAAAAGTAAGGAAAAGGATGAATTTCCCGAGGTTGAATAAAATTTCAATTAAGAAGTAAAAAAAGATTCCATCCGTGTTTGTTACAACTTACACAGATGGAATCTTTTGTTTACAGAGAGAATAAGAAAAAATCAGGACTCAATATGCCCGCTCGTCTTTCCCTTCCACAAAATTAATAAACGAACCATTTACTACCCGATTTCCTCCGGGTGTCGGATAATTACCTGTAAAATACCAATCACCTAAATCGTTTGGACAAGCTTTATGAAGATTTTCAATTGATTGATAAACGATTTCAACCTCTGCATTACAATCTTCGGGTTTTAACAATTCGGCAATTTTTGTTGAAACCTGTTCGGGAGTGAATGATTTGTAAATCTCTCGAACATAATTCACCATCTCCTCCTTCGACAAATGCTGTTGATCTTTGCACTTTTTATATACATCCTGAATGACTGACTCTTTACCTTGGTCTTTTAACAATTCGATTGCTGCATTAAAAGCAATAAATTTGTCTAACCGCGCCATGTCTATTCCATAACA
>CAYZBC010000019.1:0-36252 GCA_964476535.1 uncultured Maribellus sp.
ACAGAAGGAACTGTAATTAATTTGGAATTTGATATTATTGGAAAATACTTGAGTAAATTAAATTCATTTAATCGTTAAAATACATGGTAAAAGAATGTTTAAAGGTCGGTCATACCGACCTCTTTTTTTATGTCAACATAAACTCGATTCATATAAATTAATCTACTAATTCCAACTCCTCAACATGCACGGGTTAACCGTTTTATTATTCGAAAAATGATTTGGGACGGATTTTAGTTTTCATTGCAATTATTGGTGAAGCACAGGTTACTCCTTTTAAAAAATGGCCGGATAAATAAATTTACCTTGTTCCCATGTTATTTATTCAGCTTTTCATCCCCGATTTCAGTCCTTCTATCCCTGCTCCTGCATTTTACCCCAAAATACGGAGAACAGCCCCTTAAGTTTGCATGCTTAATACAATATGGCAAAATTTACAGCGTATTCAAAAAAAAATCAACAGAGTCTTTTTTTTTTTAATCCTTATCTATTAATTGCCATGAAAGTTACTTCAATTATTATTCTTCTTTTTTTATTTTCCTTAAGTCTGTTTGCTGAAGAAGACCCCAAAACCCCTAAAAAACCTCTTCGTAAAGATGCCATTAATGTATACATGGATGCCTCTCCTTATATGAAGCAAGAAGTCCCGTTTATCAACTATGTGCGTGACATTCAGGATGCGGATTTGGTTGTGCTTGGAACTTTTCAACCAACTGGTTCGGGGGGTGGAGAATTTTCTTTTTTTGTTGATGGGCGGAACAGGTTTTCGGGAGTAAAAGATACGGTAAGTTTTAATACATACGCCGATGATTCCGATGAAGAAGTGATGCAAAAAGGAGTGAGAACCCTAAAAATGGGAATGATGAAATACATGATAAACACACCTCTGGCGGAGTTTATTGATATACTGTTTACAGAGCCCATTGAAGAGGAGGTTTCGACTGACAAATGGGATAACTGGGTTTTTACTACCAATCTAAACGGTTCTTTACAAGGACAACAATCGGCAAATGCACATGCACTAAATACTTCATTTAACGCGGGCAGAGCAACTCAAAGCTGGAGGATTAGTACGGGGCTTTATCATAATACTTCAACTACTGAATACGATTACGGTGATGTGAAAGCTACGGATAAAAAGGAGGAAAGCAGGATTTACGGTGATGTAGTAAAGAGTTTGGGAGAACATTGTGCAATTGGGGTTTCATCCGATGTATTTAAATCTATTTATTCTAATTACGACCTTGGGTTTGTTGTAGGGCCAGCAATAGAATACGATATTTTTCCTTATTCTGAATCAACACGCAGAATTTTCAGGTTTTTCTATATATTGAATTACGGTTTCAATAATTATGCTGATACTACTGTGTTTTTAAAGACGAAGGAATCGCTGTGGTCTCAAAGCCTGCAAACATCGTACACTAATTTTCAGCAATGGGGAACGATTAGTTTTACCGCAGGTTATAGCAACTATTTACACGATTTTTCACTTAACCGGCTTTCGGTTGGAGCCTATGTGAGTGTTAAAATTGCCAAAGGTTTAACTTTTGACATGCTCGGCGGTTATGCTTTTATACACGACCAGGTTTCGCTAAGAAAAGGTGATGCTTCAATTGAGGATGTTTTCTTACACAGGAAGGAATTATCAACTACCTATTCGTATACGACAAGTATAGGAATAACATACCGTTTTGGATCAATTTACAATAATGTTGTAAACCCGAGATTAGAGGTCTTATTTTAATTGTTAATTTGAAAGTTAATATTATCATTTTCTGTCAATTGTGTGGTGCCAATTTACGGGATTAATAATTTTTTGAACTTTTGAAAAGTGTTTGTGTTTAACAAAAAATGCCTAACTTTTCAGAATGAATAAAAAAGCTCTTATTACAGGTGCATCAAAACGGGTTGGCAAGGGCATAGCGCAACATCTTGCTGAAAAGGGGTGGAATATTATTATTCATTTCAACACCTCTGAAAAACCTGCTAAACAGCTTGCAGAAGCGTTGAATTTAAAATTCCCCAATCAAAAATTTGGTGTAGTAAAAGCAAATCTTTCTAATATTGATGAAGTAATCGGACTTGTTTCAAAAGTGGTTTCCGAGTTTGGAGAATTTGAGTTGCTTGTAAACAATGCTTCGGTTTTTGATTCGGGCTATGTAAAAGAGACTTCACTGGAATTATTCAATGCTCAATTCGATGTGAATTTGAAAGCTCCCTTCTTTTTGATTCGTGATTTTGCAAATTTATGCAAACGAGGTAATATCATTAATTTGGTTGATACACGCATGACTTCGAATCAATCGAATTTTGCTGCTTACTCACTTTCAAAAAAGGCACTTTGGGATTTAACAAAAATGGCTGCACTGGAACTGGCTCCCGAAATAAGGGTAAATGCAATTGCTCCGGGAGTTACTTTGCCGCCTAACGACAAAGACGAAAATTACTTGCTCAAATTGGCTCAAAATATTCCGATGAAGAAACCGGGTGGCGTGGATCCGATACTAAAAAGTATAAACTATATCTTAGATAATAATCATTTAACCGGACAGTTATTGTATGCCGACGGTGGCGAAAATTTAGGTGTTAATACATAGTAATTATGGCAAAAATACGAGTTAAAAATCTGCTTATCAGAACTTACATTGGATTCAATCCCGAAGAATTGGTGAATAAACAGGATGTTATTATCAATATCGAAATTGAAACGGATATTCCGAATTCTGCAATGGAAGCCGACGAACCTTTGGATATTTTCGATTATAAAACAATCACCAAAAAAATTATTACTCACGTTCAGGAAGGAAAATTTAAGCTACTTGAAGTACTTACTAAAAACATATTGGATTTGATTATGGAATCGGATGAAGTAAAATGGGCGAGGGTAGAAGTGGACAAACCTCATGCATTACGTTTTGCAGAATCGGTTTCGTTGGAAATGGAACAAAGACGATTATGACTAATATTTGTATCATTGGTATTGGTTCAAATATCGAAGCTAAGATCAATATCTATAAAATGCTGGAAATCCTGAAAACAAAGGTTAAGGTTTTAAAAGTTTCTGAATTTATAAAAACTAAACCAATTGGTATTTTAGACCAGACTGATTTTACAAATGGAGCTGTAAAGGTTACAACAGAATTAAATCAAAAACAGTTGAACAGGCTTTTAAAAGGAATTGAAGACCAAATGGGACGAGACCGAACAAATCCGAAATTTGGTCCACGTTGTATCGATCTCGACATTGTAGTTTGGAACGGTGAAATTGTGGATGAAGATTATTACACCCGGGATTTTTTGCAGAAATCGGTTGGCGAATTGTCAGATTAAAGTTTTTATGTAAAGTTTAGTTTGTATTATTTTATTCAAAATCGCAAAACTGATAAAACCCTTGGTTTTGTTTTCTTCAATCTATGTATGTTTGCAATATGATAGTAAAAACAATTTCAGTTTTATTCTCATTAAGGTTTAATACCTCGAGGCTTGCCTCGGGATCCAAAAATATTTTCTTCAATGCCTCGTGGGCTTGCCCCGAGGATTATTTACTAGCTATTTATCTACACAACCGTAGTTTCATAAATATAAAAAATCGTGATGCCTTTCTGGGCTTGTAATTCTTATCGTCAGTTGTATTTTATCAAATATAATTTTGGCATTCTCTTTTTTTAATTTTTTACCTCACTTTTTATTTTCACATTTTAGTTGAAAAAGAATTTATTATGGAATTACCTTTTGCAGAATCGTATAGAATAAAAATGGTTGAACCCATTTACAGGAGTAGGCGCGAGCAGCGCGAAGAATGGATTAAAACGGCGAATTACAATCTTTTTAATTTAAAAAGTGAACAGGTTTACATCGACTTGTTGACCGATAGCGGCACAGGTGCAATGAGCGATCGGCAGTGGGCTGCACTAATGACAGGTGATGAAAGTTATGCTGGATCATCGTCGTATTATAACCTGAAAAAAGTAATAACAGAAATTTTTGGGTTCGAATATTTTTTACCAACCCACCAAGGGCGGGCAGCAGAGAATGTCCTTTTTTCGGTGTTGGTAAAAGAAGGAGATGTTATCCCGGGGAATAGTCATTTCGATACCACAAAAGGACACATCGAATTTAGAAATGCCAGGGCTATTGATTGTACTATCGACGAGGCATTTGATACAGAATCACTACACCCTTTCAAAGGAAATATCGATTTGGAAAAACTCAGAAAGGTTTATGTTAATCATGCCAAAGAAAACATTTCGATGGTGATAGTTACTTTAACGTGTAACTCTTCCGGAGGACAACCGGTATCGATGAAGAACATGCGTGAGATATCCAAAATGTCTAAAAAATTTGGAATTAAAGTTGTTTTTGATTCAGCTCGTTTTGCTGAAAATGCCTGGTTTATTCAACAACGCGAAAAAGGGTATGGCGATAAAACGATTAAAGAAATTGTAAGCGAAATGTACTTGTATGCCGATGCAATGACCATGAGCAGCAAAAAAGATGGTATTGTAAATATTGGTGGTTTTATGGCCATGAGAAACGAAGATTTGTATAAAAAAGCATCGGTTTTCAATATCATGTTTGAGGGATTTAATACATACGGAGGAATGGCCGGTCGCGATATGAATGCATTGGCCATTGGATTAAATGAAATTACCGATGGACATTACCTTGAAAATCGTATTGCACAAGTAAAATATTTAGGAGATAAATTAATTGAATGGAATATTCCAATTCAAAGACCAATTGGCGGCCATGCTGTTTTTATTGATGCAACAAGTTTTTTGAAACGAGTGCCAAAAGAAGAATTTATTGCTCAAACTTTAGCCGTTGAATTGTACCTGGAAGCTGGGGTTCGAGGTGTTGAAGTGGGTACTCTTTTGGCAGATCGCGATCCACATACAAAGGAGAATAGATATCCTCGATTGGAGATGTTGCGGTTGGCCATTCCTCGCCGAACTTATACCAATAACCATATGGATGTGGTTGTCGTGGCTTTAAAAAATATTTTTGATCGGAAAAACAATATAACTTCAGGTTTTAAAATAGTAAATGAAGCGCCAATAATGCGACATTTTACGGTAGAATTGGAAAGAATTTAATCAAATAATTCCTCGTGGCTCTGCCACGGGGATAGTCAACTTTAAGAAATTTATTTATTAAAGGCACTAAAATTTTTCAGAATGGAAATCGATAAACTGGTTGAAACTCATAGAAAATGATTCTCCCATACTTTCTTGATATTTTGTGCAAAACGATTTGAAATTAAATTTTGCTAAATGGCTGTTGTTTGTTTGTTGTAACACCCATATTTGTAGAAAAATGGCCTCTTCGTTCAAATCGTCATAATCTAAAATTCGCTTCGATATGGAATCGATTTTTTGCGGTTTATTCTCTTTTTTGTACATCGAAGCTAAATTTAAAAGATTATCAATTACCTGATTACCTGTAAATCCCCGAATGTCGTCTAGCCAGTTCCAGGTTGTTCCTTTTAAAAATCGTCCTTTTTTAACCAATGCGAAAAAAGTTTTCAACTGCTGTTTCGATATTTTCCCCGATGTTTGGCAAAGATTAAATGCTTCCACGTAATCGCAAAAGAAGGAATCTTCCATCTTAGCTAACAAATACCGGTTTTGAATTACAATTTCAATTCCTTCTATCTGAACCAGTATTTTTCGTAGTTTATTTAACGTAACAGCACGGTTATTGGCGATTTTTTTTGGCTCAATTCCTGGCCAAAGTTGTTCATTCACATCAGAAATTAATGCCCCGTTTCCATTCTTTAAAGTATAAATTAAAACAAATAGAAATAGTTCTTTTACCTTTGGTGTAAATAAATTTGTGATGTCTAATCCACTAGTATTAATTGCGCGAAATTCGCTAAATAATTGAACTTGATTGGCTGAATCAGATTTTCGCAAGTCAATTACGCTTTTCTTTTCTTTAGTTTTTGTTCTTTTTAAAAGAAATACAATAAACAATGTTAACAACATAATTGCTATAAAACTCAATAATATTTTCCCGCTTGTTTTTTGTAAAAAACCTGACTTCTCACTGATTTTTTTAGAAATTATCTGTTCATTTAAAGTTAAGCGATTTATTTCTTCGTTCCCCAACGGGCGACTCCAGAAATACAAATCGTCAACATAACCTCGTAAACTGGCACCTTCCGAGAGTGCACTGCCTAATCGAATATTCCCTGTGCCTGAAAACGGCGGGTGACCTTGCGAACCTCCAATGTTTTTCCCATTCAGAAAAATCGCTTGTTCACCCGTTTCAATAATGTAACGCCAAACGAGGTGGTACCAAATATTGGGCTGAAGTTTTTCTTCCGATACATAATCGTTCGCCCAAAGCCCAAAATACGGATGTCCCGAACGTAAAATAAGATGCAGTCCTTTTCGGTATTCTTGTTCGTAATTTCCCAATATTGCATTGTCGCCAAATTCCAGTATTTCTGTAAATTTCACAAAACAGCTTACCGTAAAACTGCTGTTTCTTAGCCCGAAATGTTCCGGGTTTCCCAGATTAATACTAGCATTTTCGGGTAACTTTATTACGCCTCCTCTTTCAATATCCTGACTGAATGAGAAGTTCTCTCCATCAAAAATCATTTCCGGATCAATGGAATTAAAAATTAAATTCTCAAATCCAAAATTTCCGGTAATTTCTTCATTTAGTTCAATGGGCGAAGCTATTATGGTGTAATTTTCCGGCACTTCCATTTCTCCTGTAATGATTATTTGTCGTGGAGTCATAATATAGCCCGGAGCAAAAGGCGATAACATTAATTCCTCTCCACCCCTGTACGGAAAACTAAACTTCCCGCTTGTAACTGCCACATCCTGATTTTTCCAATACACTTTTTCAAGTGTTTTGCCTGAAACTTTTACTGTTCCGTTAATCCAGATAAACGAGTTGAGTTGAGAAATAATAAAATCAAAGTCAGAATAATTTGTTCCGATGAAAATAAAATTGGGACGCTTCCCATATTTTGTCCAGTTTTCCAGCAGGTAATTAATGTAATCGGGACTCAGATTGCTATTTATTATTCCAGATGTTTTTGTGTGGAGTTTGTTAAATTTATCAATCATAAAAAGCTCTCTGCTTATTGTCGAATGGATATCGTAACCAACTTCATCTTGTACAATTTCATCAGATGAAATCTTAAATATATAATTATCTAATTTATGTAGAATACGACTTTCATTTTTAAATTGTCCGTTTACAAAAAGAATTATTCTTCTGTTCGACTGGATAAGGTATTCCAGCGATGGCCAGGTTTCTCCTTGCGGTAAAAAGAAAATTTTGGATGAAATGCTGGAAGTGTTAACAATTGAATCGAGAGTTGTAATATTTCCGTGAAAGGATAGAAATATTGGGATTATCTTTGATTCTACCGTTTCTGTTAATTTCTGAATTTGATTTAAAAAAGTAACTAATTCCTGATTGGTTTCCGATAAAATAATGTTACTCTCAATTTCTGAAACTCCAATTTCAACTCCTGAATTGTTGTTTGTTTCTAAAAATTGCCAAAATCGCTGACTATTTAAATTCGAATTATTTGCCTCTACAATTAGAAAGGTATGGTTAGAGAATTCAGTTGCAGAAATGGGATGAACTAAAACTGAAAGGTGTAGGATTATAATAGCAGCAAAATATTTTGTAATAATTTTTGTCATGGGTAATTTCTAATTAAATTATATCTCTTAATTATTAATTATTTTATTTTCAAATTTATATTTTTTATTTAAATATGAAGTATTATAAAGTTTTTTTATTTAGATGGTAAATATTACTATATCAGGATATTGGTATAAATATTAAGATTATATTAATGGCATATTAAATGTATGGTGCACATTTTATTAATACCATACTAATCGTTCGTTCTTATTATTGTGAAAAATATTTTTTGGAATGAATGATAATACAATCAAACGGAAACATTATTTGCTTTTTATTATCGGAGCGTTAACTGCAGTTTTGTTTTTTGCTCTGTTTAATAAAACAATTCATTATACATCAACGAACGAATTTTGTGCAGCGTGTCATGTTCATCCACACGCCGAAGCTGAATGGAAGCTTTCAATTCATAATAATACTCCAAGTGGGGTTTCAGTAAATTGCGTGGATTGTCATTTACCTCCCGAGGATCAACCTTTACGTTTTGTGACACGGAAAGCTTACCATGGAATGCATGATTTATATGCGTATTTAACTTATGATCTCGAAGAGATTGATTGGGCTGAAAAACGCACACGCGAGGCAGCTGAAAGATTTGTTTATGAAGATGGTTGTAAAAAGTGCCATACAAATATGTTCCCTTCAACACTAAATGCTCTTGGTGCTGAGTCGCATCTTAAATATTTGCGCGATCCTGATAATACTTCTTGTTTACAGTGTCATCAAGGCGTTGGGCACTACCGGGGCGAGATTGGATTAACGGTTGAGGATGAGTCTGATTCTTCATCAAAAGAGATATATAACGATCTAACTAAAGTTACAAAGTTTTCAAACTTTACGGAGAAACTTCCGGGAACTTCGGTTTCATTCAATATGGTTGCTGTTTCTGGTGGGCAATTTAACATGGGTACTCCTGCTAATGAACCTTACCGACAATCGGTGGAAGGGCCGGTGAGAGAAGTTGCTGTTGATAGTTTTTGGATGGCAGAAATTGAAGTTAGCTGGAATGAATATTTGGCATTTTTTAGAGCTACCGTTTCTCAAGGTAGAAAAGAAGCGATAATAACCGATGAAGAGACAGATGGCATTTCGGGTGCTACTCCTCCTTGGGGTGCGCCTGATCAAGGATGGGGAAAAGGAAACCGTCCGGCTATTACGATGAGTCATCTTGGAGCCGAAACCTACTGTCGTTGGTTAACCAGCGTGACAGGAAGGAAGTACCGTTTGCCAACTGAAGCTGAATGGGAGTACGCAGCTCGTGGTGGAACCAATTCACCTTATTTCTTCGAAGGATCATCTACTGATTTTGAGTCTGACGGATTTTGGAATAAATTGTTTGGTGCAGACACGGTTGTTATAAATTCGTATGCAATTTACCTGGAAAATAGTTTTAATAAAACACAAACTCCTGATAGAGTTCGTCCAAATGCATTTGGGTTAAAAAATATGTTGGGTAATGTAGCCGAATTCTGTTTAGATTATTACGATCCTACGGTTTATGGGAAATACCCAAAGGGAGTTGTTTCAAATCCACGGGGCCCACGAAATGGGGAGGAACATGTGGTTCGTGGAGGCTCTTACAACAATTCAGCAAAAGATTTACGTGCAGGACGTCGGGATTTTACTAAAACTACAAAATGGTTGGTAACAGATCCCCAAATTCCTAAAAGTATTTGGTGGTACTCAGATTGTAAAAATGTAGGTTTCAGAGTTGTTTGTGAATACAACTCAAAAGAAATAAAATTAGAAAATAATAATTAGTATATCATGGACAAGAATCAATTTTCACGCAGAAATTTTCTCGAAAAATCAGCATTGATTGGGGCAGCCGGGATTGTTGGAATGAGCGCTTTAAGTTCATGTAATTCAAAATCAAAAGTAGTTGATTATGAATTTCCTCCTTTGCTGGATAAAGCACCCGATGGAAAGAAACTTCGTGCTGGTTTAGTAGGATGTGGAAACCGTGGAACTGGAGCAGCATTGAACTTTCTGGCCGCGGGCAACGATCTGGAATTGGTTGCTTTGGCAGATGTGTTTGAGGACAAGGTTTGGGATTGCAGAAATAAATTGAGCAAGCAGCGAGTTGAGGTTCCTGAAGGAAATTGTTTCTGGGGATTCGATGGGTATAAAAGTTTGTTGGAAGTTGATTTGGATATTGTTATTTTAGCGACTCCACCACATTTTAGACCTGCACATTTCGATGCTTGTATTCAGGCAAAAAAACATGTTTTTCTTGAAAAACCGGTTTGCGTCGATTCGGTTGGTGCACGTCAAATTATTGCGACTTCCAAAAAGGCGGAAAATATGGGTTTAACTGTAATTACCGGCACGCAACGTCGCCATCAGCGTGATTATAACGAAACATACAAACAAGTTGCTTTGGGAGCCATTGGTGAAATTACAGCAGCAAAAGCTTGGTGGTTGCAATCGCACGTTTGGTTTCGTACTCGCCAAGAGGGTTGGAGCGACATGGAATACATGCTTCGCAACTGGAATAATTTTTGTTGGTTGGGCGGCGATCATATTTTAGATACTCATGTTCATAATATAGATATTATTAATTGGTTTTTGGGTAAACACCCGGAACAAGCAATTGGCTTTGGTGGGAGGGAACGCAGGCTTACAGGTGATCAGTACGATTTTTTTAGTATCGATTTTGAATTTGGGGATGGCATTTTTTCTCATAGTATGTCGAGGCAGATTGATGGCTGTGCAAATACTTTGGGTGAAAGAATAATGGGAACAGAGGGATATACAAATTGTAAAAATACCGTTTATAATTTGGATGGTTCGGTTAAATGGAAATACGATTATCCAAAAAACAAGGATGGCAGGTCAACCGAAGTTGTTAAAGTTTCTCCTTATGTACAGGAGCACATTCATTTGGTAACGTCTATCCGAACAAATACTCCGGTTGTTGAGGCGGAGAGAACAGCAATTTCAACATTAACTGCGATAATGGGAAGAACTGCGGCTTACACGGGACAAAAAGTAACCTGGGAAGAAATGCTCAACTCAACCGAAAAATTAGGACCGGATAAATATGAAATGGGACCTGTTAACATGGAATTTCCAGTTCCAGTTCCAGGTACGCAACATAAATCATAAAAATAAGTAAATGATTTCAGTCGTTATACCACTTTTAAACGAAAGCAATTTAGTAACCCGATTGGTCGAGGAGGTTTTTGCGAATCTCAAAAAGACGGGTGAAAAATTTGAGATTGTTTGTGTTGACGACGGAAGCACTGATCTTACTCTTCAGTATTTGTTGGAATTTAGAAAAATTAATGAAGAACTAAAAGTTATTTCTCTTTCGCGTAACTTTGGATTACAACCTGCATTAACAGCTGGGCTGGAATATGCAAAAGGCGATTTTGTAATTATGATGGATGGCGATTTTCAAGATCCCCCGGATCTAATTCCTAAACTTTTTAGAAAGATACAGAAGACAAATTCGGATATTATTACTGCCGTTCGGGAGCAAAGAAATGAAAAAATTGGAAGAAGAATTTACACAAGTATTTTTCAACGGATTTTTAACAGAATTTCAGAAAGTGAACAAGTTTCAAATGCAGGTAATTTTTGTATAATAAATAAAAAAGCCCATCAAGCAATTTTAAGGTTTTCTGAGCATAATCGGTATTTTCCCGGTATTCGGAATTTCATTGGTTTTAAGCACGAATTTATAGAATACAATCGTCCGGACCGATTGAGAGGTGAAGCTAAAATGAGTCGGAAGAAACTTTTTGCACTTGCAGCCGATGCCATTTATTCCTTTTCAAAATGGCCAATTAAAGCATGTTTATATTTTGGTTTAATAGGTATTTTTATTTTTCTCGGAGCTATTATTTATACATTAGTTTCAAAATTGTTGGGTTTTGCACCAATAGGTTGGTCTTCGATGTTTTTGGCTGTAAGTTTTTTTGGTTCGGTACAATTAACTTTTCTCGGATTAATAGGAGAGTATGTTTACCGCATATTTAAAGAAGTTCAGAATCGACCGGTATATTTTGTGAAAGATATTTATGAATAACAAAATTGGCAAATTATCTGCGCGAAATGTTTTTTTTGCAATCCTGTTTTTTGCAGCGGTTGTGTTGGCATTTCTTGCTCCAAAGGCAGCAGTAAATGTTGATGAACAATTGCATTATCCACATGCAAAAAAAGTGATAAATTGGTACTTTACAGGAGGTGATGATGTTTCGTGTTTGGATACGCCCGTTACTAATTTAAAATATTATGGCCAGTCGGTTGATAATTTTTCTGCACTGTTTAATCGGGTATTTCATATTGAAAATGAATTTTTAACCCGCCATTATGCTGGAGCTTTATTCTTTTGGTTGTTACTTCTTTTTGCTGCATTGATCGGGTATCAACTTTCCGGTTCGTTTTGGGTTGCGGCCTTAACCGTCGTTTCCATGTTAGTAATGCCGAGGTTATTTGGACAGGCATTTGGAAATCTGAAGGACATTCCATTTGCTACAGGTTATGCTGCCGGTATTTATATGATTATTCACTTTGTAAAAGAGTTGCCTAATCCAAGATGGTCAACTGCATTATGGTTGGCATTTGCCATTGCTTTTACCAGTTCTGTTCGCATTGGTGGCTTATTGCTTTTTGCCTATTTGGGCTTGGCGGTTGTCGCCTATATCATTTTGAAGCCTTTTTTACTTAAATCTATAGTTTCAACTAAATTTTTTTTTGTAAGGTTAATGGGTCAGGGAATGGTAATCGTTTTTATCGGTTATTTTTCCGGATTACTTTTTTGGCCCTTTGCCTTGCAGGATATTTTTCGAAATCCATTGGAAAGCTTAAGTGCGATGGAACATTACAAAATAAGTATTCGGCAGGTTTTTGAAGGTAAATTATTGTGGAGCACACAACTTCCATGGTATTATTTACCAAAGTGGTTGGCCATTTCAACGCCGGGATTTATTTTTCTAGGATTGATTTATTATCTGATATTTTTAGTGAAAAATATATTTAAACAAAATAACAAACAGCTCTTTTTTGAGCTGTTTGTCGTATTTACATTGTTCTTTCCACTTGTTTATGTGATCTTAATCGGGTCCAATATTTATAGTGGAGTTCGTCAGATGTTATTTGTTTTACCGCTTTTTGCAGTATTCTCATCTTATGGAATTGTAGAGCTGCTAAAGTCTAAAACAAACAGGTCAGTTAAAATAATAACAACAATTTTTTATTTTATTCTGCTGATTTTACCTCTAAAACATCAGGTTTCCACATTCCCGGCGGATTATATATATTTCAATGAAGTTTCGGGTGGAAATAAGAATTGCTGGGCAAATTATGAATACGACTACTATTTTCATGGGATAAAAGAGTCTTCAGAATATTTACTTGAATTAATAGGAGAAGAGGAGGTTACGGTTGCAAGCAATTGTAATCTTTCAAATTACTTCGAAGATGCCCCGAATATTAAATATGAATATTCGCGTTATTTGGAAAGAAGCTCAGTTGATTGGGATTATGGATTGTTTGGAGTGAATTATATTCACCCATTTCAGCTAAAAAACGAAACCTGGCAATCACCTCAAATAGTTAAAATATTTTATCATAAAGGAAACCCAATTTCTGTTCTTTTAAAACGTTCAGATAAAAATGATTTCAAGGGTATTTTGGAAATAAACAATGGGAATATTGAAAAAGGTGAACAGTTACTTAATGAAGCAATTCAATCAGATTTAAATAATGTGTGGTTATTTGTATATTTGGCAAAAGTTTGTTTTGAGAAAAATGATTTTGATGAATTCGATGATTTTTTAAAAAAGGGTTTTGAAATTCATCCTTTTTATGAACCTTTGTATTTGTTAAAAGCACAAAAATTATTCGACGATAAAAAATACAATGAATCGTTGGAAACGTTACAACTTTTAATCGAAATTAATCCACGATATAAAAATGCGGCTCCTTTGTTAAAAGCAGTAAAAGATAAATTGAATAAATAATAATTTAAAATTTAAAATGATGAAAACGATGAAAAAAGCTTATGCAATGCTATTGCTGGCAGTTTTAAGTCTTCCCTATTTATTAATGGCGCAAGACAGCGGTACTTATATCGATAACCTGAATGTGCAAGACAGTTCTTATATGGAACAAGATTTATTGGCCGGTGCCGAACAATCATCGGGTTCAAACACAATTGTAATTATTGTAGTTGTCGTGGTAGTAGTTGCAGCCGGAGCCTTTTTGATTTTAAGGAAAAAGAAGAAATAGTAGTGGTTATTTTATTTAAGAACCTGTCTTTATTAAAAGGCAGGTTTTTTTGTGGTTTAAAAAGGTGTTTAGATTGGCCACAAAAAAGAGGCAGCTTCTACAAGCTGCCTCAAAGCCATGAAAACAATTAAACAATGTTCAGAAAACAGAAAACAATCTTTATATAGTCATAATATCTTTTTCCTTAGCATTAACTAAGACTTCTACTTTTTCTCCAAATATACTAATCATTTTTTGAACTTCCGCCTCGGCATCTTTTTCTAAATCTTCAGATAATCCTTCTTTTTGTAATTTTTTCAAACTGTCGTTAGCATCTCTTCTTGCAGCCCTTAAGCTTATTTTGGCGTGTTCGCTCACCTGATGGGCTTGTTTTACCAAGTCTCTTCTTCGTTCTTCGGTTAATACCGGAATATTTATTCGAATAATTTCGCCATTATTGTCTGGATTAAAACCCAGGTTAGCATTCATTACGGCTTTTTCAATCACTGGAATTAAATTTTTTTCCCAGGGTTGAATGGCTATTGTTCTGGCATCGGGTGTACTTACATTTGACACTTGACTTAAAGGAGCCATACTCCCATAGTAATCTATCGATATACTATTTAACATAGATGGAGATGCTTTGCCTGCTCGAATATGCAATAATTCTTTGTCGAGATGCTCAATGGCAGCACTCATCTTTTCTTCCGTATGTTCTAAAACGAAATCTACTTCTTCTTGCATAAGGTTAAGTCTGATTTACCAACTATCAACTGTTAGCAAATATAGAAAAAAAATAAACAGATGAAATCTAATATTAAAAATTTTATAGAATCTGTTGAAAAAAAAGTTAGAGATGAACAATAGTTCCAATGCTTTCTCCGTTTACAACTTTCTTTAAATTGCCTTTTTTGTCCATGTTAAATACCAGAATTGGTAAATTATTTTCCTTGCAAAGCGTAGTAGCTGTTAAGTCCATTATTTTAAGATTCTTCTCATATATTTCATCGAAACTAATTTTTTTGAATTTAATAGCGCTTCGATCTTTCTCTGGATCGGCACTATAAACTCCGTCAACACGGGTTCCCTTCAACATTATTTCGGCTTCAATTTCTATTCCTCGAAGGGCACTGGCAGTATCGGTTGTAAAATACGGATTGCCCGTTCCTCCTGAAATAATTACTACTGTTCCATTCTCCAAAGCTTCAACTGCTTTTTCTTTTGAATAGAATTCGCCTATTGGCTCCATTCTTATTGAAGTAAAAACTTTGGTTTTGGTTCCACTGGCTTGTAAAGCAGAATTAAGGGCGAGACTATTAATTACGGTTGCCAACATTCCCATCTGATCTCCTTTTACGCGATCGAAACCTTTGGTGGCGCCGCTTAATCCACGAAAAATATTTCCACCTCCTATTACAATTCCCACCTGAACTCCTTGCATAACAAGTTCTGCAATTTGTTCAGCATAGTCATTTAAACGGTTCGTATCTATGCCATAATTTTGAGTGCCCATTAGCGATTCGCCACTTAGTTTTAAAAGTATCCTTTTATAAATTGCCATTATTATATATTTTGAAGAGGTACAAAGATAAAACAGTTTTTAACAAAAAAAGAGCCACCCGAATTAACGGATAGCTCTTTGCAATATTATAGCTTTCAAATTACGCGTTCAACGAATAACGGTCGAAAGCAGTAACTGTAAGTTCACTGTCATTTTGTTTCAAAAATTCTTTAATTGAAATTTTGCCATCTTTAACGTAAGTTTGGTTTAACAAAGTTACATCTTTGTACCACTTGTTTAATGAACCTTGAGCAATTTTATCAAGCATTGCCTCGGGTTTACCTTCTTGACGGAATTTCTCTTTGGCAATCTCAATTTCTTTTTCAATTACTTCTTGTGGAATAGCATCTTTATCGATACTTACCGGAGCCATTGCAGCAACTTGCATCGCAATATCTTTGGCAACTTGAATTGCTACTTCAGCTTTGTTAAAACCAACCAAAGTCGCAAGTTTGTTTCCAGGGTGGATATACCCAATTGTAGTTTCTGCATTAAAGCAATTGTAATACGAAAGCGCCAATTTTTCGCCGATAACTCCAGTTTGCTCAGTTACCTGAGTTTCAACTGTTCTGCCATCAAAGTCGAGACCATTAAGTGTTTCTAAATTATCAGCTTTATTTGCTAATGCAATATTTAAAATGCTATCTGCAAATGCAACAAATTTATCATTTTTAGCAACAAAATCGGTTTCGCAATTTAATACTATAATTGCACCAAATTTATTATCAGCGGTTACTTTTGCCAAAACAACACCTTCTGCAGCATCTCTGTCTGCACGTTTGTTGGCAATAAGTTTTCCTCTTTCGCGGATTATTTCAAGAGCTCTGTCGAAGTCACCTTCAGCGTCTTTCAGTGCACCCTTGCAATCCATCATTCCTGCACCTGTTACTTTACGTAATTTAACTACGTCGGCTGTTGTAAAAGACATAATGAAATATTGTTTAAATGGTTTATAATTAACCTTGTATTTATTCTTTTTCTACTGATTTGGGTTCAGCTTTTTCTGATTTGGCTTCAGCCTCTTTTGCTGCTGCTGCATCTTCTTTGGCTTTTTTCTTCGCCTTTCTACTTGCTATTGCATCTGCTTCTTCCTTATCATGCTCAAATTTGCGTTCGTTTAATCCTTCACGAACTGCATCGGTCATAAGACCCACAATCAATTTAATAGATTGAGAAGCATCGTCGTTCGCAGGAATTACGAAATCAATATCGTCTGGATTTGAATTTGTATCAACTATCGCGAATACAGGAATTCCCAAACGTTTCGCTTCACGAACAGCAATTTTTTCTTTTAAAACATCAACTACAAAAAGTGCAGCTGGCAAACGGGTAAGGTCTGAGATACTTCCCAGCATTTTTTCCAATTTGGCACGTTGCCTTGTAATTTGTAATTTTTCTCTTTTCGAAAGATTAGTCCAACTTGGGTCATTCGCCATTTTGTCGATTGAAACCATTTTTTTAACCGCTTTGCGGATAGTTGGGAAATTGGTAAGCATACCTCCTGGCCAGCGTTCAGTAACGTAAGGCATTCCTACCTCTTTTACTAAATCAGATACTAAATCTTTGGCTTGTTTTTTTGTTGCAACAAATAAAACTCTACGACCCGATTTTGCAATTTGTTTAATTGCAGCGGCGCACTCGTCGATTTTTACTATTGTTTTTTGAAGGTCGATGATGTGAATTCCGTTTTTCTCCATGAAAATATAAGGTTCCATGTTCGGATTCCACTTTCTTTTCAGGTGGCCAAAATGAGCACCTGCATCCAATAATTCTTGAAAATTTGTTCTTGGCATCTGTTTACTTTTTTTTATGTTCCTAAAAGCAACCATTGAGTAGCCCCGATTAATCGGGAGTCACAATCGTTTTAGATCCATATAATTTTAAAATAATATTAACGTTTTGAGAATTGGAAACGTTTCCTAGCTTTTGGTTGCCCAGGTTTTTTACGTTCCACTTCGCGTGGGTCTCTGGTTAGAAAGCCAGCTGCTTTTAACTGAGATCTGTTTTCCGGATCGATAACTAATAAAGCACGGGAAATGGCAAGGCGCAAAGCTTCTGCTTGTCCTGATGGGCCACCACCGTCTAGATTAACTTTAATGTCGTATTTTTCCAGAACTTCAAGCAAGTTTAATGGCTGCAAAACTATGTATTGCAATGTAGTAGCAGGGAAATATTCTTTAAATTCCCTTTTATTTATAGTAATGTTACCCTGGCCATCGCCAAGATAAATACGTGCTACTGCTGATTTTCTACGTCCTATTGTGTTTACTATTTCCATCTTGTCTATTTAATCGTATTTAAATCAACAACTTTTGGTTTTTGAGCTTCGTACTTGTGCTCAGCACCAACCACCACATGCAAGTTTGTAAATAATTTCCTTCCTAACTTGTTTTTAGGGAGCATTCCCTTAACTGCTTTTTCAACTATACGTTCCGGGTATTTAGCTAAAAGATCGGTTGGCGTTTGTTTACGTTGTCCTCCTGGATAACCTGTATGACGGATATAAATCTTATCTGTCATTTTTTTTCCAGTTAGAACAATTTTTTCAGCATTAATAATAACTACATAGTCACCACAGTCTGCGTGCGGTGTAAACGATGTTTTGTTTTTCCCTCTTAGGATTTTAGCAACTTTACTTGCCATGCGTCCTAAAATAAGACCTTCAGCGTCCACAACAACCCATTCTTTGTTTGCTGTAGCTTTATTCGCCGAAATTGTTTTATAACTAAGTGTATCCACTTTTAATATTTTTTTGCATTAACACTTGTGATTAAACCTAGAGAATGAATATTTATCGCAACGGAATAATATGAATAAAAACTATTAATCTAAGTAAATCAACTATTTACACTCCTTATCTCTAAGGATAATAATCGGGACTGCAAAAGTATTCCCTTTTTTCGTATTTCCAAAAAATAATAATTAATTTTTGTGCTTATTAAGTGGTTGTTAACGAAAACCTTGTGATGCCCTATATAACGAGCAATTATATCCATTTTTAAACTGCTGCATGTTTTTTTTAAGATTTTATTGGGAAATGTGAATTCAATCTGACATCTGATTAATATCGAATCAGGCTACTGGCTATTTTTCTATTTTGATCTTTATTTTTTTACATTTGCTGAAAGTGGTTTTGCAGTTCTTAACCTGGGTTCAATAACATGGCAGATTTAAAACCTAAAAGATTAAAGAAAAGAATTTTTAATTCGTGGATTACTTCGCTAATTAGTATTTCACTTGTTTTACTTTTAATCGGAATGCTCGGTTTAATTTTAATCAATGCGAGTCAACTTTCAGAATACGTACGCGAAAAAATTGGTTTTACGCTCGTTCTTCAGGAAGATATAAATGAGGCTGAAATAAATCGGGTGCAAAAAGTTCTGAATGCAGGTGACTATGTAAAATCGACTCGATTTATTGATAAAGAAACTGCGGCAAAAGAGTTAACTGAAGATTTAGGGGAGGACTTTACCGGTTTTTTAGGATATAATCCACTTTTTGCTTCGCTCGAAGTAAAACTCTACGCAAAATACACGCACCCCGATAGTTTAATAATTTTGGAAAAAGAGTTTCTAAAGTATCCACAAATAAAAGAGGTGTATTATCAAAAAAGTCTGGTAACTGTTATCAACCAAAATGTACGAAGAATTAGTTTTGTATTAATCTTAATAAGCGGATTGTTAACATTTATATTTGTGGCATTAATTAATAATACAATCCGAATTTCAGTTTATTCGCAACGTTTTACAATTAATACGATGCAAATGGTGGGCGCCAGCAATACATTTATTCGCAAACCATTTTTACAACAAAGTATTTTTCTTGGGATTTATGGTGCGCTAATAGCCAATATTGTTCTGTTTTTTGGATTTTATTCCTATAAAAAGGAGTTGCTGGATATTATTTCAATAAACGATCTTGCAACTTTAGGTGTCGTTTTTCTATTGGTTTTGCTCCTCGGATTAGCGATTTCATTCCTTTCAACATTCTTTGCAGTAAATAAATTTTTGAATTTGAAATTCGACGAGTTATTTTATTAATTATCTTTACCGCTTCAATTTTGTAATCATGGCTAAAAAAGAGATAAAAGAAACCGGATTTGCTCTTGGAAAAGAGAATTATAGATTAATGGCAATTGGATTCGTAATAATTGTCATTGGATTTATTCTAGTGTCGGGTGGCGGAAGCGACGATCCAAATGTATTTAGTGATGAAATTTTTAATTTCAGACGATTAACTATTGCGCCAATAGTATTATTGGCGGGTTTCGTTTTCGAAATTTATGCCATAATGAAAAAGCCCAAAGGCGATAACTAACCCCTTTTTATGAACGAATTTCAAGCTCTTCTTCTTGGAATCCTTCAAGGTCTTACTGAATTTCTCCCTGTTAGTTCTAGCGGTCATTTGGAAATTGGGAATGCTTTGTTGGGTGTGAAAACTACTAATAATTTACTGTTTACAGTTGTTGTGCATGTTGCAACTGTATTAAGTACGATTGTTGTATTCCGAAAAGATATTTTAAAATTAATTAAAGATTTGCTAGCTTTCGAATGGAACGAATCTACCATTTACATTTCAAAATTGGTCCTTTCATCTTTCCCGGTATTGGTGCTCGGTTTGTTTTTTAAGACAGAAATTGAACAGCTTTTTACTGGGAACTTAGTGCTTGTTGGAAGCATGCTTTTACTTACTGCTTTGCTTTTGGGACTAACTCATTTTGTAAAAAAAACAGATGGAAAAATAACATTTTTCAAAGCAATTATAATTGGGTTTGCACAGGCAATGGCTGTTGTCCCTGGAATTTCGAGGAGCGGTGCAACAATTGCAACTGGTCTTTTACTTAAAACGAACAAAAGTGAAATTGCAAGATTTTCTTTTTTAATGGTGTTAATTCCAATATTGGGTGCGGCATTTCTTGATCTTGTGAGTGGTGAAGTTACTTCGAATGAAACAATCGGTCTAATTCCTTTGTCAATTGGATTTCTCGCGGCATTTTTTTCTGGGCTTTTGGCATGTTCATGGATGATAAAGATCGTAAAACGTGGAAATCTAATTTATTTCGCAATTTATTGTTTGGTTATAGGCGTTATTGCTATCTTTGCAGCCTGATTTTTATAGATTTTCACAAATCATTGAAATATAGAGTCTTGCAGATGTCCGAATTCAAAAAAACGTACGATTTTTTAGGTGGAGAGGTATTATTGTTTGATAAAGACTTGGATTGGACATCTTTTGATTTGGTTCAAAGAGTAAGAAATACTTTATGCAGGAAAATGGAAATCAAAAAGATGAAAGTTGGCCACGCCGGAACGTTAGATCCACTTGCGACGGGGTTATTAATATTATGTACTGGGAAATTCACAAAAAAAATTGACTCGTATCAAGCGCAAGAAAAAGAATATACGGCCACTATAAAGTTGGGTGCCACAACTCCTTCGTTCGATATGGAAACAGGGGAAGATAGCAAGAATGATGTTTCTCATGTTACCAGAGAGTTGATTGAGGAGGCAATAAAAAAATTTCAGGGAGAGATTGAACAGGTACCTCCGGTATTTTCTGCGGTTAAAATTAAAGGGAAACGCGCATTTGATTATGCAAGAAATGGCGAAGAGGTTAAACTTCAACCCAAAAAAATTGTTATAAAAAAGATTGAAGTTGAATCGTATAATTCACCTAATTTAAAAATCAGGGTTGAATGCAGCAAAGGCACTTACATTCGGGCACTTGCCCGCGACATTGGCGAGGAATTAAAATGTGGAGCTTATTTAACTGAATTAAGACGAACGAGAATTGGAAATTTCAAAGTTGAAGATGCAATAACGGTTGATTTCTTTCTTGAAAATTTAAATTTATTTGAAACTATTTAAAATTTGTCCCGTAAAACGAGGGCTTTAAAATAAAACCAATAAACTTAATTAACTTTGTGGGTTGCAAACAAAGTGAAAGTTCATAAAAAACATAAAAAATAATCATATGAAATTATCGAAGTTCAAATTTGAATTAGATCCGAAAAAAATCGCATTGTATCCTACTACTAACAGGGACGAATCCAGATTAATGGTGTTAAACCGGAAAGATCGTACTATTGAACACAAGTTATTTAAAGATCTGATGGATTATTTCGATAATGAAGATGTGATGGTATTTAATAATACGAAAGTATTTCCAGCACGATTATATGGAAATAAAGAGAAAACCGGTGCCGAGATTGAAGTTTTTCTTTTGCGCGAATTGAACCGCGAACAAAGACTTTGGGATGTTTTGGTTGACCCTGCCCGTAAAATTCGCATTGGAAATAAACTTTATTTTGGCGATGACGATTTGTTGGTTGCCGAAGTTATTGACAATACGACTTCGCGAGGAAGAACCTTACGTTTTCTTTTCGATGGACCTTACGACGAATTTAAAAAAACACTTTATGAATTGGGTGAAACCCCTCTTCCTAAGTTTATAGACCGTCCGGTGCAGCCGGAAGACAAAGACCGTTACCAAACTATTTTTGCAAAACACGAAGGTGCAGTTGCAGCTCCAACTGCAGGTTTGCATTTTAGCCGCGAATTGCTAAAACGGTTGGAAATTAAAGGGATTAACTTTGAATACATTACTTTACACGTTGGCTTGGGGAATTTCCGAAGTGTTGATGTAGAAGACTTGACCAAACATAAAATGGATTCGGAGCAAATTTGGATAAAAAATGAAGCTTGCGAAATGGTTAACAATGCAAAACTTAAGAAGAAAAATATTTGTGCAGTTGGAACTACGGTAATGCGTACTTTGGAAAGTTCTGTTTCAACTCAAGGATTTTTAAAACCATTCGAGGGCTGGACAAACAAATTCCTTTTTCCGCCATTCGAATTTAGCGTTGCAAATTCCATGATTACAAACTTCCATTTACCATATTCAACTTTGTTGATGATGGTTGCAGCTTTTGGCGGTTTCGATTTTGTAATGGATGCATATAAAACTGCCATTAAAGAAGATTATCGCTTTGGTGCTTATGGCGATGCAATGTTAATTATATAGAAAAGAAATATTTCTCAGCCTCCCTATTCAGGAGGAGTAAGAAAAAAGAATATTTTGCATTTGAAAAAACCACGGGAACAATAGTTTTCGTGGTTTTTTGTTTTAGATTTTGCTACAACACCAAATATTTATTCTCCAAATTATTACCTTGCGGCAAATATTTTGAGATGGCAAAATTTAATGTTCAGCAGTGTCCTGTTTGTAATGGAAAAGAGTTTTTCCCTTTTTTAACTTGTGCCGATTTTTTTGTTTCAGGCGAAAAGTTTAAAATAAAGCAGTGCAAGGGTTGTGGTTTCAAAATCACAGAAAATATTGAAGATGAAGAAAATATTGGATCTTATTATCAGTCAGAAAATTATATATCTCATTCAAACACATCAAAAGGACTTGTAAACGGAGTCTATCATCAGGTTCGTAAATATATGCTTGGCAGAAAACGGCGGTTGATCGAGAGTGTGGCAGCATTGCGAAAAGGGCACATTTTAGATGTTGGGACAGGAACCGGTTTCTTTCTGAATGAAATGAAAGAGTACGGTTGGCAAGTATCCGGAGTTGAAAAAAGCGATGATGCCCGGGAATTTGCAAAATCGGAGTTTAATCTCGAAAATCTACCCACTGAAGAACTTTTTAAACTAAAAGGAAAAAGTTACGACGTAATTTCCTTGTGGCATGTTTTGGAGCATATTCATCAATTGAATGTAAACATGGATACATTCTTCAGCTTACTAAAAGATGACGGAAAATTGCTTATTGCTGTCCCAAATCACAATTCGTACGATGCAAAACATTACAACGAATTTTGGGCTGCGTACGATGTTCCACGCCACATTTGGCATTTTACTCCGGCTCAGATGAAACAACTGGGAGAAAAACACGGGTTTAAATTGTTAAGTTTGCATACCATGCCGTTTGATTCCTTTTATGTTTCAATGCTCAGCGAGAAATATAAAAAATCCGGGCTGGCTCTTTTTAAAGGAATTTTTCATGGGAAAATATCGTGGCTTGCCAGTATTATTAACAAGGCAAAATGTAGCTCGGTAATTTATGTTTTTGAGAAGAGTTAATTCAGTGTATAATTATATAAGTTTCCTTCTTTGCTTCCCACAATTAAATTTAATTGATCAGAATTTTTCAAGAATTTGCCAATACTAAATTCGCAGTTCCCTTGTAAAGGAAATCCTTCGTGTAATTTCCCCGATGCGTCATACAAATAAATAAGATTTGCAGCCGATTCAACTATGCCAATTTTTTTTATTTTAGATGAAAAACCATAAAGGTTGGGTTGGTTTTGAATCTCGTTTTTGAATTTTTCAGAAAAGAGCTTTTTGCCATTTTCGTCCATAACCGTTAACTTCTTGTCATCGACAAATATAAAGTCGAGAATTCCGTTTCCATTAATATCATTGGCAACAAAAAAATGGTCTTTGCTGAATTTGGCCGTTTTCTTTGTCTCATATTTTCCGTTAAAATAGAGGTAGAAAACCTGACCTGTTTTATCGCTTGCAATAATTTTTGGTGTGCCGTTTAAATTCAGAATTAATGGATTGTTCGAATTCTGGAAATTGGCTTCGCTTTTAACTCTTGTTGCGCCTTTACGATCTTGAATATAAATGTGTGATTGATCTTTGAAAACAATGTAGTCTTTATTGTTCACTCTAAAATGTTGAATGGGCATTGTAACCGGAAAGTCGGTTTTCCCAAAAGTCCAACCTGTTAATACTTTACCTTCGTTGTTG
The DNA here is from genome assembly GCA_964476535.1 of uncultured Maribellus sp. Classification (GTDB taxonomy): domain Bacteria; phylum Bacteroidota; class Bacteroidia; order Bacteroidales; family Prolixibacteraceae; genus Draconibacterium. Next base: position 24,217 of record CAYZBC010000019.1, read on the forward strand.
AACGCAACTACTTTTTTGTCTTCGAATGCTACAAAATAGCGGTATTTTCGGTTATTATCGTAGTCGAAAACGCTAACGCCATTGGTTGCCGAAGAACGAAAATCAATGGGAAAATGTGCCACATTGTTTCCATTTCTGTCAATCAAATACAATTTGTTTTTTGTATTAAACAGGTATTGTAATCGTCCATTCTTAAAATAATCAACCTGATGAATTTTACTCAATATTTTTTCAGGAATTGCTTTGCTCCATCGAACTCGTCCTTCGTTCGTAATTTGGTGCAAGTTATTCTGAGTATCCTGTAAAATTACTTCACGTTTGTCTGTGCCATTATGATTTGTTACAAGTTGAGGTTTGCTTTTTATTTCATTGCCAATATTGCTTTGCCATGTAGTTTGTGCCTCCACTTCCGAATTCGTATTAAACGATAGATTCACGGAATTAAATGAGATGCCATTTTCGCAAACTATCTGCCAATTTATTGCTCGAAATTTTCGCAAATGCTCTTCTGAAATTTTAAATTCTTTGGAAACACTGGCATTAAAAACCGTTTTGTTCAAATTAAAAATACGGTTTACATTGAGGTATGAATTTATGTTTGCCCGATTAACTGTGTTTTGTTTAAATTTTAAGTAGTTTATATCTTTTGTTAACGACAATTCCAAGACCATGTTGTACAAATATTCATGAAGCCCTTTTTCAGTATTACTAAAAACTAGGTAGTTTTCGTAAAATGCAGCAAAATTTGCTTGTGCAATCCCAAATGGTTTCCCGAGCCAAATCCCTGGGAAAGAGGGGTAGGGGAAACGAAAAATTGTAAAACGGGTATCGGCATCCACTTCAAATGTTGATTTTAAACTATTTGGGTCTATGTCTTTTCTTTTTGAATAGGCATTTAACAAATTAGATAGTTGATTCTCTGCATTTGACTTACCAGTTGTTTGAAGAATAAAAAGGGTTGTTTTCTTATCTGATTCAGTGGGAATTGAAGTAGTGGCAACAATTACTTCTCCTTTTACCAATTCCTGAAAGGTATTTTTAAAGTTAATGCGAAATCCGGCCTCAATTTTTTTTATCCTGTCTTCACGTTTATAATAGGTATCGGTGTGTGTAAAATAATTCTCCAGTTTTTCGAAGAAAAGTAATTTGTTAGAAAAAGAGTAGCTCGTAAAAAATGAAGTGTTTTTTGGAAGTACCTGGTCGGCCTGAAAACGAATCGGTTCTTGTCCGTCGAATACTGATAAGAAATGATTTAACGAATCGTCGGCAATTGAAATGCCGTTAAATAGAATATTGTTTTCTTTTATTTTTATATCTAACTCGCTCCATGCTGCAAATTTACCGAAGCTGTTAAATTCATTATTTGTATTGTTTCGAACAGTTTCACCAAATTCATTTATCTCTTTTGTTGTCCCATTATTTAACCAAAGCGCAGCTAAATCAGGAAAAGTTTGGTGGTTTATATACCACGATATTTCGGATTGAGAGGTAACTGTTCTGTTTACTTTCGAGAAGAACGTATTGTCTGAAATGCTTTGTGTGTTTAATTGTCGGATGCACTGTTCTATTAGCAAAGATTTCGGGCTAGCCAAAAACAATCCATCAGTAAAACAAAAGTGTAATTCATTTTTGTTTCGCGCTGTTTTTATGCTTGTTATTTTGTGTTTACTGTACTCGTCCACTTCATACGAAAATTCATTGGAGGGGTATAAAACAGTCAGGAAATTCATCACTGCTTTTTGCTTGCTGCTACTTTTAGCTTTTTTTATTATTAATGGAAAAACATTGCCTTCGCCTACAAAATCGAAAGCTAAAATAAACGATTCGTCCAGCAAATTATTTTGAATTTCTTTTGTGTTTTGAATGAGCGAATCCATTTTCTTCACACTGTTCAAAAACAAAATCTCTTTTTCCATTTCGATTAATTCCTTTAGGATAGGATTGTTAAATGGAATTGATTCTAATGCCTTTAATTCGATGAAAACCGGCGCAGATAAAGGTACTGCTTTATACATCGAGGTTTCCTTTGCAAGAAATACTTCGTCTTTAGTGAAGTAGATAAACCCAGCAACGGTGGCAAGTAATACTATAAATATTATTATAAGGTTTCGTTTCATCACTTTTTTTTACTTGTGAGTTCTTTTGATATTAAAAACAAATATTGTTCAAAAAATGAATTTTCTTTTTTTTGATCGACTCAAAAGTACAAAATAGAGAACGTTTTGAATTGCGTTTTTAGTTTATTAAATGAAACATTGATTGTTAATAACCTTGGTGTGTTTTTGGTAAATAAAAAAGGCCGAGAAATACCCAGCCTTTAATTCTATATGTTATATAAACTTTATAGTGTTTTTGCTATCTCAATCTCGTGGAATGATTCAACATGATCGCCAACTTTAATGTCGTTGAATTTTTCGATGTTCAATCCACATTCGTAACCATTTTTCACTTCTTTCACGTCGTCTTTAAAACGTTTAAGTGAACCTAGTCTTCCGGTATGAATTACGATGCCATCACGGATAACACGAATTTTCGAATTCCTGCTTATTTTACCATCGCGAACAAGACAACCTGCAATGTTTCCTACTTTGGTAATATTAAATACTTCAAGAACTTCAACCGTTCCCAGAATTTCTTCTTTAATTTCTGGCGATAACATTCCTTCCATGGCAGCCTTTATTTCGTTAATTGCATCGTAAATAATCGAATACAAACGAACATCAATTTGCTCTTTTTCTGCTATTTTTCGTGCATTTAACGAGGGTCGGACCTGAAATCCAATAACAATTGCTTCAGAAGCTGCAGCCAAAAGAATATCCGATTCAGAAATTTGGCCTACTGCTTTATGTTTTATATTTACCTGAATCTCTTCGGTTGAAAGTTTAATTAACGCATCTGATAACGCTTCAATTGAACCGTCCACATCACCTTTTACAATTAGGTTCAGTTCCTGGAAGTTGCCAATGGCAATCCTTCGTCCAATCTCATCAAGTGTAATGTGTTTTTGAGTTCTAATTCCTTGTTCACGTGCCAATTGTTCCCGCTTGTTTGCAATGTTTCTGGCTTCACGTTCATTTTCCATTACATTGAACTTGTCTCCGGCCTGTGGAGCACCATTCAGTCCGAGTATAATTGCCGGTTCTGCCGGACCAACTTTATTAATTTTCTGATTTCGCTCGTTAAACATCGCTTTTACGTGACCGTGAAATTGACCTGCAATAATAATATCTCCAACGTTTAAAGTGCCTGATTGTACCAAAATAGTTGAAACGTATCCACGACCCTTATCTAATTCAGATTCAATTATTGTGCCTTGTGCTTTTTTGTTTGCATTAGCTTTTAATTCCAGCATTTCAGCTTCCAGAAGAACTTTTTCCAACAAGACTTCAATACCTACTCCATTTTTAGCTGATATATCGTGCGACTGATATTTACCACCCCACTCTTCAACGAGGTAGTTCATGTTTGCTAATTCTTTTTTTATTTTTTCCGTGTCGGCACCTGGTTTGTCAATTTTATTAATGGCAAACACAATTGGTACGCCTGCTGCGCTTGCATGGTTAATTGCTTCAACAGTTTGTGGCATTACATTATCATCGGCAGCCACAATAATTATTGCAATATCTGTAACCTGAGCACCACGAGCTCGCATTGCGGTAAAAGCTTCGTGACCAGGAGTGTCGAGGAATGTAATATTTTTCCCGCCTTCTAATTTAACATGGTAAGCTCCAATGTGTTGTGTAATTCCTCCAGCTTCGCCGGCAATAACATTGGTGCTTCGAACATAATCGAGTAACGACGTTTTACCGTGGTCAACGTGTCCCATTACAGTAACAATGGGAGGACGATCTTTTAAATCTTCCTCTTTATCTTCAACCTCTTCAATCGCTTCCTGTATTTCGACACTAACAAATTCAACCTGGAAACCAAATTCTTCAGCTACAACAGATAGTGTTTCTGCATCTAAGCGCTGATTTATTGATACAAACAAGCCAAGACTCATACAAGAAGAGATAATCTTAGTTACACTCACGTCCATCATGGTAGCTAATTCAGACACCGAAACAAATTCAGTAACCTTCAGAACACCTTGTTCTTCTATTTGCTTGTCTATATTTGCTTGTATTTTTTCACTAACTGCAGCTCTTTTATCGCGTCTGTGTCTCGATCCCTTCGATTTACCTTTTGATGTTAACCTTGCAAGGGTATCTTTAATTTGTTTTTGTACATCTACTACATTAACCTCTTTTTTAAGCGGTCTTTTCTTCGCACTACCTTGTTTGTTAACAACAAAATTACCTTTTGGCTTATCGCCCGGTTTTCTTTCTACAGCAACCTTCCCGGTATCTTTTGGAATTCTTTTTCTGCGCTTTTTTCGTGATGAATGTTGGTCGCCTGAACCCGGTTTCTTTTGGTCTGGCAAATCAATTTTCCCCAAAACCGTTGGACCATTCAATTTGACGGCGTTTGCTTTGATAACCTCAATTTTTCTGTCTTTGCCTTTTTCTTGTTTTCCAACGCTATCCTTTTTAATCACCTTTAGCTTTTGGCGATCTTTGCGTTCTTTATCTTTTTCTTCTTTTGATTTCTTTGCAGGACGGGTTTTTTGATTGATATTTTTCAGATCAATCATACCAACCACCTTTACTTCATCAACTCTAGGAATTTCTGTAGTCATCATTTGTTCCTTGGGCTTTTCCAAAACTACGGGCTTTTTTTTGTCAGGTTCTTTCGGAGCTTCTTTTTCTTCTTTTATAATTTCCTTTATTGCCTCAATTTTTGATGCTTTTTCTACCTTTTTTTCTATTGTTTTTTTCTCAATTGAAATCTTTTCCTTTTTTGCAGGTTTTATTTTTTCAACTGGTTTTTCTTTTGCAACGGGCTCTTCTTTCTTGACAGGTTTTTCTTTTTTCTTTCTTTGTCCAGAAATGCTGTCAAGATCAATTTTCCCCAGCACTTTTGGTTTTTCTACCATTTTAATTGGTATTATCTCTTCCTGTACTTTTTCTTCTTTGAACGCTTTTGCTACTTCGGCTTTTATAACTGGAGCAGGCTTGTCTTCAACTTCCTCCTTTGGTTCTCCCTCGGGATTGTCGATACTTATTACTTCCTTTTTGGGGCGATGGCTTTTTAAGCTGATCTTTTCCGACTCTTTCTTTAAAGAAATATCTACTTTATACTCCTTCTCAAGAAGTTCAACGGCTTCTGCAGAAACTTTAGTGTTGGGATTTGAATCAATTTTAAACCCTTTTTTATGCAACGATTCAACAATGGTGTTAATACCCACGTTAAACTCTCTTGCAAGTTTACTAAGCCTAAATGTTTTGCCTGCTTCCATAAAAATTCTTTTTCTTTACAATATCAAGTGTGCTAAAATCTCTCTTTGCAATGGTAGCGAAAAGCTGTTACCACAAAGTAATTTAAGCCAATTTATTCAAATTCCGATTTAAAGATACTCAAAACATGGTCGATTGTTTCTTCTTCTAAATCGGTTCGTTTTATCAATTCAGCTCGAGGGATATTCAATACGTTTTTTGCTGAATCACAGCCAATGTTTTTAAGTGCATCAATAACCCATCCTTCAATTTCATCGCCAAATTCATCTAGAGTTACATCTTCGTCGTCCTCTTCCACTTCGCGATATACATCAATTTCGTAACCGGTAAGTTGACTTGCTAAACGGATATTTAATCCTCCTTTTCCAATCGCCAACGAAACTTCTTCAGGTTTCAGATAAACTTCAGCCTTTTTGACGTCTTCCAATAGTTTAATCGAATTTATTTTTGCAGGATTTAATGCCCGCTTAATAAATAGTTGTGTGTTGGCCGAGTAATTAATAACATCAATGTTTTCGTTTCCTAATTCACGAACAATACCGTGAATACGAGAACCTTTCATGCCAACGCAAGCTCCAACCGGGTCTATTCTTTCGTCGTATGATTCAACTGCAACTTTTGCTCGTTCGCCTGGTACCCTAACAATTTTTTTAACGGTAATTAAACCATCAAAAATCTCAGGAATTTCAAGTTCAAATAACCTTTCTAAAAAAACGGGAGCGGTACGCGATAGAATAATAAGTGGGTTGTTGTTTCTAAGTTCTACTTTATAAACAATTGCCCTAACATTATCACCTTTCCTGAAATAGTCTGATGGAATTTGTTCTGATTTTGGAAGAATTAATTCATTGCCTTCGTCATCAATAACCAGAATCTCTTTTTTCCAGACCTGATAGACTTCGCCGGTAACAATGTCACCAATTTTATCCTTGTATTTTCCATAGATGTAGTCTTTTTCCAACTCCATGATTTTACTCGCAAGGTTTTGTCTTAAATTCAAAATTGCGCGACGACCAAAATCTACCAATTTAACTTCGTCTGTAACATCTTCTCCGACCTCGTAGTCCGCATCGATTTTTACGGCTTCCGAAAGTGTGATTTGTGCATTTGGATCTTCTAATTTGTCATCCTCCACAACTGTGCGGTTTCTCCAAATTTCAAAATCACCTTTGTCGATATTAATAATAATATCAAAATTATCGTCGGTCTCATATTGTCTGATAAGTACACTTCGAAACGCTTCTTCAATAACGCTCATCATTGTAGCCCTATCAATGTTTTTCAGTTCCTTGAACTCAGCAAATGAATCTATCAGATTAATGTTTTCCATCTCTCAACTTTATTTAAATGAAATAACGGCTTTAGCGCTCTTTATTTCATCGTATTTTAATATATGTTTTTTTACAATCAGTTGTTTTTTCTTGTGACCATCTACTTTTTCACGCGAAGAAGTTTCCAAAGTAAAATCGGTCTGGCCAACTTCAATTAAAATTCCTTCCAGTTTTTTGCCCTTTTCATTAACAACTTCAATATTTCGGTTGGTATTTTTTACATATTGTTCCTTTACCTTGAAACCTTCAGTTAATCCCGGCGAGGAGACATGTAATTCAAAGTCTTCTTTTTCACGGTCGAAGCTGTGCTCTATGTGTCTGCTAACAGCAATGCACTGGTCAATGGTTAGTCCGTCGAAACTATCAATGAAAACGTTGATTACGTTTCTTTCGTTTACCGTAATTTCAACCAGAAACATTCCGTCTTCCAGTCGCTCTTCAACCAAACTTATAACCTGTGTCTTATCAATCATTAATTACATTCAACAAAATAGGAGACCAGAGGCCTCCTAAAAACTTGTTTTAGAAAAATCACCGCAAAAATAGTAATTTATTCCAATAAACCCAAACATGCATCTGTTTATAAAGTACTGATTTTAAAGAATAAATAACAAAAGATTGCGACAAGAATATATATGATTTAAACTCGAATCCATTAACGTAAAGAATGATAGAATGAAATGGTTTGGTCTCAGTTTAACAAAATTTTGTACATTTGGCTTGAATGAATAAAAATAATCAGTGTCTCAATTACATATAAATAAGAAGAAAATAATTAACGATCCGGTTTTTGGGTTTATTACACTGCAATCCGAATTGGTTTTCGATTTGGTTGAAAATCCAATATTTCAACGACTTAGGAGAATTAAACAATTGGGGCTTTCCTATTTGGTGTTTCCCGGGGCAAATCATTCCCGGTTCGAACATGGAATTGGAGCAAGTCATTTAATGCGACAAGCCATTTCTGTTTTAAAGTTGAAAGGGATTGATATTTCGGACGAGGAGGCAGAAGCAGTTACTGTTGCAATTTTGTTACACGATATTGGACATGCCCCCTTTTCTCATGTGCTTGAAAATACATTGGTTAATATTTCTCACGAAGAAATTTCGTCGTTATTAATGAACGAATTGAATAAGCAGTTTAACGGGAAACTGGATTTGGCTATCAGGATTTTTACAAATCAATACGAAAAGAAATTTTTATATCAGTTGGTTTCCAGTCAGTTGGATATGGACAGGCTGGATTATTTAAGTAGGGACAGCTTTTTTACTGGCGTGGCCGAAGGTACGATTGGAATTGACAGGATTATTAAAATGCTAAATGTTTGGGAAGATCGGCTGGTTGTTGATGTAAAAGGCATTTATTCCATAGAAAAATTCCTTATTTCGCGCCGATTGATGTATTGGCAGGTCTATTTGCACAAAACCGTGGTTTCTGCAGAATTTCTTTTAATTAATGTATTGAAACGTGCAAAAGAACTTACAGCACAAAGCGTTTCTGTTTTTGCAACACCAACATTGGCTATTTTCTTGAAAAACAGTTTCGATAGTAACCACTTTTATGAGAATATTTTGGTTGAGGGGAGAACGGTATTGGAATGGTACTCTTTATTGGACGATAATGATATTTTAATTTCAGTAAAAGAGTGGAAGAATCATTCGGATTTGGTACTTTCTTCGTTGGCCAAATCTTTGATAAATCGAAAATTGTTTAAATCAACGTTGCAAACGAAACCAACTTCAAAAACGTTGGAAAATAAAATAATTAAACGGATTACAAAAGATATTACCGGTGACGCAACTCTGGCAAAGTACTTTCTAATGACTGGGGAGATAAAAAATAACGCATACAATAAACACGACGAGAATATTCTTGTTTTAGATAAAGCAGGGAATATTAAGGATATACAACAAGCTTCGGACATGGATCTTTCAGCATTGACAAAAACAGTTAGGAAGTATTATTTGTGCTACCCGAAAGAATTGGACATTAATTAGTTTAAACTATATTTGCAACGTCTAAAAAATAGATAATGGATTTTAAAGCTGCAGATATTGCCGTATTTCTAAATGGAGAAGTAGTTGGTAATGAACATGTTAAGATTATAGGTGTTTCAAAGATTGAAGATGGAAAACCAGGCACACTGGCTTTTCTTGCCAATATGAAATACGAAAATTTCATCTATACTACCGGAGCTTCGGTAATTCTTGTGAATAAAAATTTCACCCCAAAAGGAAAAATTAGCACAACTTTAATTAAAGTTGACGATGCTTATCAGGCATTTGCATCTCTATTAGATTTATATCAGCAATCTAAAAAATCTGTAAAGATTGGAATTGAACAACCTAGTTTTGTGGATGAAACAGCATCTGTTGGTAAAGAAATATTTGTAGGAGCATTTGCTTATATCGGTAAAAATTCGAAAATTGGAGATAGTACAAAACTTTATCCTCAGGTTCATATCGGAGAGAATGTGACGGTGGGTGACGATTGTATCATTTATGCCGGGGTTAAAATTTACGACGATTGCATTATTGGAAATGGATGCATATTACATGCAGGTGTTGTAATTGGTGCCGATGGTTTTGGTTTTGCACCTCATAAGGATAATACATTCAGGAAAATCCCACAGATAGGAAATGTTATTTTGGAGGACCTTGTGGAAATTGGTGCGAATTCAACAATTGACCGTGGAACAATGGGCTCTACAATAGTTCGGCAGGGTGCAAAAATTGATAATCTGGTACAAATTGCCCATAATTGTGAGATAGGAGAAAATACCGTAATTGCAGCACAAACTGGGCTGGCAGGCACCACAAAAGTTGGCAAAAATTGCCAGTTCGGAGGACAGGTTGGAACCGCAGGACATCTTTCAATTGGTGATAATGTTATGATTGGGGCACAATCTGGTGTCCCAAAATCGGTAAAAAGCAACCAAATAATTTTAGGTAGTCCAGCTTTTGAAATTAAAGATTGTATGAAATCGATTTCGATTTATAAAAATCTCCCCGAGTTGCGAAATGAAGTTATTCAACTTCAAAAAGAAATAAAATCATTAAAAAAAAGTAGATAACTAATTCTGGAAAATTAGATTACGTATGATTGTAAGACAAAAAACGCTGGCAAATTCATTTATTATTGAAGGAAGAGGATTACATACGGGAGTGGATGTTACAATGAGTTTTCTACCGGCTCCCGAAAATCATGGATTTAAGTTTAAACGAGTAGATCTTGAAAATGAGCCAATTATTGAGGCGAATGTTGATTTTGTGATCGACACTTCAAGGGGAACATTACTTGCAAAAGATGGAGCTAGAATTGGTACAATTGAACATGCTTTGGCAGCGTTAATTGGAATGGATCTCGACAATGTCTTAATTGAAGTGAATAACGAAGAAGCACCAATTCTTGATGGTAGTTCAAAATATTTTGTTGAAGCTATTGAAAAAGCAGGAATAATAGAACAGGAAGCAGAACGTGAATACTTCGAAATAAAAGAAAAAATACAGATCACCGATGAAAAATCGGGTGCTGAAATTATTGCACTTCCCGATAATGATTATCGTTTAAATATAACGATTTCATTTAAATCAAACGTGCTTAATAATCAATATGCAACATTAGAATCGATAAGCCAATTTAAAGATGAAGTTGCCAATTGTCGTACCTTTGTGTTTTTGCACGAGCTTGAATTTCTCCTGAATAATAACCTGATAAAGGGTGGCGAATTAGACAATGCCATTGTTATTATCGACAAGGAGGTTGGACAGGATGAATTAGATCGATTGGCAGATCTTTTTAAACACGACCGAATTGAAGTAAAACCACAAGGTATTTTAAATAATCTCGAATTACATTACGATAACGAATGTGCACGTCATAAATTATTGGATGTTATTGGCGATTTGGCTCTTTGCGGAAAACATATCAAAGGAAGAATAATAGCTTCAAAGCCGGGACATGGACCAAATACAATATTTGCAAAAGCACTGAAAAAAGCTTATGCAAAGTCGGTAGTTGCAGCGCCTGTTATTGATCCAAATGCAATTCCAGTTATGGATGTGAATAAAATTAGAGAACTACTTCCTCATCGTTATCCATTTTTATTGGTCGATAAAGTTGTGTCAATATCGGAAAATGAAATTATTGGAGTAAAAAATGTTACCGTTAACGAACCATTTTTCCAAGGGCATTTCCCCGAAGAACCGGTTATGCCAGGCGTATTATTGGTTGAAGCGATGGCGCAAACCGGTGGATTGCTCGTATTAAATAAACATGAAGGGAAATATTTAACCTACTTTATTCGTATAGATAATGTAAAATTCAGAAAAAAAGTTGTGCCAGGTGATACTCTGATTTTCAAATTAACATTAACTTCGCCGATTCGTCGTGGCATTGCAAACGTAAAAGGAGTAACTTATGTAGGCGACAAAGTTGTTGCAGAAGGCGAATTTATGGCCCAAATTGTAAAACAAAAAGAATAATTAAGAAGTTGAGATAATGAAACAACCACTAGCATACGTTCACCCTGAGGCAAAAATTGCGGGCAATGTTGTAATTGAACCGTTTGTGTCAATCGACTACGATGTAGAGATTGGAGAAGGAACCCGAATTGGTTCCAGTGTTACCATTTTACCAGGAACCCGAATAGGTAAAAATTGTAATATTTTTCCTGGAGCCGTAATTGGTGCTATACCACAAGATTTGAAATTTAAAGGTGAATACTCTACTGTAGAGATTGGTGATAATAATACTATTCGGGAATTTGTTACAATAAACAGGGGTACAGCAGCAAATGGGAAAACAGTTGTAGGTAACAATAATCTGATTATGGCTTATGTACATATCGCCCACGACTGTATCGTTGGGAATAATGTTATTTTGGTAAACAACACTCAACTTGCAGGAGAAGTTATTATCGACGACTTTGTAATACTTGCCGGAATGGTTGCCGTTCACCAGTTTTGCCATATTGGTTCGCATGTAATGATTGCTGGTGGTTCATTAGTAAGAAAAGATGTGCCACCATTTATTAAAGCTGCCCGCGAACCACTTTCGTATGTTGGAATCAATTCCATTGGGCTTCGCCGCAGAAATTATTCCAACGAAAAAATTCGCGAGATTCAGGATATTTACAGATTCATCTATCAAAAAGGGTTAAATATTGCACAGGCTGTTGAATTGATTGAAGCAGAAATGCCGGCAACCCAGGAGAGGGATGAAATATTGTTGTTTGTAAAAGACTCGAAACGTGGAGTTATTCGCGGTTATTTACCCGATTAATTTTATCCAAAATATTTATACTAAAAATGCCACTTAGTGTTTGTTCATAAATAAGTAGTACATTAGTTCAAAATTTGAACGATGT
>CAYZBC010000020.1:0-35498 GCA_964476535.1 uncultured Maribellus sp.
GTACTTCGGCTTATGCCCAGTTCTTCAAGAGTGCGCTTTACTCCCAGTTCAGAGTCCTGGACAATGCGGATGATCTCCATTTTTTCACTGGCACTTCTTCTCATATACTTGTAATTAATTCGGTACCAATCAAACTTTTTTTAAGCGCACGATTCTCCAAGCTTAACTCGGCCACAAGTTGTTTTAAATCATTATTTTCATTTTTCAGATGATGAACTTCATCTGAATTTGCTTCTCGCTTTACATCGCCATTTAAACGACTTTTACCAGCTTCCATGAAGTCTTTGCTCCATTTGTAATAAAGGTTGGCATTAATGCCTTCCCGACGGCATAGCTCAGCAATGCTGACTTCTCCCCTTAATCCTTCTATTACAATCCTGATTTTTTCTTCCGAAGAATACTTCTTGCGTGTGTGCCTTCTAATCTCTTTTATTTTAGACTCAGCACTTTGTTTTTTTACATTCATTTTTTGAATTTTTTTTGATTATTAATTTAAGAAATCTATCTCTTAAATTCTATACCAATCTGTCCAAATTAGGCTGAAGATTTACACTAAGGAGATGAACGGCAATAGTGTGGACTTATCAAGCTTAAAGCAAGGTATCTATTTGTACAGATTAAAAACATCAGATAAAAATTATCAGGGCAAAATTATTAAGAAGTAAAAACATATTATATCTAAGAAAAGCTCTGAATTGATTTACAGGGCTTTCTTCTTTTTCAGGGATTCCATTTCTTGAATATATTGGACTTTATTGCGCTAAAATAAGGTGTTTTAAGCCACTATTGTTTTTTTATTGACCAATCTCAACCAAACGAATCTGTGCTCTACATGAGCTTTAAAATCGGTGCGAGGGGGTATTTGTCATATGAATATATTGTAGGTTTAAATACGTTATTTCTATTAATGTTTTTCAACGTTAATGGTTCTTTATAAATGTCTGGATACTTCATCTTTAAAATAACTTCTTCAATTTTTATGGCCATACACTTAATCTCTTTATTGGCGGGAATAGAGTTGGTTTTAGTTGGCTGTTATGGACTTATCTTCATACGTTCAGCTAAAGTTGGAGTATTGGTATAATCTTTTACAGTCTTCTTTTTCTTTACCCAACTATCATTAAACTCAGTCAATATGGGTGCCCCAATAGGCTGTACCGATGCGACAGAGTATTGATCCTCAGCCAAAATCTTATTGGCTAAAGGATAGGCATTCATCAAATCAGTGGGGTAAGCAGCCAGCATGTTCAGTATTTCAAATAATTCAGATGAAGGTCTAAGCCATCTGTTTTCATACTCAATATGTAGAATTACTGGCATACGTTTTAATCCCAATTTAGCAATTAATAAATTTGCAGTTGTAGTAATAATTGCAAAGGAAAATATCTCTACACCCGTTTCAACATCAATAGTTTTATTCCATATACCTGCAAATGCAAATGGGCGTTTCTTGTTTCTCAAATAAACAAGGTATGGTGGATTGTTGTTTCCCATACCAATGACAAAAGCATCTGCAAGAACTAAACATCTTTGTGTGCGGATTATGGTTCTAAATTCAGGTCTCAGGAAAATGGCTTTAGCACCAGTGTAATTAGGGTCATTGTTTAAATTTCTGTCACCTTCAGCACGTACAAATGGTAATGCATTTGGATATTTATTGCCTAATCCTTTTAATCCGAATTCAAACTGGGCTATTAGCTTTGTTTGTGGATTTGTTATTACATATGTTTTATCTGCTGGTAGAATGTTATAGGATGGTATATAGGTATTTGATTCTGGTATTTTAGCCATACTAAACCTAGACTCAATCCTTTTGAAATTACTTGCTAAAATAAACCGCTCAAACATAGTGACGATATTATAGTCTATTATTTGACAACAATATAGTCAATTTGGTGATAGGTAAATATTTTGAAACAAATTTTCTTCAATTCCTACGCCTTTAAGCTCAATCTTTATTCAAAGGGCTTAGAGGATTTTATTCCAATTCATCAGTACTATCAAAAATTTGGAATTTAAATTTCCATCCAGAATACATTTGGAGCATATCAACAAATTTTTCAACGGTGATTCTTTTACCATCTATCTCAAATAGTGTAGTTTCTATGGCATCATCTTCACAACTTATTTTGCCTATTAAAATCTGTTCGTCACCGATTCTCAATTGACCATCCTCAATTTCCAAATGCTTTTGATTAATTCCTTCTTTAATTTTTGCTTTTAGTACTAATTCTGACGTTTCAATATCAGCTTCAAAGTCTGATAAAATTTGAAAAGTCCGAGATACACTTTCCGAATTTGGATTAATAACTTCAATAGCCTCAGATAAAAATCCTGATGGAACGGCAAATGTAGAAATCTTAAAATGGTATTTTTTATGCCATTTATCGGTTATGTAAAAGTCATAGCCTTGTTCAAGGGTGCTATGAATTATTATATTATCGTCATTCATTACGAAAAATTTTATTTAAAAACTTGTAGCGGCAAATATTCAAAAATTTCTCAATTTTATTACCCCAATACCCAATGTTTATTAATGAGGGTAAGAGGATGAAGGTAATCAAGATATACAGGGGATGGAATGGAATGTATGACACATCAGTATAATATAAAAATTACCAGAATATTTAATTATTTTAAGATTCTTAGTATTTTGTGAAAAAATCAATGATTTAAGAAATTCATTTTAAACTTCATGTACAATTTCAAATCATTCAACTATGCCTAATATAAATTTTTTATGAATAAGCTATAACTCAATATTTGAAAGGAATCGTAGTATTTATTATAACGAAAATTAGAACCTATCTGCTTAGGTTTTTCATCCTAAAAAGACGAATTACACTCAAGTAATTCGTCTTTTATGTATATACTATTATTGTAAGGAACCATTGCTTCTACTTCAAATCCAAAGAGAGTGCAATCTTTTATCACAGGATTAAATTGCCCATTATGTACAGTTATATGTCTGAATTGAGAATGCATAAAATCACCTGAAATATGACAATTATAGAATCGCCATTGCTGAATTTTGGAGTTACTAATCTTTAAATTCATAATAGAACAATTCTCAAATTCTAATAATGACATTTTAAGGTTTTCTGCTTTCATATTATCACAAGCACAAAATGAGCAACTCAAATTGCCTTCTTCTCCAAATAAAACTTCTCCAGATAAACGAAGACCACAAAGGTTTACAAACTCTAATCTTTTCCCCCTTAAAAGAATTCCATAACCATCTTTAGGAGCTTCAATTCCACCCATTTTTAATAATTCAAAATCTGAGTTTGTTGTATCATAGATATCATTATGAATAAAGACTCTTTCATTGTCAAAGCCTGGAGCATTACGGGAATTTATATAAAGGATTTCCTGTTTCTTGTTTCTCTGTTTTAACCAGTCTAGGTATGAATAAAATTCTGCAACAAATTCAAGTGTTACTTCTTTTCCAAAATACCTCTTACCTTCTTGCTTAGTATAAGCAACAAACAATCTCTTTTTTCCATCATTTACTTGTTTGGTAAGGTAAAGCTTTTTATTTTTTGATAGTTTTTTTTGTTCAAGAAATGGGGTCAATTCACCAGTTGTGATAATTAGTTCATCAGTTAGTTTATTATCTTGTTTCCACTCCTTAAAAAGTAGCAATTTTGAATCAAAATGATTAAGTAATTTTGGAAAGTCATTTAACTTCCTCCATTCTATAAAGTATTCTTCAGTTAATGCCCATAAATCTGCAATATTTGGCGAGGTGTTATTTTTTATTTTCTCGAACAAAGCTTTTGCATTATTTTCTCTTTCTGCTAAAAATGCTTCTCTAAATTTATTCATGGGTATTAGAATTTCTTAGGTTTTCCATTTGAGTCATTTCCTGAAATTGAAATTAAACAATTTAAAACATTTTTGTTAAGAAGTTTATCAAAATAATCCTTTGTTTTAAACTTGAATGGGCGTCCAATATTTTTCAAGTTTCCAAAAACTATCTAATTGTATTGTGCGTAATTTCTTAATCAGTTCAAAATATTCTTTTTCCGATAACTGTGTCCATTTGATATTACTTAGCCCAAGTCCTCTATTGGTTTTAGATAAATTTGTAAGTAAGATATTATCAATTGGTGGATGAATAATTTTTGATAGATGACTTTTCCCTCTGTCTCTGATTACAACAGAAGTTTTTAGATATACCGCAATAATTTTAGCTGCTCTTCCATATGTTGTTGGCACAACTAAATCAGCTAACTGTTTAATTAAAATGTTTGCAGTTTTTCTATGGAAATTGTCAAATTCCTCTGAAGTTTTTATTCCTCCCTTATTCGCCAGAAAAGAAAGTTCTGTTTTATCAATGGCAGCTTTTATGTTTTTGGTCGTAGTGTACCCACGTTGCACGGCTCTTGCCGCAGTCCATACTGCATAATTGTGAAGATGTTCAGAAAATGAATATTCCATGTTAGTGACGTCTTAAGAGTTTGCTATTTGTACACATAATGCCCTTAATTCTCTTAATTCTTCAAGAGCTAATGGATTCTTGGTAATATTTAATAATGGTGTGTATTTTGAGATTAAATCACTTTCAATATTGTTTAAGTCTGCATCTGTTGTAACCCAATTGACGGTTAGGTTTGAATTAATCCATTCAATAATTTTTATCTCAATCGAAGATTTAAATTTATAATTCTTCTTATTAGCCTTGGTTTTTAAGGAACCTTTTGGTGGTCGGAAGCCCAAAACCGCACCAATACTTCTAAAGAATGTCCCATGCCCTTTGGCTCTTAGTTCTTGGTTTAGTAATCTTTTTTTCAGTGATTGGGATGCTATGCCTAAGTAAATAATGTTGTTTTTTCTTGCTGTTAGTATTGAATTAAATGGTTCAGGAATAGTTTGTATATTTTTAATTCGAATACAATAAAGACCAGCAGTATCAGGAACAAGACTATCAATGTTACCAGCTAACTTGTAATTCTTTTCGTTCATCAATACTTTTTCAATTAATCCAGGCTTGTACTCAACCTCACTCATCCTTACTGTTTTCTCAGTTGTGCTTATGTTTTTTGTGTTTGAAACTGTTTGAGAAGCTACTCCTACCAAAGAAACTGTTGAACCATTTCGGTTAAAATGTTTGGAATAGTTTTTTGTTCTTCCGTGAATTTGATATGGAATTATAGGTGAACCATCTCTCTTTTGATACCACTTATTTCGGTTTAGTTCATTCGCAATTTCAGTTGTGGTCATTGGGTAACCATTTTGTTTGAGTAGTTTTTCTATTGCATCATGTAAAGTCATGGAAGAAAGTGTTGGTTAGGTATTGGAATATATTGCTAACAAATCTATATAAAACAATCTATTTGGCAGTGGCTAATAAAAATATCCATTTTGACATCGAATATTCATTATCAATGATGGATTTTTTCCTTTCACTTCAGGTGTGCATGAAACAGAAACATTAGCGGTTGATCCATTTTGTGTAAAAGGAATCTTTCCTCGTATCATCTTTTCTTCCAGCAAATGATGTTCTTTATCATAAATACATACTATCGGCACAATCTGCGGCATGGTTAAATATTCTCCAGGTTTTAAAGTCATCGGAATCACCATTTCTGAACCATCAAAAGTTAATTTGACATTATTTACAGCACAAAGAGCATCCTCAGGTAATCGAACTACAAACTGAAAATGTCTTGATTCCGTCTGATACCAAGATCCTTCCGGATTGGTAAATGCAGGATACTTCACGCTCCACTCACTCTTTTGAATTCCCGCAGTATGTATCATGTCATCCGATAAAATCACCTCATAGTAAGTTGCCGGATTGTGTGTCCACGTCCAATCTATACTACATGGTTGTATGTCTGCTCCAGATATAGATTGGATAGGTAAATCTGAAGAAGGTCTGATTTGTACCTTCTCGCTCTGCCAATATTTCACAAACTTCAAATCCCAAGAACCATCTGCTTTGCGTGATAACTCGTATTCTCTATCTGTCTGTCGAAGTTGTTTCTTCTGTTCTTCTGTAAATGCTTTTTCCTCTCTGGCCTGAGCCCATAAATGTAACTTCTTCACAATTTCATCATAATTCGGATTCTCACGGAATTTATCTAAATCCAATTGAAAGTCAACTCCGGAATCCCAACCTGTTGCCAAAGCCATCAACCACTCTATATCCTCTACAGTTGCCAAATCTGGGTAAAACTGTCCCAGTTTTTTTGGCATTAAACTTGTGCTCAACAGTACTTGCCTTGAAATACGATAATCCAGCATGGAACCACGAATTCCTTTATCTTGATCACCTTCACCCCAACTCATATGAGAATAATAATGCCATGAATATTGAGAGAAATTCGAACCTGTCCATAATACTTCTCTTTTATTCTCCTTACATTTCTTATAAAAAGAATCCATAAACAGATTACCCGTATAACATCGATATCCCGTTTCGAGACAACTTTCAAATCCATCAGTCACAAACATTTCCTGATCTGTATTATTCAGAATTTCAAATAATCGACCTGCAAATTCTTTACTAAAATCGATTGTGTTAGGGTAAAAATTATGAAATCCTGCTACGTACATAAATTTTACCGGTGCCTCTTTTCTGTGGTTTTGTTTTTCCGTAAAAAAACACCCTCTTTTACATTCTGACAAAATAATCTCACCATTCACTTCTTTGTAATCCTTAAATTCAATTAATTCATTATCAATTTGAATGGTTCTTGCACCTGCCTTTAGTGTTGTTAGTATATTCACATCGTTTTTCAAAACAACTATCTTATCATTATTCGTTATCGGCTTGCTAACCTTTGTACCGTATCGCCAGGATTGTAGACGCTCATCAGGAACCGGAGCCAAATAAGGTTCTCGTTCATGGTGAGGCATTAGAAAAGTGGTAAGGGAATACAGCGTAGTACCTATACCTAATTCTTTTGCCTTTTTGCTACTATTTTTTAGTTCTGCTTCGCCCCCTTCAAAATTCTTTAAATCAATATCAAAGTGTCCCCAGTTTTTTGAAAAACCTCCTGGCCTGCATAAAATCCTTGCCCCTATATCATGCGCAAACTTAAGATAATCGTCAAAATTCTTTTCGTTGTAAAGAGACCACAAACAAAATTTTTGTCCTTCGATAGAACGCTTGTTCCATTCTCCATTAATGGTAGGATAAGGGAGATCCTCTTTCAATACAATCTTCTCAACTGCATTTAGTTCATTGTTGTAACCTATTTCCGATGAATACATTGCTACAGAAGAACCAACTACCGTAACCGGAATGGGTTTTGCGATACGTAATTTATTTTCTTTTCCCGTATCATCTCTAAATACCCCTTTGGTATAATCGTATGATGTCAATTGAAGTGAAGCGCCTTCATCTGTGTATTGCGCAATCGATGGCAAAAGCTTATGTCCTTCTGTATTAGGATTTAAGCCCAAAATGCCTATTGCACAATCATCACTACGAACTATACCGAACCATTCACCAATATAACCTTGCATATTTGTATGATAAGGTCCCCATTTGATTTGCGAAATCTCGGATAATGGTTCCGCATTTAATAATTCTATTCGGAAATAGGTCTCTGTAGGCACAACAGAAACTGTTAATTTTACACCTTCAGGATAGGTCAATAAAAGTTGATTATGCCCTATATCCTTTGCAGAAATAGGTTGAAGCATGATGCTATCAGATCCATATTTACTACAGGTTATTAAATAAGATGGTTCATTTGCTATATAATCTGTATTGGTTGATCGATCTTCCAATGAAGTTATTTTCCCGGTATAATCTATTGACAAACCTAAATGACCTGCTTGTTCATCAAAAATATACTCCGTCGAACAAGAACATATTATAAGCAAACTGAAAAAAGAAATTATAAAGTATTTCATAAGTAATTATTTAAATTAAGTTTTTGTTATTTAGTCATTATATAAACCAGTTTGGGTGTGACAAATTTCCAAAAAGCCTTCCCGTTTTGGAATTTGCAAATATGTTAAATGTTTTCACCTCTTAATCCTTCTATTACAATCCTGATTTTCTCCTCTGCTGAATACTTCTTACGAGTATGCCTCCTTATCTCTTTTACTTTCGATTTAGCACTCTGTTTTTTTTTATTCCATAATTTAAACTTTTTGGTTATTAATTTAAGAAATCTATCTCTTAATTTCTATACCAATCTGTCCAAATTACACTGAAAATTTACAATTAAGGATTGGTCGATCTTTGGCACCTATTCTTTTCGTTGGTTTACACTGGAAACTAATAATGACATTAGTAACACTACCATATATCTCATATCTAACCCTTTAAATCAAATAGACTTTTTGTAATAGCATAATACCTTAAAATACTCTTTGTTTCCTTTTAAAACTTCCATGTTTTTTTTTATTTCTAATCTATTAATAATATTTTCTACCAAAGGTTTTCTCCGTAAACCCAACCTTCGCGCATGGGTTCTTTTATATAAACATCTAATTCAGGGCGGTTCGTGGCTTTCATGTTTTCAGCATCATAATTAATGATTCCCCCAAAACGCTGCGCCAAAACACCCACATGGGCCATTTCAACCAAACTTGCTGAATAATCGAAGTTTGAACCCGGCAGTGTATTGTTTTTGATTGCGTCAATCCATTCCTGAACCGGCTTTTCTTCCCCAACCCTTGGAATAGTTTTGGCAGGGGCATTTTTCAGAAACTCTTTCATTTCTTCTTCCGGAACAAGTAGGCGTGCATCGTTTGGCCTGCCACCGGTAATCAAAGTTTTTTTGTCGCCAATCATTATCATTCCTCCGCTAGGAAGTTCGTCAATTCCCCATTCCGGCCTAACTGCGGGTTTTTCGAAACCTTCGTACCATTTCATAGTAACAGGAGCCTTGTTTCCGCGCGCTCCAAACTGCCATGTTACCAATGATTCTTCAGCAATAAAGCTATGGTCCGGCACCGGACTTGTTATTTTCCCTTCCACAGTGTGGGGTAATCCAAGATCCAAAGCCCAGAAAGGAGCATCCAGGGTATGACAACACCAGTCTCCTAATTTCCCATTACCAAAATCATAAAATCCCCTCCAGGTGCGGGGAACATAAATATTGTTAAACTGTCGCACTGCCGCCGGACCCTGCCATAAATTCCAATCCAATCCGTTTGGCACTTCTTGCGGCTGCGGAGGAAAACTGTCCGGTAACGCGAAATAGCTTTTATCTTTTTCAAAATCGATTTTTCCCTGCCAGGCAATTACTTCTCTAACTTCGCCAAGTACACCTGCCTCGTACCACTCTTTAACTAATCGAATACCATTTGTGGTATGTCCCTGGTTTCCCATTTGCGATACAATACCGTAATGTTTTGCAGCCTTTTTTAAAGTGCGCAATTGCCAAATATTGTGTGCTAAAGGTTTTTCTACAAAAACATGTTTACCCAATTCCATTGCGGCCATTGCAGCCGGAAAATGGGTGTGGTCGGGCGTTGCGATAATAACGGCGTCAATATCCTTCGCCATTTCATCGAACATTACCCTGAAATCTTTATATTTTTTTGATTTGGGGCAAGCTTTGTACCCTTTAACAGACATTCGGTCATCCACGTCGCACATGGCAACAATACTATCCATTGAAAGCTGCCTCCAACTCGCCTCTCCTTGCCCGCCAACACCAATTATTGCAAACCGAAGTTTTGTGCTCGGGGCGCAACTTATAAAACCTGGAATAAATAATGCTCCTACTCCGGCTGCTGATGCAGATCGTAAAAATGTTCTTCTTGATAAATTTTTCATCTTTTTTATTATTTTAATTGGAATATTTGATTTTTATAATGTATCTTAAATATCTAATTTGAAAAATTTATACCGAATAAAGTTCGGTCATAGAACAAGTATTATTCAATTCCGATCAAATTAGTATAACCCCGGTCATAAATACTTTGTATGCCCTTGCCCTAGCGGGAAAGATATCCCTGTTTTTTTCGATTCCTCATCTAAGTGAACGTAGCTCTTCCGTGCATCTTAATCATTTTATTCATATTTCTCGCCTTTCTTTAATTCTTATGCCGTTTCGATGCGCCTGTCAAGTTCTTGCCAATCGGCTTTATAAAAATGGTTTTCATACATCTTAATCTCAGTCTGGTACCCGCTTTTGGTTATTTTTGCAGGTACTTTAATAAACCAATCTATAAACGTCCGGTGTTCTTGCCGTTTAAACTTGTATTATTTTTGGCGTATCATATAACTATGTCTTTTAGGTATGTCGCTAAAACACAAAATAACTAACTGATATTCTAATGTTTAATGTTTAGAACTCCCCATAACCCTTTTTATAATTTTAGCGTTTACTTTTCAATTTGAAGGTGATACTTTTTTTTCGAATCTTTATTCTAATAATTACAATAATACGTATAGTTAATTTCGCTTTCCCTTAATTTTAATTCGCTTTCCCCAAAATATTATATTAAGCTCTTATAGGGTTCTATCATTATCAGCATTCTCGTAATAATCAAAATGGTTGCCCAATTTATCCATTACTGGAAAAGTGATGCGATCGAGTTCAGCTTTGATATTCTTATCAAGAGGTTCTTGTATGGCTTTAACATTTACCTCCAGCTCCTGAATATTTCTGGAGCCAACCAAAGTACATGTTAAAGCAGTGTTTGCCAATATCCATTTTATAGCTAACTCCGGCAATGTAAGACCTATCTCGTGACATAGAATTCGTATGCTTTGTATTGCTTTATTGGTTTCTTCTTCCACTCCCTCTTCTCCATGACGACACTCTTTTGTGCTCTTGAAATTAAAATGACGTGTTCGTCTTTGCCATACTGGCACATCAGAAAGGGTTGGGAAAATATCAGCCAGAATTCCCTGCAACAATGCCATGTAACCAATTACCCCAATTCCTTTTTCCACACAGTATGGCAAAGTATCATATTCAATTGCCCGACATAGCATATTGTAAGGTAGTTCGTTAACTGCAATTTCGTCACGTGGAAGATCATCCATTCGATTGCGGCTAAAATTACTTACCCCAAATTCTCTTATTTTCCCCTGTTGCTTAAGGATTCTTAAAGCTTCAATGGCTTCATTGATTTTCGGTGGATTATCCACCACTTTTGGGTCATTAGAAAAATGTTTGATTGAATAGGAGTGAATTGGCCAGTGAATCATATACAGATCAATATAATCTGTCTGCAACCTTTTTAAAGATGCTTCACAATGCCGGATTAAGGAATCTTTATAACAATTGGATGGGCTGACCTTTGTTCCTATCACAAGCTTTTCTCTGGAAATTTCTTTTATGGCCTCACCAAGTGACGATTCGCTGCGGCCTTCGTTATATGCTTCAGCGGTGTCAAAATAATTTATTCCCATATCAACCGAAGCATGAACTACTTTGGTTACATCTTTTTGGTTCTGGTCTCCCCAGTAATCACCTCCACCGAAAGCCCAACATCCGGCACCTAGAACTGATAACTCTATATTTACTGATTTACATTTTCTCTTTTGCATGATCCTATTCAAATTTGGTTATAAAAATATAGTTCCTTTTTTTAAGATGATGTTACCAAAACGCTTTGCTGTACCGCTCATCACCACAGCATAAGCTTCAGATGCTCTTTCATAAAAATCAAATCTTTCTATCTTTTCTGCACTTTTAATTTCAGGAGAAAATTGACGTAAAATTCCAGAATAATTTTGCTCCAAACTATCATCATAATTTGTCAACTCCGTTGATTTCATCATGAACCAAGGAGATTTCACCGATTTATCTAGAGGGAACAGATGAAGAATTGCCCCAAGCAAATCAGAGATTTCACTCCCATCGCAACGTATAACATTTTTGTTAATCCTTTCTCCCGGGAAGTTGGCATCAGCTAATACAATTTCATCTCCATGCCCCATACGGGCCAATGCTGCCAACAAATCAGGCGTTATTATTTTTGGAATCCCTTTTAGCATCTTTTATTGATTTTCAACTTTATCTTCAATCAACTTTATCTTCGGTTTTATCACTGAAATTCTCATTTCGTCAAAAACATTTTTTGCAGTTGTTACTCCCTTACTTACCAATTCAACGCGGTTTTCCCCACCCTCCCAAATTGACTGTTCGGCCAATTCCGGGATAGATTCCGTTCCTGCGATAGCTGTTATTGTTGCTTTATAAAGTAACGCCGGCTGGCCACAAGAAAACTCATCTTCTTCTAAGGATTGAAGGTTAAGCGCAGGGAAAGCATCATTATAATCGCCTGCAAGGTTCACCTCTATCCAGCATATCCAGCTAGAACCAGGGCTTACTTCTGCAAGGATAGAAAAGTAATTTTCTTTTGGGGTCGCTCCGGTCACGGCATCGTATTTATCATCGATAATAACGTTATGGGATTCATTCTTTCCCCTGAATAATTCAAACCACCTTGGCAGTGCAACGGGTACATTTGTTTTTCCTTCCCAATCGCCAACGCTTACTCGTCTTGTTACAAATACTGTCCTTAATTTGTGCGTATTGGTATTTTCAAGCCAGATTGCAAATTGCGGTGGTTCTGAATAAGTTGAAAGACGAATTAATTCCTGGTTTTGATGAATATCAAATTGAATTTGTACTCTTCCTGTCGTTCGGTAATAAAGCCAACCAACAACGGCAAGAAAAAACACTGCAACAATACCTGATACAATAATAACAGCCCTTAGTTTGCCTGTTAATCTTACCTTGCCCATCTTTTACATTTTTTAGACAATTTCAAATCCGCTCCTATTGGTTCTTTTTTCAAGTAACTCAGCTTCATTCGAGTTGGTTATCTTATCGCCATTAAAATTAAGTTGCTTTTTCCCCACCCGGTATGATAAATTTGCAAGGTGCACTAAATTTGCACTAAGTTGGCCTTGTTCAATATTTCCATTGGGTGTTTTTCGCGAACGGATGGAGCCGATAAAATTTTGTTGGTGAACTTCATCTGGAAAATATCCAAAGTCTTGCGCTAAAATTTGGGAATCCTTTCCCATTACCTGCCATCCGCCTCCATGCCGCCCAAGATACATCATGGCTTCGGTACCGTATATTTCTATCCTGGTACTGTTCAGTTGCCAGTCAGGGAATTTATTCCCATACCGTACCTCTACCGGTGTTTTTAAAAGATAATTGCCATAATTCGAGCTTTCACAGGTCATTACAAAGTTACCGTAATCAAAAGTAATTGTCTGGTTATCTGGAATATCCCGATTGTCATCATATAAAACCCTGCCGCCCGCACAAAAAACTGATTTTGGGTCCACAGGGTCTCCCAATGCCATCCTTGCCAAATCCATAACATGTGAGGCATCGCCTGCCAGCGCCTGACCCCCGGAATAGGCCCACCAATCATACCACGCCTTGTGCCTACTGACATTATAGGGTACTTTGGGAGCAGGCCCCAGCCACATGTCCCAGTTTAATCCTTCAGGTACTGCTGAATCGGGTTTAAGGAACCACGGATTGCTTCCCGGAAGCATGCAAAAGGTCTTTACAAGAACAATGTTTCCCAATTTGCCGCTTTGTATGTAATCGCGTGCGGAGAATGAATAGGCCGCACTTCTGTTTTGCGTTCCGCACTGTATTACCCGCTTATATTTCTGGGCAGATTCAACCATTTTCTTACCCTCTGGAATAGTGAGTGAGATATTCTTTTCCACATATACATCTTTGCCTGCCTGACAGGCCCATATCGTAGCCAAAGCATGCCAGTGCTCCGGGGTGGCAATGACAACTGCATCTACATTCTTATCATCAAATATACGACGCATATCTTCAACCCTTTGCAGTTTTGTTTTTTGCTGTTTTTCCAACTCGCTAATCGCTCTACCACCCCTACTATTATCAACATCACATATGTATTTGAACTCAACCCCTGGACAGCACTTTTGCATGCTGAGGACAATCTCTGTCCCTCTTCCTCCGGCACCGATAAGGGCCAATACTACTTTTTCATTCGCACTTGCCATAATATCCCGTACTTTTTGATATTTTTTTTTCGTTTTGTAATTAATAAAAATAAACCAGATAAAGTTTATAATTCCGTCATAATCAGAAACCATCAAAAGTTTTTAATCTCTTCGTATTACACCTTCTCTGGGATTCTGTAATTATCCCGATAAGAGGTCTTTAAAAATTTATTTGCATCTTCATTCTCAATAAAACGCTCATTCTCCGCATCAAATAACAGTTGCTTATTCCCCACCCGATAAGCAATATTGCCCAGGTGTACAAGACAGGCACTCAACTGTCCCTGCTCCACATCACCATTTGGTTTTTTACGGGTCCTGAGAGACTCGATAAAGTTTTTCTGGTGTTCCTTATCGGGAAACACACCGCCATCCTGGGCAATTACTTTGGAATCTTCACCAACAACCTGCCATCCGCCACCATGCCGACCCAAATACATTAACCCTTCTGTTCCATATATTTCGGTTCTTGTTGCATTGGTACGCCAGTCGGGAAAGCGGTTGGAATCATTACGGATATCTCCCGGGGTTTTTTTCATATAGTTGGTCCCATTTCCACTATCACATGTCATGGTAAAATCTTCAAAATCATAAGTAATAGAAATAAATTCAGGAGTTTCCTTTTCCGATCCCCAGGGCCAGTTTCCTCCTTTTGCATAAACCGATTTCGGGTGGGGCGGATCGCCAATAACCATCCGGGCCAAATCCATCACATGGCTTGCATCGTCCGACAATGCCCCTCCTCCAAAAGCCCAGAAATCAAGCCAGCCTCCACGTCCGTTCAGATTAGTTATTGCCGGATTATAGGGACGATAACCGGCAGGGCCAATCCATGCATCCCAGTCTATCCAGTCGGGCGTTTTCTGGTCGGGCTGGGGCATCCATTTGCTTCCGTCCAGCATGTTGTATGACTTTATGGTTAAAATTTTCCCCAACTTCCCGCTTTTTATGTAATCACGCGCTGAAAATCCATAAGGCGCGCTCCGGTTTTGGAATCCAATCTGGACAATCCGGTTATATTTTTCTGCTGCTTCAATCATCTTGCGCCCTTCCCAAATACTTATCGTCGGGTTTTTTTCCACATATACATCTTTACCTGCTTGGCAGGCCCATACGGTTGCCAAAGCATGCCAATGCTCCGGGGTAGCTATCCATACGGCATCAATATCCTTGTCATCAAAAACTTCCTTCATTTTTTTTGTTGTCCCCGGTTTGTACCCCAATTCCTTTTCAATTGTACTTACTGCGATTTCCGTTATCGTTGTCTTTACCTCGCAAACCGTTTTTATTTCAACATTTTCATTGACTTTGCAGGTGTTTATTATTGTATAAAGTCCCCTGTCGCCTGCACCAATAAGAGCAAGCACAATCTTGTCATTTGCCCCTTTGCACGTAGACGTAAATGGTATTAATGATGCCCCTATAACTAAGCCAGAAGCTCCTAGAATCGTATTTCCTATAAATTTTCGCCGTTTCATAATTATAATTTTATTTGTTGGTATTTAATAAATAATGAACTGAATTGACCATTAGGTTTCTGAAACCCTTTATGTCCCAATCATCCCAATGCCCGAGAGAAGTATAAATTACATTGTTTTTTCCTGTATGGTTAATCCAAAGTACGGGCTCTGGCAGTTCATTGGGAATTGTCCCGACAAGAAGAACCTGTGCATTTTCTGACCGCAACGGTCGGTTCTTGTAGAGCCAGTTCGGACTGTTAAACCCTTCCTGAGGAACATTTTTTAACACTGGGTTGTTTTCCATTCCCGGCACAATTGAAATTACCGTTGGCTCTTCCAAATGGCCATAATGCCCCTCGTAATTTCCACCTAAAACGTCCTTGTCAAAATCAGGCCATTGCGACAACCATTGAGAGGCCTGTTCCTTAGCTTCAGTAATACCACCTCCTTCTCGTGCTACATTCCCTTTTGCATCAAAAGCATGACTTGCTGTACGTATGCCTAGTAATGGTTTCCCGCTTTCAATATATCCTTTTATTAAGCTCATTTGCTCTTCGGGCAGTGCGCGGCGTCTTACGAATATTACAGCAAGGTCTGCATCATTTAAAATCTGGAGGTTTTCAATATTGTGCCTGCCGGGTCCTTCCATTATCGGTTTTCCAAGGGCAAATTCACAGTTAACACCTTCATGCAACAATAATTCATGGGCAAATTCAGGAAGGCGCTGATCAGCACGATATTCACTTTCTGCGGCAACAAAAGCTACTATCGGACGTTTGTCGTCTTTAAAACGAAATTGTTTCTGCCCTGTGAAATCACATGAAAGCATGGATGGACTAACATACGTCTCGATATATTCCGCGATTAAACTGTTGCCGGTAAAATGCGATACATGGGGCCATTGCTTTGAATCGTACATGGTATCTGTCAAGTCGCGCATCAATACTACATTATATCCCAGGCGGGCCATGTTGCGTAAACCAAAACTACGGCCTATCACACACATATTGGTATGTACCCCCATTAAAATCACATTTTTAATCCCTCTCTTCTCGAAAAGCCCGGCAATCTCAACTCCTGAATCACTGATGGCATCGTCATCAGAAATCTTTAATAAATCAATTTCATGCGTCCAGGGACTCCCTTGTTCACATTCAGGAGAACAGTCACATCCTCCATCCGACTGGTCAATGGGCCAAACTGCATCCTTTTCTGAATCCAGTTTGCTATCACTAATTATTCTTCCTGCTTTTTTATTTTTATATTTTGCCCCCAGTTTGCGGGCCGGATGATTTTTATAGTAATCCATACAATCACTGGGAGCATGTATAATAAAAACTCCCTTATCCCGGGCAATGGAAACAACATTATTCATAAACGGAGCCATTTCTCCAACTCTGCCTGTGGAACCTTTGCACCAGTATTTAGCCCACATATCGCAAATAATAATAGCGGTTTCTTTACAATTCCATTCCTGTATGTCGTTGACAATAATAATTGCCCCTTCATCCAAATCAGAGGGAATTCGTTTTTGAAGTGATACTTTTATTGTTTGACCAGTTGCTTTATTTTTTGCCTGAACCGAAGGCAAAACCAGAAGAAGTGATAAAATAATCAATGTAAAATAATTCAACATTTTAGTTTTCATAGTTTTATGCTTATAAGTTTGTAAAATAATCATTTAATCCTAAAATACCGGTATATGAAATTACGAGCGAAAAAACCAGGGCAGCAAAAAGAGCAGCATTCAAAAACAGGTTAGCTTTATGTTTGCCCATTAATGATTCGCGGTTGATTAGGATAATGATTCCGGTAATAACCACAGGTAAAATAAAAACACTGGCAACCTGCGTGGCTATTTGAGCCATAATGGGATTAATTCCAAAGACGGGTACAATAAGTCCAATAACGCAAGCCGTTGCTGCCAATATCCTAAAAGTTGACGATTTAACATCCATTTTCCCTTGTTTATAATCGCCTATCAATAATGGAAGAACCATTAATAATGGAAAAATTGAAGAAAGTCCGGCACTCATTGCTCCAAACATAAATAAGGCCACTGCAAATTTTCCGGCAACGGGTTCCAGTGCATAAACCATGTCCAGCACTTTAGTCACAATTTTACCTTCATGAAAAAGTGCTCCGGTGGCAGCAACCATTATCGTCGCACTAATAACAAATAGCAGTATCGCTGAAACTAATGCATCGCGTTTTTGTTCTTTCATGTGGGATATATTCCACCCTTTTTCTTTTATAATTAGCGGACGAACAATAAAGGTTGGTGCAGCCATGGTTGTTCCAACAAAGGCAGCAACCATTAAATTTCCGCCGGGAGGAACGCTGGGGATAAAACCTCTTGCGATTTCGGCAGGTGAAGGGAGTACCATAAACATGGATATAATAAAGGAAAGTCCCATCAGTGTTACAAATACGACGAGTACTTTTTCAAAAAAGGAATATTTGCCGACCAGTAAAAAGGAAAACATTATAATAATTAAAGCAATGGCAATTCCCAAAACGGCCCAATAATTACTTTCGTTTAAACCGGGGAAAAACAATCTTGCCACTTCATAAATAGCATTACTTGTAAGCCCGAGTATTCCCGATAAAGCACTCCACTGGCCCATAACCACTCCAATAATGGTGAGGATAGCCCAAAATTTGCCCCCTTTCAGTTTATTACGGAAACTATTTATAGCCGTATTACCGGTAACTGCAGCAAAACGTCCGTATGATTCCATTAATATCCATGCAAAAAATGCGCTTAAAAAAAGAACCCATAATAATTGCAATCCATATTGGCTCCCTGATTTAATCATAGATGTTACACTTCCTGTACCAATTGTATATCCAATACAAAATATTCCAGGTCCAACAGAGAGTAAAAGAAGCCACAATCGTTTAAATATATTTATTCTCATACCAATAAAATTTATGAATTGCTTTTTAAACGTCCATCAAAATCGTCTCTTCCATACTCTGGTTTTAAGGGAAACTTTACTGGCATATTATCTCTTGAAGATCGATAAATTGCAGTAAATAATTCAACTGTTTTACGTCCTTCCTCTCCTGTAACCATTGGTTTCCTGCCTTCTAATAAAGCATTAATAAAATCTTTAATTTGTAAATGGTGGTAGTATTCCATAGGATTAATACTATTAAAGAAATCGGAATCTTCTTTAACCCACCCACTTAACTTATCTGCTTCTGTGGGAACTGACCATAAATCATTTACCGGTGGTTCCAGGATATTTGACATGCCGGCAATAAACATAGCCCCACCATCGGTCTGAACTCCCACAGAAGAGCCATTCTCTCCATGAATATGTACTTTACCATAAATCCCTGGTTTTTGCGAATTACTAACTATAATATTTCCGACACTGCCATTTTTAAATTTAATAATTGCTACGGCAGTATCCTCCACTTCAATATATGGATGATTCATATTCTTCGACACACCATACAATTCATCAATTTCGCTACCCATAAACCATTGTAGCAAGTCTAGCTGATGGGGGGCCTGATTAACCAAAACACCACCACCTTCACCTAGCCAGGTTCCCCGCCAGGGGTCACTTTCATAATATAATTCATCTCGCCAGCCAAACATGAGAACAGTACCAAGTACCGGTTTTCCAATTTTCCCTTTATCAATTGCATCTTTTACCCTTAAACTAGGTGAATAAAAACGCCTCTGAGAAATCATTCCTATTTCCTTCCCATTTTTTATTGCAGCATCCAGCATAGCATCACAATCTTCAAGCGAAGCTGCCAGTGGCTTCTCTATCAAAACATTAGCTCCCGCGGTTAACGCATCAATTGTTGTAATTTTATGTGCAGGATGCGGAGTGCAAACGGTTACCATATCCAACTTTTCGCTCTTCACCATTTCTGTAACATCTGTGTAGCCATTTACATTATATTTAGAAGTAAATGCACGCAACCTTGTGTCATCTTTGTCGCAAGCAGCAACAAGAACTGAGTTTTCAATATCTTTTATTCCACCAGCATGTAAATCTGCGACTTTGCCACAGCCAATGATTCCGATTCTAATTTTTTTAGTCATAAATATTATGGTATAAGTATTACTTTGTTCAGCCCTTTTTCTTTTTCATACAATCGTTGAAACCATTCAGCACCGTCACTCAATGGAGCAATTTTACTCAACAGTGGCCTCACATCAACCACACCTTTTTGCATCATGGCAAGCACATCTTCGTATTCGCCACAAATGGCGCAGCTTCCCTGTAGTGAGATTTGTTTGGTTACAATTTGTTGAAGCGGAATTTCTGCTTTAGCAGACAAATTACCAACCAGTGTAACTGCCCCTCCTTTTCTGACATTTGAAATGGCCGTATTAATTGCCGGGCTGGTTCCAACAACCTCAATTGCCAAATCTACTCCACGTCCGTTGGTAGAAGCCAAAACAATCTCATTAACATTGTCGGTTAACGGATCAATAAATTGGTCTGCTCCAAATTGCAGAGCCAATTCAGCCTTATTTTTATCGGTATCCACAGCAATAATGTGTTCTGCTCCGGCAATCTTCAATAGTTTGATTACAAAACATCCAATCATTCCTGCACCAACAACCATCACCTTATCGCCCAAAGAAAAAGTTGATACTTTTAAAGCATGTGCTGCAACGGCTACCGGCTCTACCATAGCAGCTTCTTCGAACGAAACCTGTTCTGGTATTTTGTATAAAATATGCTCCGGCACTGCAACATATTCAGCAAAAGCACCATGACGCCGGTACTCATCAGGTGAAACACCCAAAACCTGCCGATTGTCACTTAAATTATACTTTCCTTTTAATGTATACCAATCATTTAAAGGGTAAATGGTTGAATCAAAAGTTACCCGGTCTCCTTTTTTCCAATCAGATACATTTGAACCTAATTCAACAATTTCGCCGGAAGCTTCATGCCCCATAATTATTGGAGGTTTTCGCCTTCCGGTACTACCATCCATTCCATGCACGTCACTTCCACAAATACCACATGCTTTCACCTTTATTAATACTTCATTTTTATTGATTTCTGGCAAAGGGAAATCCTGGTATGTTAGTTTATTGTATTCATCTAATACCAATGCTTTCATAATATTCAGAGTAAGTCGGGACTATATTTAAGGTTAAAATTATTCTCCATTTATATATGAGTTCAAGAATGTTTGTTCGGTATGTAGCATATGCTCCTTCATAATTTCCGTTAATGCCGAATTTATTTGACACAAAATCCTGCATCAACATAGTTCCCATAATCAAGAGTACTTCTGCTGCCTGCATCCATACAAACTAGATTTATGTATCTACTGCCCTCTGGAATCTCCACATCAAAGCCCCAAGGTTCTTGACCTATCCTCATTACAGGACTTTCCGCCATAAATTCGCCATCTATGAATATACGGAAAACAACACTGCAATGCATTACCAAATTTCTACCAAGTTGTGTATCCATTCTGTTGTCATCGATTCCGACTTTAGCTACAAATCTGTCATAATTATCTTCAATTTTGTATCTGATAGATGATGGAGCTAAAAATCCAAGGCCTCTTTCATACAATATTTTCCTAATTCTAAGCGGAGTATCAACATATGATTGTCCAATTTTAGGAATCCAAAAACAAGCGGCTAAAACTTCATCTCCATCACCATATGGGTCGGCAACAAATTTCAAGTCATCTATGTATATATCTGGTTTTGGCGGTGTTGTGGGCATTTTTACATAATAAGCAGATGTTGGAATTGATACTATTTTATTATCAATAAAGGCAGCAGCCTTGATTTCAGTTGTGCGATCAATTAAAATATATTTTTCGTATTCCTTTGATTCATTTGTAGGTTCTTCTCCATTTAAAGTATATCTAATTTGAACATCATGTAGTAAAGGTGTTGTGAGCGCAACTTTTGTAGTTTGTCGAAAGAAATATGGTCTTTTCGGTTTTCCCCATGGTGTAATGCGAACAGTTTCAATAACCCAATTATCATCCCAAAGTCCAACTTTTTTCCATTCATTCGCAACATTAATTGATGGAACTCCTGCTCTTTCAAGATCTTCATCGGTAATACGAGTTCCATCGTCAGGGGTGATATTCGCATTCGGATTGTATTCTGTCTGAGCATCATTAATATCCCTGGCGAGCATACATTTTAATCCAGCTTGAACCATAAACTTTAATGCTCCCGGTTTTCCAAAAAGGCAATGATTCGTGTGTAATCCCATATAAATGACATGAGTAATTCCTTTGTTTTTTAATAAAGTATATACCTCAGGTGTTGAGCTCGCAATAAAATCATTTTCGGCAATTACCAAATCAGGGTTAATACCGTCCCACCCGTAGTTTAGTTTACAATTTATTCCAGGTCCACACATACACCTACCAATTTTGGCTGTAAACTTTACAGGCGGCATCTCATTTATAACTGGTACATTTAGTAATTCTACTCCCAGAGCCTTCTCGCGTTGAGGAGTACCAGAATACATTCCGACTACATCGCTAGGAGCCCAAATAATTGGCATACCTAATTTTCGCCCTCCTTCAATTGCCTTATTCCATCTGGGCACCATTGCGTTTACTCTTTCGCATGCTGTCATACACCAGTGATAATTCCATGGGTCAACAATTACAATTCCAATTTTTGAGACGTCAACTGCTTCTTCAGTTTCAACAATTTTATTGCTTATCGAATCTCTTGTTTGGAGAACTAAGTTTATTTTTTTTTCTGAAAAACCAAGATTTTCTTTTTCGTTAACACTATTGTGTATATTTAAAGCTAAACTTAAGTCAACGTCAATATTAGATTGAGCGGAAATGTCTAAAGCATACAAAAGTAGCACTAAGCATGATAATATATTTTTCATTTTCGAAGTATTTATTTTACAAAATCTGAATTGTTGAGGTAATCAAAACTAATTTTTACACTTTGGATTTGGTCAAATTTTTTAGACCCTTCTACCTCTACAAAATAAAATTTCATCCCTGATTTATTCTTATTATCAAATATTCTTTTAAAATCGACAAGTCCACTAGCACCAACTTCTTCTTTATCTTTTATATGCCATAGTTCAAAACGTTTGGGGTATTTATCAAAATACTCAACTGGGTCTGCTTTTCCGATAATAATCCAAAAAAGATCTAATTCAAAGAAAACCTTATTAGGATCAGTGTTTTTTAGCATGAAATCATAAATAATTTCATCCTCAACTTTGGCGAATTCCTGATAATGATTGTGATATCCAAATTTAACACCTTTTTTATTGCACATTTCTCCAATCTCATTGTAGTAATCGCAATATTCTTTTAAGACTTTTAAACTTTTGTATCCATCTTCACCCATACAAGGTGCAACTATGTATTTAGCTCCTGCTTTTAAGTGTGTATCTATTGCCTTGTCCCACCAAGACATTGCTTCTTCATACTCTTCAGGGCTTGGTAAGAAACGTCCGACGTGCGCACTAAGCACCTTCATTCCATGTTTTTCCACTTCTTTTTTAAAATTTTCGGGTTTCATACCATGGATCTTCCCATCTTCATATCCAGCTGTTTCCACGTATTTATATCCGATTTTTCCTATTTTCTCGATACTTTGATTTAGGTTA
Source organism: uncultured Maribellus sp. (assembly GCA_964476535.1). GTDB lineage: Bacteria > Bacteroidota > Bacteroidia > Bacteroidales > Prolixibacteraceae > Draconibacterium. The sequence continues at coordinate 23,007 of CAYZBC010000020.1, forward strand.
AGTTTTAAACTATCTCTGATAGAGTATAATTGCAATCCTATTTCTTTATTACTTTGTTTTGGATTGCAAGAAAAAATAGAACCCAAAGCGACAAAAAGTATAATAATTTTTGTTTTCATAGTTCAAATAATAATTAAAAATTAATGATACTGCTTTTAAACAGTATCTCCGTAAGTTAAAAAGGAACACTTATTACTGTTTCATTTGACTTAAATTGTGGCTAAACATCTTCAGGAATTGAATATTTATCCCTATAAGAATTCTTAATTAGCTTGTTTGCTTCATCGCTATTGGTGAAACGTTCGTTTTTACCGTCAAAATAGAGTTGTTTGTTTCCTATTCTATATGCAATATTACCAAGATGAACAAGTGAGGAACTAAGCTGTCCTTGTTCTACTTTTCCATTAGGTTGTTTGCGAGTTCTAATACTATTTATAAAGTCTTGTTGGTGGGCAGTGTCGGGTACAATTCCATATTCTTGAGCTAAAACTTCACCATTTTCACCTAAAACTTGCCATCCTCCGCCATGTCTTCCTAGATACATCATACCTTTGGTCCCATATATTTCGGTTCTTGTAGAATTCTGTTTCCAATCAGGAAATTGACTATTGCTGTTTCTTATTTCTTCCGGAGTTTTTTTCATATAGTTAGTTGAATTTCCACTAATACAATTTAGAGTATAGTCACCAAAATCATAAGTAATAGTCTGGATTTCGGGAGTTTCTTTTTCAGAACCCCAAGCGCTATTAGCACCCCAGCCATAAACTGATTTTGGATGACCCGGATCTCCTAAAACTAACCTTGCTAAGTCCATAACATGACTTGCATCGTCGGCTAATGTACCACCACTAAAATCCCAATAATTGCCCCATCCTCCGCGAAATTTCATATTGTGGATGTTTTCATTATACGGACGATATTTTGCTGGTCCTAACCAAGCATCCCAATTAAGTCCTACAGGAATTACACTATCAGGTCTTGGTATCCACTTATTACCTCCAAGCATATTGTAAGATCTGACAGAGACAATATTACCAAGCTTGCCGCTTTTTATATATTCTCGTGCAGAGAAACCATATTGTGCACTTCTATTCTGAAAACCTATTTGTACGATTCTCTTGTACTTTTTTGCAGCTTCAACCATTTTCCTACCCTCCCAGATACATATTGTAGGATTTTTCTCAACATATACATCCTTACCTGCCTGACAAGCAAAAACAGTTGCAGGCGCATGCCAGTGTTCAGGAGTCGAAATCCATACTGCGTCAATACCTTTATCGTCAAAGACATTTTTCATATCTCTAGATCTCTTACATTTGTATCCAAGTTCTTTTTCTATAAGAGATATAGTTCTATCAGCCTTATAATCATTCACATCACAAACAGTTTTAATCTCAACATTTTTATTTACCTTACAGGCATTAATAATAGTACTTGTTCCTCTGTCGCCTGCTCCTATTAAAGCTAATACTACTTTATCGTTGGCTCCAATAGACGATGCACTTAACATACTATAAGCACCTAATGTTAATCCTGATGTGCCAATTAATGTTTTTTTTACAAATTTACGTCTTTCCATATCTGTCTGATATTAAAATATTTAATAAATGTTATTTTTAAAATTAAATTTATTTTTACCTGTAAAATCAGAAGAAACAATTGTTGGACAAACATATTTTTCGATATATTCAATCATCAAATTGTTACCTTCGAAATGAGAAACAAACGGCCACGATTTAGAATCGTACATTGTATCTGTTAGATCACGAACTAAAACAACATTTTTTCCAAATCTCACCATATTTCTTAGCCCAAAAGATCTTCCAATTACGCACATATTGGTATGCACTCCCATGATTATTACATTTTTAATGTTTCTTTCTTTAAAAAGTCCATTTATTTCCTCACCCGAATCACTAATTGCATCCTTACTGTTGATATTTATGGTACTAATTTGTTTTGACATACAGCCTCTAACTCTACATCTAACATCGCAATCGCACCCTCCGTTTAACTGGTCTAACGGCCATTTCATGCCTTTTTCTGTATCAAGAATGGAATCACCATGTACAAGAGCGACTTCTTTATCTATGTACTTTTTCCCTAATTTCCAAGCAAGATGATCTTTGTAATAATCGACGCATCCACTAGGCGAATGAACAATCAGAACTCCTTTCTCTCTAGCGACAGTTATAAGTTTTTCCATTACATCTGCCATTTCTTCAACTCTTCTAGTAGCTCCTTTACACCAATGTTTATCCCACATGTCGCAAATAATTATTGCTGTTTCTTTTGCATTCCATTTCTCCGTTTTATTACCTACACTAAATTCATTTTTATCGGATTTCAAAGGAATTCGTAATCTTAAATTTATATCCAAAGTTTCATTATTACTTGAGACTATACAAGAAGTAAAAATTAGACATGATAATATTTTTATAGCAGTTATATTTTTAATCATCACATACAATTTTATACGAATTTCCTGCATTTGTATTAAATTCAATTAGATTATTTTCAATTTTTATTTGTTCTATTTCTCCTTCTTCGGAAATAACTTTTATTGGTTGTTTAGCTCTAACCCTACATTTATTATCAAACTTTGAATAAATGACAGAATTAGCAAGTTTTCCGTTTTCCCAAAATATATCAATATCATATCCGCCCTTAGCTCTTAATCCTTGTACTCCACCTTTAGACCAATGTTTAGGCAGTGCGGGCAAAATACTTATTTCCCCTGAATGACTTTGCATTAGCATTTCAGCTATTCCCGCAGTAATTCCTTGAATACCTTGATTTCCCTCATATGATGGTGTTATTTCGCTATCCTCAGGAAAAGGATGTATGCTCTTTTCTGTAAGCATCTTTTTCAATATGTCATAACAAACATCAGGTTCTTCAAGTCTTGCGTATAAATTAATTTTCCAAGCACCAGACCAACCTCTGTTTATATTTCCTCTTCTTTCTATCACTTTCTTTACAGATTTAGCAAGTTCAGGCGTTTTTCTTAATGAAATATCATCGTCAGGATAAAACGCATACAAGTGAGAAAGGTGTCTATGACCTACCTCTCTTTCCTCAAAGTCATATAACCATTCCTGTAATTGTCCATATTTCCCTATTTGATGTGGAGGAAGTTTTTCTATTGCATTTTCGAGTTTTGTTTTAAATTCATTATCAATTTTCAAATCATTACAAGCCTTAATACAATCGCTAAATAATCTGCGTATAATTTGATTATCCATCGATGCCCCCATAGAGACAGATGCTATTTCTTTATTTTTTGTATAGAAAACATTCTCAGGTGAAGTTGAAGGACATGTTACCAGCCAGCCTGTCTTCGGATCGGTAATCATAAAATCTATAAAAAATTCGGCAGCACCTTTCAATAGTGGATAAATTCTTTTTAAATATTTAGTATCAGGTTCATATAGGTAATGGTCGAATAGCTGTTGCATTAGCCATGCTCCAGACATCGGCCAAGTAGCATGGTGAGGATCAGCATCTGTAGGACAAGTATTAAACCAAATGTCAGTTCCATGATGAGCAGTCCATCCTCGGCAACCATACAATTCTTTAGCAGTTCTAGCTCCGGCTTGTGCCAAGTTTTCTACAAATAGTAACAAAGAATTATTCACATTAGTTAAATTAGTAGTCTCCACAGGCCAATAACATTCTTGGATATTTATATTTAGAGTCCATCTTCCTCTCCAACGACCTTCCATATTGTTCAACCAAATATTATGGTTATTAAATGCAAGAGTATTTTCTCTTGCAGAAGCAAGCAGTAAGTAACGGCCAAAATGGAAATATTGAGATATATAAAGCGGGTCTTCTTCTCCAGACTTTAATCTTTCTATTCGTTCTGTTGTTGATAGGGTTGAATTCTCATTTTTCCCTAAATCTATCTTACACTTGTTAAAAAGTGGAATATAATCATCCACATGTCTTTGTTTAAGTTCCGAGTAATTATACTTTCCCGAACCAGAAATATATTTATTACAACATTCTTTCTCGTCTGCCGAAACATCATTCCAGTTAACCCAGTTTGTCGCACCAGCAAGTATCAGTGTAACAGCATCTGCATTATTTATTTTAATCCTTTTTGATTTTTTATTTATTTCAAATTCTCCATCGCCTTCAACCATAACCTTTAAAACAGATTGCCACCTTAACTCAGGGGGCAATATAACATCTCCTTTTTTTTCTGCCATATCAATAGTGGTCCCCTGCATAATAATTCTATCTTCTTCAACTCTATACGAAGCAGATGGCTGTAAGCTATTCAACCACGCAGATATGTTTATTTTACCTTTTTTATTAGCATATAATCTTACTACTATTACTTGCTCGGGATAGCTTGCAAATATTTCTCTTTTGTATGCAACTCCTTCATAATTATATGATACAGAAACTAAAGCGCTGTCCATACTCAACTTTCTTTCATAGTTAGTTACTTTACTCAAATCATGCCCCTCAAAATGTAGATTCAAAGCTCCCATTGGCTGATAGTGTTGCACCATTTCAGGTATACTACCAAGATTATATGACTCTTTAGTAGCACTTACATAGTCTTCTTCGAGAACATATTTTCTAATGTTCTTTAGTGCAGGATAACCTTTAGGATTGTTAGGATTATAAGGTCCTCCTGTCCATAAGGTTTCATCGTTAAATGTAATTACCTCATCAGCAATTTTTCCCATTACCATTCCTGCAAACCTTCCTGTACCTATGGGTAATCCTTCCCAATACTTTTTTGCAGGGACATTATATTTCCAACACATCTCATCCTGAACCACAGTATTAGTTTTCTTTGAACTGCACGAGTATAAGACTGTAACAATAAGTATTAAAAAAAAACTTTTCATTTGAAATTTAGTTTTATTATACTAGTTTACTGAGAGAATGCGATGAAATAAATTGACTGATTTAGACGAAGTAATTTTGTTCTTTAATAAGTAAAAAATTGCTAATAGCAAGAGCTATTTGATTTTTCGAAGAAATTAAAGGGCAAAAGGGCAAGCCGAAAGTGTCAAGTTATTTCGGAACAATCCCTTAATTAAGCTAATCTTATTTAAATGGATAAACATATTCTTTTTCAAAACTGAATCCGCGTTTATCGTCTATTTCTTTCCTACTCCTTGCGATATAATCTCTAAGCTCTTCTAATCCGTATTCTTTTGCTAATTTCCTAACTGACACTGAAGGTTTTGCAGCTTGAAGAACAAACCATTCCTCTCTTGGCATATTTACAACTTGTTCAACCAAATCTCCTTTTTCAGTTAGTAGTTTGGTTCTCTTTTCCCAATTAAAATTGTAATGATATATCTGTCTGTCCATATCAAGTGTAATACGCGATACAGATATTCCTCTTTCCATGTTATCTTGGTAATCCTTCAATTTTTCACCTGTTATGTCATAGACCAAACATTCCTTGGGAGTACACGTTACTATATAGTAATGGAATTGTGTTGCAAAAGCTTGCAATTCAGTAAATCCAGAATAAACACTTGACCATATAACAATATCAGCCCCCTTGTCATTCAATCTTCTCCATAGCTCCGGAAATTTTGCATCGAAACAAATAGCAAATCCAATTTTTCCAAATTTAGTATCAAATACTTTTACATCAGACTTAGGTACTTCTACAGGCGGATTATAATCAAATTCGCTAAAATAAGGGAAAAGTTTATCGTATATACCTATTATTTTACCATCATCTCCTATAAAAACTGAAGAATTGTAATAATGTTCATGCTCTTTTCTTAGCATTGGACAAACAATGTAGCATGAATATTCAGCAGCAAGTTTTTTCATTCTACTAATTAGAGGACCTTCAACTGTTTCGTATTTGCTCCCATTCCAAGTTTCAGGAAGGATAATTATATCAACCCCCCTTTCTCCCTCTATTTTAATTAATTCTGCGACTTCATCGACAGTTTTTCCACTCACACACAAACTCGCTATTTTTACAGGTAATCCTTTTTGTTCGGTAACTTGACCAAAAGCTATACTTCCGAAGTATATTGTTATAATCAGGCAAAGAAAAATTTTATAACGGATCTTCATAACTCAAATATTAAAGTTTAAAATATTAAATAAATTTCAAAACGGGAAATAGGAGGAGAAATAGGAGCAATCCCATTTCTCCTTCAATAAATAAATATTGATTCTTCATTGAACATCATTAACCTCTATTTGACAAAGGTTACCTATATCCTAACAATATTTATTTTTGTACTAAATTTGGATTTCTATCGATTTCCCATTGAGGGAATGGCCATTCATAAAAATACGGATTAAACACAGGAGTTCCGGCAGGAGATTTAACATTAGGCATAACTTTTTCAAATAATTTCCATCTTTTAAGATCATAATACCTTAATCCCTCCGTAGCAAATTCTTTTCTTCTTTCTAACCGTAATTCGTCTCTTGTTATTGAAGTCAAACCACTTACATCTAATTTAGCTCTTTCTCGTATTTCCTTCATATAGCTTATAGCTTTTGCATCTGCAGTACTTCCCCCACTTGTTTCAATCATAGCTTCAATATACATCAAAAGCACTTCTGCATATCTAGTGAGAACAACATCATGAGCCGTCCGAAAATCGTAGTTGCCATAATCATATACTCTTTTATCCATCACATCTAAATACTTAATACAAGTCCATCCAGTTTTGGGAGGTTGTTCTGGTTGAACAATATCTCCAAAAGGATTTACCCACGTAGCATTTGGATTATGAACAAACCAACTTCGTAAACGCAAATCATTTGCATCATAGCAATCAATTAATTCCTGAAAAACACACGATTTACTTTCATAATAAGTATGTTGCTCATATTGAGTAAGTTGATCAGGAAGTGCATAAGTGACTGAAAAAATAATTTCAGGGCAATCTGTTTGTCCTTCTTCTTTTATAAAAAGAGACCTAATATTATTCTTCTCAATACTATATTTCCCTCCACTAATAATTTCACTTGTTAAAGATTTTACAGTTTCATAATCTTCTTTGAAAAGAGCTATTTTTGCTTTTAAAGCCATAGCGGAAGTTTTTACAGCACGACCTTGACCCGCATATGATACATCAGGTAGGTGTTGAATTGCGAAATCCAAATCAGTTGCTATAAATGTATAAACTTCACTTTTAGGACTCTGCGTAACCATAGCTTCCTCGATAGTAGCTGGAGTTTCTTTGTATAGTGGTATATCACCAAACAGATGTACTAACTCAAAATAATAAAATGCTCGAATAAAACGCACTTCTGCTTCATATTGATTCGCCTTTTCTTCAGAAATAGCAGAATTGTCCTTTGCCTGAGGAAAATTTCTCATAAAATCATTACATGAAGCAATTCCTTGATATGATAGATCCCAAATTACTAATGTTGATAAAGTTGATGGCTGTAAGTTACCAAGTTGTATTATGTGAGCACCTAGCCATTGTCCATGATCATAAGAATTATCGGTCATGGCATCATAATAATGCCTGTAACTACCCACATAGCCTCTTCTTAATCTTGAGTATACACCAGCTACACCTAACTCTATATCCGCTTCAGTTTGCCATACATTTGTATCACTTATTTTATCACCAGGAGTAATATTCATTTCGTTGCAAGACATTAATGCTCCCAACATAGTCAAACATATTAATACGATTAAATATTTTTTCATAACTAATATTTTAAAATTTTAAGTTTAAACCAAATGATATAGTTCTCATTTGAGGATAATGCCATAGGTCATTAGATAGATTTTCAGGCTCAAAAGCAGTAAGCGGTGTAAAAGTCAATAAATTTTCACCTGATAAGTAAACTCTTAAGTTGCCTATTCCAATCTTTGAAATTACAGAATTAGGTAGTGTATAACCCAATTGTAACAACTTAAGTCTTAGAAAAGAACAATCTTCTAAAAAGTAGGTAGAACGCTGCCCTGTCATAGGTAAATAATCTCCTTTAAAAACAGCAGGGATATCAGAATCAGGATTTGAAGGGCTCCATGCATCTAAATATTTCTTTTGAGGAGGCGTGCCTTCATAAAAAGGATATACTCCTAAGTTGTTATGGTATATTTTTCTACCTGACACTCCATAAAAAGAAGCTATTAAATCAAAACTTTTATATTCTCCAGTAAGTCTAAATGAATAATTTAAGTCTGGGTATACTCCTTTAACAACGTCTCTATCTTCATCATTAATTACACCATCATTATTCAAATCTTTATACCTCAAGTCTCCTGGTAGAGGAGTATATTGTTGCTTAGGTGCGTCGTCGATTTCTTTTTGTGAATGAAAAATTCCATCAGCAATCCATAAGTAATGAGAATCATAAGGTATTCCTTCTTGGCGAGTATAGTCTCCAAATGAAGGAGCCATCAATTTGGTAACTTCATTTTTATTATGAGCACCCATAAAACTTAATGTATAAACAAAGTCTCCTATTTTGTTTCTGTGAACTACCTCAAATTCAATACCACTATTTCTCATAGAACCATAATTTACCTTAGGGGGTGACACCCCCAGACTGAATGGAGCCATGGCCTCTGCAAGAATACCTTCTGTATCTTTAGTATATGCATCAAGAGATAATCCAAATAAGCTATTAAAAATTGACAAGTCAACTCCAAAATTAGTGACAGTAGTTGTTTCCCATTCAAGATTACGATTTGCCATATCATTAGCAACTATACCTTGCACAACCTCATTGTTAAGTATTAATGAAGTTGTACTATAAGTTGTCTGCCATGCATAATCATTATCTCCAATTGCAGAGTTACCTAATACTCCCCACGAGGCTCTAAATTTCAAATTGTCTATCCATGAGGTATTGTTTTTAATAAAAGATTCTTCGGACACTCTCCATGCACCTGAATAAGAATGGAATAAACCCCATCTATTCTCAGGAGACATACGACTTGTTCCATCATATCTGAAATTTGCTTCCAATAAATATTTAGACTTATACGAATAATTTAATCGTCCGAATAAGGAACGCATTGCATAATCAGTTTCTATTCTTCCTCTAGCATTTTGACCTTCAGATGAACCTCCATCCAATTCAGTTATAACATCGTTAGGGAAATAGTTTTTACTTCCACGATTATATCTTGCTTGCTCAGATTCTTCTTGATAGCCCATCATTGCATTCAGCAAGTTATCTTTATTTATGCTCCACTCATAATCAAGTGTTGTAAATAATACTATTCTCATACCTCTTCTGTATGTATCATAAACCCCGGTAGGCGATGCAAAAAATCCTTTTGTTCCGATTTTGTGTTCATCGTCACCTCCATCAATATAATCAGATTCTTTTAAGTAGTAATAACCCATCATATTTGCAGGCGAAATCATCTTTGTAAATTCATCATTACTAACTACTCCTAATTTCGACAACCAATTTAATTTCATTTTTTGATTATCCAAAAAAACAACCTTAGTATATATTTGCTGATTTATTTGTGTTCTTTTTGTATTTTGTCTCGGACCATCGTCAGCTGTCATAGCCATAACATTTCTATTTTGCCATTCTCCCGAAATACCTGTAGGCATTGATGAATAGGCATATCGACCACTACCATCAGGAAGATATTCCTTTGACATTGGAGTATGTCCAAGAAAAACAAACAATTGTTGCTCTTCCCACCTGCTTTCTTGAAGATCTCCATAAAAAATATTCCCTTTTGAACCAACTTTTAGCCAATCGTTAATTGTTAACTCAAGATTTGTATTGAGAGTGTATTTTTTATAATTATTATTTCTGAATAAGCTATTTTGATCAGTATAGCCTAATGAAATATTGTAAACAGCATTATTATTTCCCCCACTTGCAACAATATTATGATTTGTTATCATTGCAGATTTTAAAGCATCCATTGTATTATAATCAGGGTATAAGTCTTTATTCCTGTTAGGATCTTTATATAGATTAACAACTTTATCAGGATACTTGCTATTTAAACCTACTCTATCGCAATATTCATTATACATTGTCATATATTGATAAGAATTCCAAATATCATTATCTATATTAACAGCAGAATTTTGAACTCCAACATAAGCATTGTAACTGATGGTATTTTTACCTATTTCCCCTTTTTTTGTGGTTACTATTAAAACTCCATTTGCAGCTCTAGAACCATAAATGGATGCTGATGCTGCATCTTTAAGAGCTGATATTGATTCAATATCGTTAGCTGAAATAGTAGATAAGTCGCCCTCCATACCATCTATAATTACCAAAGGTGAATTATTAGTTTCGAAAGACCCCCTCCCTCTTAAAGTTAAAGCATTATTTTCTCTACCTGGCTGACCTGTAGCAGAATTTACTTCTAAGCCATTAATTGCTCCTTGTAATAATCTTTCTGTACTTGGTAATGAACGATTTACAAGTTCCTTTTTATTCATAGTTGATACAGATCCTGTCAGATTAATTTTTTTCTTAGTTCCATACCCTATAGTCACAACCTCCTCAATACCAAAAGCATCAACTAACATTGTTAGGTTTATTGAGGATTGGTTGGTGATAATGACTTCCTGTGTCCTCATCCCAACAAAAGAAAAAACGAGCGTAGCGCCTTCCGAAATATTTGAAATGGAATAATTTCCATCCATGTTGGTAACAGTGCCGGTTGTTGTTCCTTTAATAAGAACGGTTACACCAGGAAGTGGTTGGCCAGCTTCATCGGTAACGGTTCCGGAGATAGTTTTTTGTTGAATAGCTCTTAAGTCACTTCCCGAAACATCAGGAGTTGTAAGCAAAATAAAACGGTCTTTTACCGTGTGTTCCACATTGGTTGAGGCAAACAGTTGATCTAATACTTCATCTACTTTCGAATTCTTAATTTCAACCGATACTTTCCTGTTTACATCAACAAGCTTATCGCTGTACATAAAATAAAATTCGCTTTGATCCTCAATATTTCTTAGCACCTCTTTTACGGTGCTGTTCTTCATGTTAAGGTTTAGTACTTTGGTTTGCGAATAAGTTTTATTGGCAAACACACTAATTACAGAAATTAGGATTAAGAAAGATGTTAGTTTCATAACTTTCAATAATTTTTGTAATCCGGAAATTTTCCATTCCTCAAGAAAACAGTTGTTTTTTTTCATACTTTTGTATTGTTAAGATTTGAAATTGCCCTGTACTTTTAATTTACAGGGTTGATTTTTAAATTCTCTTCAGGGAAGTGTTGGCTCATTTCCCTGTTGTTTTTTTAGTTAGCTACATCCATAGGCATATCTTTTTTTTAGTTAGGTTATAATTTATTTTCTTTTCTCTATTCGTATTTTTTGTTTTGAAAAAGTACCGTCAGCCAGTTTTTTACGCGGAAACTCCTTGTAGCTTATATCGGTTACTTCTGCCATTAAATCGAGGACAAGATAGAGTGGATCGTTTACCAGCGTTACAGTATAAGTATAATCCTTAATGTTGTCGGCAACTTCAATGTCAACATTAAACATCCGGCCAAGTTTTTCGGCCACCCCGGTAATTGGTTCGCTATCGAATACCAGTTTGCCGCCTTTCCATGCAATGTATTTTTCAATGCTACCTTTAGTGCAAGTAATTTTACCTGATTTTAGATTATAAGCTACATGCTGCCCCGGCTCCATTGCTCCAATAGCTTTGGTATATCCGTTCAATTCGTTTTGTTCTAAAACCACTTTCCCGTTAACCAATGTTGTTTCAATAATATCATCTTCAGGATATGCCAATACATTAAATTCTGTACCTACAGCCTTTACATTTAATTTTCCGGTTTTTACAATAAATGGTTTGTCAGAATTATGGGCTACATCAAAATATGCTTCACCTTCCAGTGTTATCTCCCTTGTATCTCCTGTAAAATTCCGTGGGTATTTAATTTTACTCCCGTAATTCAGGTTAACTTCTGTTCCATCAGATAATTGCACTACTGTGCGTGAGCCAATAGGAGCAATAATTTCGAGAGAGTCAACGGCAAGGTCGGTGTATTGATTGAATTGAAAGTTATTGTTTGATAGCATATAAAACATAACACCCAATAAAGGGATAAACAGAATTGCTGCTGCCCGGCTTAACCACGATGTAACTATGCCCATGGTTAATCCCTTGGTTTTCCGTTGGTCTTTAAGGTTTATTTCATGGTGAATTTTATCGAGTAATGCTCCGTATTTTTTCTCATTCTTTTCTTTTAGTTCAGGTTCAAACATTTTCCAGTGTTCCATGCTCCAGCTGTTGCCTTCATTATCCTGAGCATTCTTCATAACCCAATCGACAAGTTCTTCAAACTCCTTCTCTGAACAACTATTATTTAAATATCTTATAAGGATTTCTTTATTCATCATTGTTTTAAAATTTGTACCTCCCCATAAACAGGGAGGTACTCTAACTAACTAAACTAAACCTATGAAATTTATGCGAAATATTCAATCGGGTTTAATACTATTACGCACAACAAATGGAGGATAACTATATAAAAAGTACTTTTTTTTTACGAAAGGAATAGATAGATAA
>CAYZBC010000021.1:0-12761 GCA_964476535.1 uncultured Maribellus sp.
TAATAGATGTAATGATATTCTAATCCTGCCGTCTTAACTTTGAAAGCATCAATTAGAAAACAAGCCAACGTAAATGGTTGCCAGAGATTTTAAAAATAACGTTTTACCGATAAGCAAAAAATTGCTTCGATTTGCAACTCATTTCTTGAAAAATGAGGACGAAGCAAAAGATGTGGTTCAGGATGTCTTTCTGAAACTGTGGCAAAAAAGGGACGACTTGGCGGAGGTTGAAAACATTGAGGCGTTTGCCATGCGGATGACGAGGAACCGATGTCTGGATGTGATTAAAGCCAACAAAGTTGTGCCGATTGATGCTGAAACTGAACGAAAATTAAAAGAGGAAACGGTTGACGTTCATTCAAAAATTGAGTTATGCGAATCGGCAAATCAGATTAAAATGCTTATTAAGCGCCTACCCGATTTACAGCAAACAGTGATGCATTTACGAGATGTCGAACAGTTGTCGTATGACGAAATTTCGGAAGCGACCAATATTAAAGTAAATGCGATTCGTGTAAACCTTTCGAGGGCAAGAAAAAAAGTACGCGACGAATTTTTAAAAATAAATTCTTATGAAAACAAAAGAAATAAAACAATTACTTCAACTATATTTTAACGGCGAAAGTACGTTGGAAGACGAAAGAAGATTGGAAAAATATTTCCAGTTGGGAGATGTGGCGAAAGAAGTGGAAGAATATGCAGAATTTTTTGGTGGAATTTCGGAACTGACGAGTACCGTTGACGATTCGCAAATTGAAGAAGATGTAATGGATTTTATTCTGGAAAACGAGCACAAGGAAAAAACGAAATACCTTGGAATGTGGAAAATGGTTACAGGAATAGCAGCATCGATAATTATTGTTTTGGGCGGCTTCCTGTTTATTCAGCAAAAACAAAAACCATTTGACGATACATTTGAAACCCCGGAGCAGGCATATGCTTACGCACAACAGACCTTGCAATTTGTTTCTTCGGAATACAGAAAAGGACTGGCTGAATTTTCGAATTTTGAAAAATTGCATAAAGCGAACAACCCAATTAAAAAAGGGATTACCCCTGTAAATGAATTTTATGAGGGAATTGAGAAGATGTCGAGAGTCCCATCCATAACTCCCCCAAAAGAGAAAGAAAAAAAGGAAACAATCGCAGCTGATAGTGTCTAAAGAAAAGTCGCGACTTCGACAGACTCTGTCAAACGATTAGGCAACTTGAAATTTTAAATATTAACAACATTAAAAACAAATATCATGAAAAAATTAATTTTAATTTTAGCGATTGTATTGCCCATGGCAGTGCTTGCACAGAATACTCCGGTTGACAAATTGTTTGAAAAATATGCCAACCAAAAAGGATTTACCACAGTAAATATTTCGGGCAAATTGTTAGGTTTTGCAGCGCAGTTGGAAACGGGTGATGAAGCAACCAGCGATATGCTTTCGAGCTTAAAAGGAATTCGTGTTCTTACGGTTGAAGACGATGAATTAAACAAACAACTCGATTTCTTTAAGGAATTGGACAGTGATGGATTTTTTAAAAACAATAATTTCGAAGTTCTGATGGAAGTTACAGAGGAGAACGAAGTAGTGCGTTTTTTAGCAAAAGATGCAGGCAATGGAAAAATTTCAGATCTACTGTTAATTGTTGGTGGCGACGACAATACATTAATTAGCATCAGCGGTATTATTAATCCGGAAAGCATTAGTAAAATTACAGGTGCACTAAATATTGATGTGGGAGATATTGGGGTGAATAAGAATTAAGTATTGAGTAGCATGTAATTTATGAAAAAATAAAAAATCCGGGAGTTGCCCGGATTTTTTATAATGCTAATCTCTTATAATTACTAACTTTTCAACCATCCTTTTATTGTTTGAAACCACTTGAAGGGTATAATTTCCACTACGTAAAAATTCTAAATTTAAGGACTTAACAAATTTACTGCCTGGCGAAATAAACTCATTTCGATAAACCAAAGTACCACTTTCAGAGAAAATGAGTACTTCATATCTTCCTGACACCTGTTCGATTAACAGGCTCAAATTACCACGATTAGGATTGGGGAAAATTTTCAGCAATGGCTCTTTATCCTGAGCCGGATTATTATCATCGTAAATAATAATTTCAATTTCGTCGGAACCACTACACATATATTCATCGGTTGCTGTTACTGAGAAAATTTTAGCACCCAATCCATTTGAGCTATTTATTGAAATTGATTGCTCCGTTTCGCCGGTATTCCATAAATAGTAACTAAAATTTCCGGCATCCACTATTTTTGTTTCCGAAGAAAACATCACAAAATCATCTCCCAAATCGACTTTTGGAAGAGGAACCACATTTAAGAATAACATGACCATTGAATCACACCCATACTGATTAGAAAAATGGTGTTCATAAGTTCCACTGTTTGCATATTGAGCATCCCCAATAAAATAAAAAGTTCCTTCACAAATGTTTTCATAAACATCAACCTCGTTAATCGGATTAACTGTGAGATTTAAATAGACTGTAGAATCGCAACCAAATTCGTTGGCTAAAACATCGGTATAACTTCCCGATATTTTATAAACTGAAGTTCCAATAATCACGCTGTCTCCATCGCAAATAATTTCTTCAAGCATTATTTCGTGAACCGGATTAATAATAAGATTTAAAGTTACAACCGAGTCGCAACCAAACTGGTTTGTAAGCGTTTCAACAAAAATCCCTGTTTCCGAATAAACCGAATTTCCAACCGCAAAACTTTCTCCCTGGCATAAAACCACTTCAAGTAAAGTATCGTGAACAGGATTTACGGTTAAATCGAGAATTATTGTTGAATCGCAGCCAAACTCGTTTGAAAATGTATTTACAAAAATTCCACTTTGGGTGTAAGTAAACTGGCCGATTGCAACCGAATCACCGGCACAAATAACTTCATTTATATTGATTTCATGAACTGGATTAACAATTAAATCTATCGTAATTACTGAATCGCATCCGAAACGATTGTTCAACATTTCAGTAAAAATTCCCGATTCTTTGAAAATTGAATTCCCCACTAAAATACTGTCGCCCTGGCAAATTGTTTTGGTTAAAATTGTATCGGAAAGTGGATTAACGATTAGGTTCAGTAATATTGTTGAATCGCAACCAAATCTCGTATTTAAAACATTTGTGTAAACCCCTGAATTTCTATAAACAGAAGAACCAATTACAATACTGTCCCCGTCGCAAATAATTTCGTCAACCAGGGTTTTATAAACCGAATTAACAGTAAGAACTAAGGTAACAGTTGAATCGCAACCGAATTGATTGGTAAGATTTTCTACAAAAACACCCGTTTCAGAGTAAACTGAATTTCCAACCGTAAAACTTTCTCCTTCGCACAAAACCACTTCGAGCAAAGTATCGTGAACCGGATTTACAGTTAAATCGAGAATTACAGTTGAATCGCAGCCAAATTCATTTGAAAACGCATTTACAAAAATTCCACTTTCGGTGTAAATAAATTGGTCAATCGCAACAGAATCGCCTTCACAAATAATTTCATATATTAGCGTTTCCTGAATTGGGTTTACCATTAAATGGAGCGTTACTAACGAATCGCAACCGTACCGATTTGAGAGCGTTTCAGTATAAATACCCGATTCTTTGAAAACTAAATTTCCCACTTCCACACTGTCACCCTGACAAATTATTTTTGTTACAAGAGTATCGCTTTGCGGATTTACGGCGAGGTTTAAAACCACCGTTGAATCGCAGCCGAAAGCAGTAGAAAAAGTATTTGAAAATGTTCCACTTTCGGAATAGAAAAAATCACCGACTTGAACCGATTCTCCTGCACAAACCGTCTCATTCAAAATCGTTTCCTGAATTGAAGTTACCTTTAGATTCAGTATAACCAACGAATCGCAAGCAAACCGACTGGCAAAGTTGTGCTCATAAACTCCACTTTCAAATAACTGCATTCCTGCAAAAGAATAACTTGTACCTTCACAAATGTTTACTGAAATAAAGTGCTCGTAAACCGGATTAACCGTTAAATTTAAATACACCGTTGAATCGCAACCAAACCGGTTGTTTAAAACATCGATAAAGTTCCCCGATACATTATATTCTGAAGAACCAACAACTACACTTTCGCCTTCGCAAATCGTCTCATTAAGAATCGTTTCGTTGACCGGATTAACGGTAAGTACTAATGTAACTATTGAATCGCAGCCAAATTGGTTCGTTAGAATTTCCACAAAAACGCCACTTTCTGAATACACCGAATTTCCGACCTGAATATTTTTTCCTTCACACAAAACCATTTCCAGCAAAGTTTCGTGAACTGGATTTACGGTTAAATCGAGAGAAACAATTGAATCGCAGCCAAATTGATTGGTGAGATTTTCAATAAAAAAACCTGTTTCTGAATAAACTGAATTTCCAATCCGGATACTTTCGCCTTCGCACAAAACCACTTCGAGCAAAGTATCGTGAACCGGATTTACCGTTAAATCAAGAATTACTGTCGAATCGCAACCAAATTCGCTTGAGAATGTATTTACAAAAATTCCACTTTCGGTGTAAATAAATTGGCCGATTGCAACCGAATCACCGGCACAAATAACTTCATTTATATTGATTTCATAAACGGGATTAACAATTAAATCTATCGTAATTAATGAATCGCATCCGAAACGATTGTTCAACATTACAGTAAATATTCCCGATTCTTTGAAAACTGAATTTCCAACGAGAATGCTATCACCTCCGCAAATTGTTTTGGTTATAAGTGTATCGGAAAGCGGATTTACAATAAGGTTTAAAACAACCGTCGAGTCGCAACCAAAAAAAGTTGAAAAAACATTCGTAAATGTTCCACTTTCTGAATAGGAAAATTCACCGATTTGAACCGATTCGCCAACGCAAATGGTTTCATCCAAAACGGTTTCAATGGATTCCAAAACTTCAAGATTCAAAGTCACAGTAGAATCGCAACCCAATTGACTGGTAAATACTTCGGTATAAATTCCTGAATTTTTATAAACCGAATCGCCAATAACAACACTATCTCCGCTACAAATTACAGTATTTAGAGCTGTATTATTCGCAGGAAATACAGTCAAATTTAAGGTAACAATAGAATCGCAACCACTTTGACTTTCAAATACAAATTCATAAGATCCCTCGATTTTTATTACCGAGTTATTTATAACTACACTATCTCCTTCACAAATTGATCCATCAACAACAGAAGAAACTGGTGGACAATATTGAAAAACCGTTTCAGAAAAAACATAGTCGTTATCTTGTTCGTCCAACTCATTCACATCTCCCCTAAAATCAATTAAATAACCAACAAAATATTCACCAATACTTATTTTTCCTTCCAAGGAAGCGATGTCGATTGCAACCCATTCATTACTGGTTCCATCCACATTCAAACTTCTTACATAATCGTCATCCATTAAAAAATCGGACGTAGTAATAGTATTGTCGGTTGAAAGGTAATAACCTACCATGCACGATTCTGAGATTGTTTCTCCGTTATTCGTAACCTGAAGTTCAATAACAATATCGGTAGCAGTTATTTCAAGAACATTTAAGTTGGGATTAAAAGTTAAATTTGGTGTTAAAATATTATCAACCCGTTCCGGTTCAAATGTAAAACTGTTATCCGACTCTATTTCCTCTGCAATATCATTTTCATAATCAATCACATAACCAACGTAATATTCACCGGATGGAAGATCTGGAATTTGTTGAATTACATTTACCGAGAACGATTTATTCGCTTCCTCATTCGGATTTAATGAAGCTACATCGGTTTCGCCAATATAATAACCACTTAAATCAACAGGTTTGGTTTGCGAAATAAAATAGCCAATTTTAAATCCTGCAGAAGACAAATCGCCTCTGTTTTGTACTTGCATGTCAAGCGTAACATCGTACCCATTTATCGTTATATTATTTTGAATGGGATTAAAAGTAAGATTTGGAATGAAATAATTATCGACTTGCTCTAGAATGGATGTATAACTATTGTCCATTTCATTGGACTCGTCAATTGCACTTTCATAATCAATTATGTACCCCACATAATACTCTCCTTCAGGAAGACCGGGAATTTCATCTAAAACATTAACAGAAAAAATTTTGTTTGCTACTTCCTCCGAATTCAGACTTTCCAACACAATTTCGCCAATAAAATAATCACTAATTGAAACCGGATTATTTACGGAAATAAAGAACCCAATTTTACAAGGATCGGAAATCAGGCTACCTCGATTTTCAACTTGCAAATCAACGACAACATCAAATCCGTTAATCACAAAATTATTTTGGGGAAGATTGTAAGCAAGGTTTGGTAATGAAACCAAATTTAAAAGTTCCGATGTAAAAACAAAGCTGTTGTTTTCCTCATCGAGTTCATCAACTGCTTCGCCGGAATCGATAATATACCCAACAAAATAGTTCCCAGAAGGTATTGATGGGACAACCTCAGATGCGTCTTGTAAAAGATTTAGGTTTTTTAAGGCACCTCCAGCCAAGGCTGACACCGTTTTTTCTCCCACCAAATAGTCCGAAGTAGCTATTGTTTGATCCGTTGAAAGATAAAACGACACCTTAAATGTAGCTGCACTTTCCGTTCCTTCATTCTTCACCTGCAGGTCAACATCGAGTGTTGAATTCACAATATTCAATGCATTTGAGGCTTCATTAAATGTTAAATCCTTACCTGTTTCCAATCCGACACCAAGGGTAAATCGAATTACAGAACCATCGAGTACTATATTTTGAATGTCGATTCCTGTTAATTTAGAATCGTAAGTTTGAGCATTCGGATTTGTGATATCGCTAAAATTCGGATTATTTGAAGAACCCGGAAATACATCACCGGCATCGCCTCTGTTTACTTCATTATCTAAATCATTATCTCCATCTGCTTCTTCAAAATCCGCGAGTTTATTGTTTTCATCGTCATTATCACCATGATCAAGTTTACTCGTATTTACATGATAAATTGCCAATCCCGAACCCGGCAAATAGGCATCGAACCCCGTTTTATAACGATTCTCAAGTAAGAAATACTCATTAGAATTTGGGGTAAGCATTTTATAACAATCCGTGCTAGCACCAGTTGGCAACAACGAATAATTACCTTCGGCATTAATGACAGTAGGAGAAATCCACCCAAGATCTTCCCTCGCCCAGGCAGATAACATTGCTGGTGTTCTTTCGTTATTCAACCAGCCACCACCAGCCATTAAACACCAATTTCCCAGGCCTTCGGAATCGCCGTTTCCTGCATCAGTATCATACAAATCGGGCAAACCCAGTGCGTGCCCAAACTCATGACAAAAAACTCCGATTCCAACCATTCCGTAACTACGGGTTTCGGGTTGAATAACATAGCTATTAATAACCACACCATCGTACTCGCGAGCGCGAAAAGAAAGGCTCCAACTGTGCGACCAAATGTATTCCGTTCGAGACCCCTCTTCTGCCCCAGGGCCCGAATGGACAATTATTAGATTATCCACTTCTCCATCACCATCGTTATCGTAAATAGAAAAATCAACGCCAGCAGCCTCTGCTGCATCCACGGCTTCTCCGACTAGGATACGAGCTCTGTCACTTTCATTATCGTCTCCATAATAGAAGTAATCTTCCTGCGAAACATACCAACCAAAAACATCTACGTTAAGTGAAAGATCGCCATCCGACGCTTGAAAATAATAATCTTTAAACGAACCATTTCCGTTGTAATTACTTTCATTCATTAAACCATCAAACTCCGATTCAGAATATGTACTTTCCAGATCAGGGTATTCAATTAGAAGCATTAATACTTTTTGGGTTCCTTCACTTGGAAAAGCATTTTGCGGGACTTCTTCCGTTACACTATATTTAGGTAAAATACTGGTACTCTCTCCTGATAAATATTTTGGAATGCTTTGTAAAAATAGTCGATCTAAATCGTTCCTCTCCGGGATATTTCGTGCACGAAAACCTGAAGAATTTAAATTCCCGAATTTACCAACATGTGCAAATTCATAAAATCCATCCTCATTTTTTAAAACAGTAAACCCATCTTCGGTAACCGAGAAATGGTTAAACTCGTCACCTACACCATAAATAATTAAACGCGAACCATCTGGCTGATAAACGTTCACAGGGTACGGCGACACGGATACAAACGACTTTTGTCCATTGACAAAGATACCCGTTAACAAAAACGCAATTAGAAATAAAAATCTCATTTAATGATGGTTCTCCTTCTGTATTGTTGGCTAAAGTAAACTTTTATTTTAAATTTCCACACTTCAAAAAGGATGAATTTACCCTTCAAAAAGACATAAAAAAAGGCTGCCGAAGCAACCTTTTAGTTTAAAATATTGTATTTTACAGTAATCCTCTCTTTTTTAATAAAGGTTCTTTTGAAGGTTCCTGTCCTCTGAAATTTTCATAAATAACCATTCCTTCGTCGGATCCGCATTTTTCCAAAAGTGTACGGAATTTAGCAGCATATTCGGGATTGAAAATATCACCCGATTGTTTAAATGCATCGAAAGCATCGCTATCTAAAACTGCCGCCCAAATATAAACATAGTAGCCTGCTGAATATCCGTCGCCAGAAAAAATATGAGAAAAATAGGTACTGCGGTAACGAGGAAGAAACTCAGGAATTAATCCAATTTTATTCATTTGACTTTTTTCGAATGCACGAACATCCTCAATCTCCGAATTTTTTATGGTGTGGTAATCCAAATCAAGAAGTGATGCAGCAACATATTCACCTGTAATAAAACCCTGGTTAAACGTTCCACTTTTAATTAGTTTGTTTAAAAGTTCATCGGGGATAACTTCTCCTGTTTCATAATGTTTCGCGTAAACTTTAATCACCTCAGGATCTGCTGCCCAATTTTCCATAATTTGCGAAGGTAATTCAATAAAGTCGCGAGGCACGCTTCCAATGGTTCTATCGTATTTTCCATCAACAAACATAAAATGCAAAGCATGTCCAAATTCGTGAAAGAATGTGGAAACCTCATCGAAACTCAACAAAGCAGGCGTATCGCCGGCAGGGCGTGTAAAATTCATTACAATTGAACCTATTTGAGGAACACGTTTCCCATTTCTATAAGAAACATCGCGAAAAGCAGTTGACCATGCACCTACTCTTTTTCCATCGCGGGGATGAAAATCCATGTATAAAATTGCCAAATGAGAACCATCAGCCTCTAATACTTCATATGCTTCAACTTCTTCGTGGTAAACCGGAAGGTCATCACGTTTAATAAATTTCAACCCATATAAGTTTTCAACGACATAAAAAATTCCTTTTTTTGTTGCATCCAAACTGAAATATGGTTTCATTTCAGCTTCATCTAAATTAAATTTTTCTTTGCGCAACTTTTCAGAATAGTACCACCAGTCCCACGATTCCAGTTTAATATCATCACCTTCGCGATTGGCGATGGCTTGCATTTCTTTTACATCTTGTTTTGCCATTTCCAACGAAGGCTCCCACAATTCCATCAGAAAATCGTAAACCGCTTGTGGCGTTTTTGCCATATTTACATCAATTTTATATGCGGCAAAATTTTCAAACCCAAGCATTTTTGCACGTTGATCGCGTAATTTTACAATCTTTTTAATGATCTCTTTATTGTCATTTTCATTGTCGTTGTCACCACGCATAAAATAACCGGTGTACAACTTTTCACGCAATTCACGTTTTTCTGAAAACTGAAGAAAAGGTAGCATACTAGGTTTTGCCAAAGTGAAAACCCATTTTCCCTCTTCACCTATACGTTTTGCTGCGTCACTTGCTCCAATAATTACATCTTCGGGTAAACCTGCCAAATCTTCTTGTTTATCAATTACTAATTTGAAATTTTTATTGGTTTCAGCCAACAAGTTTTCTCCAAATTGAAGATACAAAGAAGCAAGTTCGGTATTAATAACTTTCAAAATTTCCTGATTAGCGGGCGAAAGATTAGCACCATTACGTTCAAAGTCTTGATAATATTTTTCGGTTACACGAATCTGCTGGTCATCTAAACCACTTTCATTTCTTTTTTCATAAACCGCCTTTATTTTTTTGAAAAGGTCGGCATTCATAGAAATATTATTACCATGCGCAGTGCGAATTGGAGAAATTTCACGAGCTGCAGCCTGCATTTCTTCGTTGGTATTGGCACCGTTTAATGGCCCAAATACACCACTTACTTTGCTCAATAATTTTCCCGATTTATCCAATGCCAAAATGGTATTTTTAAAAGTTGGTTCGTTGCTGTTGGCAACAATTGCATCAATCTCAGCCTGATGTTGTTTAATACCTTCTTTAATAGCCGGCACATAATGTTCAACTTTAATTTCGTCGAACGGAGGAACACCAAACGGTGTGGTCCACTCTTTAAAAAACGGATTTTCCATAGAAATACTTTCTTTCTTTTGAGTCTGGCAAGAAGTAATTGCCAATCCTGTTACAAAAATAATATACAGCAGTTTTCTCATCTCTTTGATTTATTTATTAATCGAATTTTCAGCGGCGAAAGATAATTAAATTTAACATTTTTGATTATGATAGATTTCACTATTTGCGAAGTAATTCCACAAACCAATAAAAAACGTCATTCCTGCGCAGGCAGGAATCTTTTTCTAACCAGTCAATTAAATTAGGTTTCGAAATATCTTAATGCATCACTTAGCTTTTCATACTCAAACCGGAAACCAGCATTCATTATTTTTTCAGAAGATATTTTACTGCCTTCCAATAGTATTGCCGACATTTCTCCAAATAATACTTGAAGAATAAACTTAGGTATGTTGGGTAATAAAAGGGGCTTATTTGTAAGTTGAGCAATAGCTTTAGTTAATTCCATATTGTTAATATGTTGTGGGGAAACAGCATTAAAAGTTCCTGTAATCCTTTTATCATCAAGGATTAATTTAAATATTCTAACTAAATCATGAATATGTATCCACGGCATGTACTGTTTCCCTGCACCAATTCCTGAGCCCAAACCGTATTTTATTGGGTGCATTATTCTTTTTAATGCACCATCATTTTTAGCTAGAATAATTCCGATTCTTAAAATAGCTACTCTGTTCGCTAAACCATTTAATTTAAAATCGTATGCTGCATTCTCCCACTTGCCACAGACATCACTTAAAAAATCGTTCCCTTTTGGGCTTTTTTCATGAAGAATATCATCGGAAGTTTTTGTTCCATAATATCCAATGGCTGATGCTGAAATAAATGTTTCTATCGAAATTTGATGTTTTTTTAACTCCTTTAAGATTAAATCAGCACTATCTACTCGACTGGATAAAATGATTTGTTTCCTTTTTTTAGTCCAACGTTTATTTGCAATAGAAGCACCTGCCAGATGAATAATATTATGAACGCCTATCAATGCGTTTGGATCAATATAATGATTGTTTAAATCCCACAGATATTCGTTGCTTTGAGTTTTCTTTCGGGTTAAGAATCTGACAGAATACTCATTCTCTAGTTGCTTAGCCAACTGTTTGGCAAGCATTCCATTTGCTCCAGTAATTAAGACTACTTGTTTCATCGTTTTGCAAGATTATTTAAAATCTCCTCATATTCTTTAAAACAATGTTCTCTAATAGGTCTATATTTGGGTTCTGTATTAAAGTGCAATATCAAACACGGACTTATTGATTTATATTTGTCAACATACTCATAACCTTCCAATTCGTTGTTTTTTATTCGTTGTTTTATTTTGTTGTGATATGGATACATTTGATGTTGTATTTAATTAAGCATAATGTTGTGCTAACACCCCCCGATTTTTGTTATCTCCGCTAATATAGCAGAAAAAATATTTTTTTATTCCGGTATCTGGTTTCTTTCTGAAAGATATAATATATCTGTGAGAAAAGTTTAATTACACTTAAAAGGATTATTCCAATTTCGGAAATATTGGAAACCAGAATATCTCGCTAATATTACCTTAATAAACCGTTGTTTTGCAAAAGTAGAATCATTACCTGCTTTTTAGTAGAAAATCTTTACTTTTGTCGCATTCAAAAAACGACAGAAACTCTTTACAAATGAAGATATCCTATTCCTGGTTAAAAGATTACATTAAAATCAATCAGTCTCCCGAAGAAATTTGTGACATTCTAACTCAAACGGGTTTAGAAGTTGGCGGGTTGGAAGAAGTTGAAACCGTAAAAGGCGGAATGAAAGGCTTGATAATTGGCGAAGTAATTACTTGCGAACCACATCCGAATTCTGACCACCTTAGCAAAACAACTGTAAATATTGGAACTGGTGATTTATTGCCAATCGTTTGCGGTGCACCTAATGTAGCAGCCGGACAAAAAGTGGTTGTAGCAACCGTTGGTACAACACTTTACATGGGTAACGATGAGTTAACGATTAAAAAATCAAAAATAAGGGGCGAAATTTCCATGGGAATGATTTGTGCCGAAGACGAAATTGGAATCGGCACCGACCACGACGGAATTATTGTTTTAGATGCTGAGGCAAAAGTGGGAACAGCGGCAAAAGACCATTTTAAAATTGAATCGGACTGGGTAATCGAGATTGATTTAACACCGAACCGAATTGATGGAGCATCGCACATTGGAGCTGCCCGCGATTTGGCTGCGTTTCTTAAAAAAACAGAAGAAATTGAATACACTCGTCCGTCGGTTGAACATTTCAAAATAGATAATCACGATTTAGAAATTCCGGTTGAAATTAAAAACCCCGAAGCTTGTCCACGTTATTCGGCCGTAACTATTTC